>JBHJOM010000074.1:0-21541 GCA_050329715.1 Phycisphaerae bacterium
TCGGCCCGTCTCGATCGGCTGGCGCAGGGGCACCCAGCTCCGGCACCCGGCTATGTACCGGTCGTTCGCCACCTCAACGGGCGACGCCAGCACCCACGGCCGCACGATCACCAAAAAAAGCGGGCTTTGCGGCTTGTAGTTGAACCGGAGGTCGATGTACGGCTCCGCCCAGATGTGCTCCTCGACAAGCCGGTCCATCGTCGGGCGGTCGGGCACCACCAGCACGTCCGTCACCTCGGCGGCATAGGTCAGGTGCACGGCCTCCGGCTCATCCCGCAGCGGCCGCAGCCGGTGCCGCTCGGCGGGCTTGGTCTGCTCGGCGGACTGGTGCAGGTACGTCGGCAGGAAGGCGAAGGCGTCGTGCTTCATCTGAAACCCGGCGCGGCCCTCGTGAATGCCGCCCTTTCGCAACAGCATCACCTGCCGCCCCTCGACGACCGCCGAAACGACGGCCGCCCACTCCTTCATCGCCACGTCCAACGGGTTGGGAAGCATCCTTTCGATTCTACCGGCGGCTGTGGGCAGATGCAGCGGCCTCAAAATCGACCTCAACATGCAGGCCGAGAACGCGTGGATCAAGGTACGCAAGCTGGCCGGCACGCACGATGACCCGCGGTGCCGCCGGCGGCTTAGGGGAGCTTATGGAGCGACGGGGAATCGAACCCCGATTTGCTGAATGCGATTCAGCCGTCATCCCGTTAGACCATCGCCCCGGGGTTGACTGGTTCACGGCACCCCGACGCTTCAAGGGCGGAGTGCACACCAACTCAGGCCTGTCTTCGAGGCCCGCGAACGAACGCCGCCTAGTTTAGCGATGCGCACGGGCTTGTCACGCCCGTGTACAGACCAAGGCCGGCACGTCGGGTTCAGGCGGCCAGGTGGCCCCGGGCCGCCGAGCGGTCCTGGGCGCTGGACCTGCCGCGACAGAGGTCGGCCGGACACTTTTGTTCGGGCGGAATTTCAAAAAACTCGTCCGCGAATCCGCAGACAGGCATCCGACTAACATGTCGATATGAAGCCATTCGACAAACATCTCACAGCCACGGCGATCCATGAGCAGGCCGATGAGCCTCGCATCGACGCCCTGATCGGCCTCTTCAAGCTGCTGTCGGACCCCACCCGGCTGCGCATCCTTCTGATGTTGCGTGAGGGCGAATTGAACGTTTCGACGCTCTGCGACCGCCTCGACCTGCCGCAGCCGACCGTAAGCCACCATCTTGGCCTTTTGCGGATGAGCAACATCATTGAGAACCGCCGCAGCGGCAAGCAGGTGTTCTATGCGCTCAACGGGCGTGTGGGACAGTCCGACGCGGATCTGCTCCGTATTGGGCTCGAATCCTACAACGTCGCGATCGGCCATGCGGCACAGCAGGAAGAATCAGGGCGTTCGGTCTGAACCTGCTTCAATAACTACCATTTCCCAAACCTTGCAGCGGATTTTGGCACCCTGATTGCCTGCCGGTCGGCATGCTGTCCAGTTATGTAGACCGCTATCATGCCGGGCAGGTGCTCGCCGAGCACTTGTCGGATTTGGCGGACCAGAATGACGTACTGGTTCTGGGCTTACCCCGGGGCGGCGTTCCGGTCGCCTACGAGATCGCGCGCCGAATCCACGCACCGCTGGACGTTTTCGTCGTGCGGAAGCTGGGTGCACCCGGGCAGCCGGAACTGGCCGTCGGTGCCGTCGCGACGGGCGGGGTTCGCGTCATCAATGACGCGGTCGTGAGGTCATTTCGACTGGACCCGGCCGACTTGGACGTCATGGTCCGCCAGGCTCAGGAGCAAGTCGTCCGTCAGGAACGCCTGTTCCGCCCCCATGGCCAGACTTCCGATGTTGACGGAAAGCACGTCATCCTCGTCGACGACGGGCTCGCCACCGGCTCGACGATGCGGGCGGCCGTTCAGGCCGTTCGATACCACCAGCCGGTTTCCATTACGGTCGCCGTCGGCGTTGCCGCTCCCTGGGAGGCCGAAGCATTCGCGCGTAGCGTAGACCGGCTGATTTGCCCCCTCCGGCCCGACGACTTCACCGCAGTCGGGGGCTGGTATGACCGCTTCGACCAGACGAGCGACGCGGAGGTCCGTCACCTCCTGGAATACGCCCGCAACAAAGACGACATGCCCCACCCGCAAGCCGCCTTCGCACCACGCGAGGGGGCTCCATGATTCAAATAATCGGCGACATACCCAAGGAATCCTCCGTGCTCATCCCCATCGACGCCGGCGAATTGAACGGCGCCCTGCGCGTCGTCAGTTCAGCCACCGGCGTCATCATCTTTGCCCATGGCAGCGGTTCGAGCCGCCACTCGTCCCGTAACCGTCGCGTCGCCTCCCGGCTCAACGCCGCCGGTTTCGATACCCTCCTCTTCGACCTCCTGACCGACGCCGAGGAGGTCGCCGACCGGCAGACCGCCGCCCTGCGGTTTAACATCCCCATGCTCTCCGAGCGGCTGGTCGTCGCCGTCGAATGGGCCAAGACGCATCCCCAGTTAAAAGGGCTTCCGATCGGGCTTTTCGGTGCCAGTACCGGGGCTGCCGCGGCCATCTACGCCGCCGCCGAGCGTCCCGACGGCGTGCATGCTCTCGTCAGTCGCGGCGGTCGCCCCGACCTGGCCGAGGACGCCCTGCCGCATGTCAAGGCTCCTACCCTGCTGCTCGTCGGGGGAGAAGACGCACCGGTGCTCCGCATGAACGAAGCGGCCTGCCGGAAGCTCACCGCCCCCGGGCAGTTGCGTGTCGTCGAAGGCGCGACACACCTCTTTGAGGAGCCGGGCAAGCTGGACGAAGTCGCCGACCTCGCCGCGGCGTTTTTCGCGCAGGAACTCAACGGCATCCGGCATTGAAACCCGCCGGCCGGAACGTGCGATGGCCTTGCCGGCTGCGGTGTCGCTACTTCCCACGGAGGAAGCCGAACAGTAGCCCGGCCGCTGCGCTGAGCGTCGTCGGCAGCACGGCCGTCAGTCGCTCGGCGACCGTGCGGGCCTGCTGGGTGATGCCCTCGGCGTGTTGCTCGTAGGCCGTCTGGAGGTTGGTCCAGTCCTCCGGGAGCACGTCGAAGTAAGCTGCCGCCACCAGTCCGACGATCGCCAATGCCGCCAGCCCCGCGATGGCCTTGACGAATGTGCGGAGAAACACGCCGCCGACAATCCCCACGACGAAGCTCATGCCGATGTTCGTAAACAGAGGGCCGTTGGCGTAGAGCCACCCCTTGATGCCGGCCGGAGGTGGCGACGATGTGGGTTCGAGCGATGCGCCATCACTGAGGCTCCGGCCTGATTCGTCGGACTGCCGCATGAAGCCCTGCGCGCCGTCGGGCAGGTCCACCCCGGGCTCAACGGCCGCAGCCGGTGCCGGCTCGGGCGGGTTGATCGCATAGCGTGCCGCGATACCGCCGGCCGCCAGGAGCAGGCCACCCAGCAGCAGCACGACCTTCCAAGCCGGCCAACCGGCGGATTCAGGACGGGATCGGGAACGGGATGTCGTTTCTTCGCTCACAACGGCATGCTACCCCGGCAAGGGCCCGCGGGCACGCACAACCCGTCTTCATCCCGGCAGAATCACTTACGTCACGGCCTTGACCACCAGCGCACTGTTCTTCGAGCCGAAGGCGATGCAGTTGCACAACGCCACGCGAACGGTCGCGTCCCGGGCCATGGCCGGGACGTAGTCCAGGTCGCACGCCGGGTCCGGGTGGGTCAGGTTTAGGGTCGGGTGGAGTCGGCCGGCACGCATGCCAAGAACCGTCGCGGCCACGCCCGCCGCGCCGCACGCGCCCTGCGGGTGGCCGATCAGGCTCTTGGTGCTGCTCATCGGGATGCCGTCGGCGCCGGGGCCGAAGACCTGGCGTACGGCCGCCGTCTCCATGCGGTCGTTCATGTCCGTGCCGGTGCCGTGGAGGTTGACGTAGCCGACGTCCTCGGGGCGCACTTGCGCGTCGGCCAGGGCAAGTTGCATCGCCCGAACACTCTGCTTCGCGTCCGGCGCGATCTGCACGCGGTGGAAGGCGTCGCAGGTGCTGCCGTAGCCTGCCAGTTCCGCCAGAGGGCGTGCGCCGCGAGCCTCGGCGGCCTCGGCGGCTTCAACCACAAACATCCATGCGCCTTCACCGAGTACGAAGCCGTCGCGGTCGGCGGAGAAGGGTCGGCTGTTCATCGCCGGGTCATCCCAGTGGCGTGTGCTGACGACTTTCATCGCCTCGAACCCGCCGAGAATGCCTGGCGCGATGGTGGTGTCCGCCCCGCCGACGACGAACGCGTCCGCCAAGCCCGCCGCCAGCAGCAGCCGGGCATAGCCCAGCGCGTCCGTGCTGCTGGCGCAGCCGGTGGTGATGACGTGGCTCGGCCCGTGCGCGCCGAGGTGGATGGACAGCTCGCTGGAGAGATTTCCGTGTGTGCCCGAGGTGATGGTGAACGGGCTGGCCTTGCCGCCGGTGAAGTAGGCCTTGTACTGCCGCTCGACGAACTCCAGCCCCCCGCCGCCGGTGCCCAGCAGCACGCCGACGCGGTCGGGCTGTCCGGCGAGGTCCAGACCCGCCTGCTGTAGCGCCTCGCGTGCCGCGGCCACGGCCATGGGAACGAGTCGGGGCGTTCGGCGGACGTCGGCGGCGTCGAGGTGGTCGTGCGGGTCGAACGCGTCGTCGCCCACGGCACCGACCGCCGAGGTACGCAACCCCGGGTGCCCGTACCGCTTCAAACCGCTGACGCCGGCGGTGCAGTTCTCGAGGAACGCCGAGGCACCAACGCCATTCGGACTGACCACGCCAACCCCGGTAATGACGGCGCGACGGCCGGGTTCAATAGCTGACACCCCCAAAGCCTACCCGAGGAGGGGTGAACCGTCCTAAAGCATTCACCGCGGCCGGTTCGAACGAATCAGATGTTTCTGGCCCCATGCAACGTGCCCACGGCATTCCCCGCGCTGTTACTGGCAAAGAGGCCAAACCTTCGTCACCATGGCCGGTCTAATGACCGGGCATCATGCCGGCAGATCCGACCAGACTCCCCCCGAGCGACCACGCGACGAGCGTGACCACCCGGGCCGCGCGCACGATACCGTCCGAACGAACCGCGAACAGCCGCGGCCAGAACACCCCGACGCGACCGAGCCTGACGCGAGCGAAGCCGGCCCGAGCGGAGTGGGCCCGTCCGACGGCCAGCTCGCCCGTGCCGCCGCCGCCGGCGACAGGCCCAGCTTCGACGAACTCGTTCGGAGGCACCATCGCCAGGCGATGGCCGTCAGTTACCGCCTGCTGGGCAGTTCAGACGACGCGGCCGAGGTCGTGCAGGACGCGCTGCTCAAGGCGTACCGGAAGCTTCCGACCCTGCAGACGCCCGACGCCTTCGCCGGCTGGCTCATGCGGATCGTGCGGAACCTTTCGCTTAACCGCCGCCGCAGCCGGAGTTTGCGGAGTGCATCGAGCATCGACGACGAAAATGCAGGCCCGATCAGCAGTCAGGCCGGCACCGGCACGACGGGCGAGCAGTCCGTCGGCAGTTTCGACCCCGCCCGCAGTGCCGAGGGAAGAGAACTGGGCCAGCACC
This sequence comes from Phycisphaerae bacterium, assembly GCA_050329715.1. Lineage (GTDB taxonomy): Bacteria > Planctomycetota > Phycisphaerae > Tepidisphaerales > Tepidisphaeraceae > DAIOTR01. The sequence continues at coordinate 5,541 of JBHJOM010000074.1, forward strand.
TGCAGAGGGCCTTGGAGAAACTGCCCGAGCGGCAGCGGCTGGCGCTGGTCATGTTCACGATGGAAGACCGGCCGCAGAAGGAAATCGCCGAGGAACTCGGCTGCAGTGTGGAGGCCGTGAAGTGGCATGTCTTCCAGGCGCGCAAAAAACTGCGTGACCTGCTGGCGAACGTGATGTGAGGTGGTTCGGCGAAAGCGAACGGACAGAACGATGGTGGACGAAGAACTCGAATTTCAGATCAGCCGGTACCTGGACGACGACCTGTCGCCCCCCGAGACGCGTGCGCTGGAGGAGCGGCTGGCCGCCGACGCCGGCGCGCGGGCGGTGCTGGCCGACTACCGCCGGCTATCGGCCACGCTTTCGACGGGCTCGGACCTGCCGCAGACGAGCCACACGGCACTGCTGGCCGCGCTCGGACCCCGCCTGGACGCCGCCGATACGGCCGCCGCCGCCGGGCTTTACCTCGCCGCGGACGATGACGGCTTTGACTTCGCAGCCGATGACGCCGATCCGTACGACGACGGCACACAGCAGGCCGAGCGTGAGCGGCTGCTGATCCGCCCAAAGCCGCACCGCGGCGTGGGGCTGTCCGGACAGGGGTTGGGCTTCTGGCGTTACGCCGCCGCGGCCGCGGTGCTGCTGACGGCACTCGGCGGTGCCGTGCTCCTGCTGCCGGATGGTGCACGCGAGGCATCCCCGGGCATCCCCGGAATCGACGGCGGCATCGGCGGAGGCATCGCGAGCAACACGGCGACGACTGACGAAACGGCGAACGTCATTGGCGGCCGTGGCGTTTCCGTCGGCCTGGCCGTTGCGCCGATACCTGCGCGCGGCACCCTGACCGTGGAGCTTGCCCGGCCCGAGGGCCTGGCGTTCGAACGGAGCCTGCTGCTGGACGAGACGGCGATCATTGAGGGCGAGTCGCAGGTCGATGTGGGTGCCGCCGGCCCGAACCGCGGCGGGTGGATCTCGTTCTACTAGGCGGGCTGGCGTTCGGAATCTTCGGGCAGGTCGTTATCCTCAACCGCCATGGGCAAGCCGATGCAGACTTCGAAGCGAATCCCCTCGGCCCTGATGGCCGTGGCCGTGTCGGCCGTGGTGTGGGGCGGTGCCGCCGCCCCGGCGACGGGCCAGGCCTCCGGCGAGGCCTCGGCGCTCATCAACGAAGCGCTGGACCAGCCGGTGACGCTCTCTTTCACCGGGACGACCCTGCCTGGCGTGCTGGAGGCGATCCTCGAGCAGACCGGCGTGCCGGTGCGCGTCGAGCCGTCGGCCTACGACCTGCTGCCCTACGGCCGGCGCACTCCGATCAACGTCGCGGTGAGCGACGTTCCGCTGCGTGAGGCCATCGACGCGATCGCTGGTTCCCTCTCGCTGGAGGGGCGGCTCGGTGACCAGGAGTTGGTGCTCCGCCCGACGCCGGCGCTGCAGCGCCTGGGCCGGCGGGCGACAATCGCCGAGATGCAGGCACTTGGCACGCTCCGCAGCACGCCGTTGGACGTGCCGGCCGAGCTGCCACTGAGCGAGTTGATCCGCCGGCTGGACGAACGCCTGTTGGGGCTGGACACGGCCGCGGAGCAAGCCGGAACGGCCGAACCGGGCCTGGCGATCGAAAGCCGTGTGACCGACGGTGCCCTGCGCGACAAGCAGGTGCTGCTCTCGGGCGTGAAGTCCACGGCCGAGGCGCTGGAGGCCGTCGCGTCGCAGACGGGCGCGACGTGGTACGTCTGGGAGAAGGACGTGGTGGTGCTGCCCAAGAGCGAGCACGTGCGGATGATGCTGCAACGGCCAGTAAGCGTGCGGTATACCGGCGCTGACGTTGTGCAGGTGCTGACAGACCTTTCGAACAAGGCGAACGTGCGGTTCGTGATCGAGCCGGGGGCGGTGCAGCGCATCCCGCCGGAGTACCGCAGCGTGCGGCTCGTGCTGGATAACGTAAGCATCGCTCAGGCGCTGGAAAGCCTCGCCGGTGCGACCGGGCTCGGCGTGCTGGTCGAAGACTACGGCGTCTACATCTGGAACCAGACGTTCACCGGCGCCCCGGCCGACGGCCAGCCCCGCGACCGCGTGATCGCCCTGCTGCAGTTCGAGGACGGCACGCAAATCCTGCTGCCGGAAAGCCGCGTCCCGCCGGACGTGCGGGCGTACCTCGATTCACGCGTGGACCGGACGATTGAAGGCCTCCGCCGGCAGATGGAAGCCGAAGGCTTCGAGCCGACCGCACCGGCAACGCCCGCCACCCAACGCGGGCAGTAGCCGCCCCGCTTACCGGGCGTTCTTATCAATCGCATGCACGATGCGTTCCTGCATCTGCTTCGCCTTCCACGTCTGGCCGAGTGGGACGTCGTTCATCAGTACGGCAAAGACGTACGTCTTGCCGTTGCGTGCCTCGACGTAGCCGCTGAGGCTCGAGACGTTGTTGATGAACCCGCTCTTGCCCTTGACGCGGCCGGTGAGGCCCAGGCCGTCGAACCGGCGGGAGAGTGTGCCGTCCGTGCCGGAGACGCTCATGGTGCCCACGAAAGTTGCGCCGTAGGGGCGGTGGAATGCATCGGCCAGGACGGTGGCGACGGCGTTGGCGGAAACCCGGTTCTGTCGCGATAGGCCGCTGCCGTCGTCCAGATCATACTCCGCGGCCGGCAGGCCGAGCCGCGCCAGGTACGCCTCCACGGCCGCCGTACCGTTGGTCCAGTCGCCGGGGGCACCGCCGGCCGTCGCGTAGCCCATGCGCTTGACGAGGCTCTCGGCGTAGACGTTTACGCTGTCCTTGTTGCTGCGGGCCAGGGCCGTCACCAACGGGGTTTCGTGCACGGCCAGGGCCACCCAGCCGTTCTGCCGGCCGTCGAGATGGCTGCGGACCGTCCGGTCCCGCTGCACATTGAGCGGGGTTCTGACGCCGGCGGCATCGAGGACTTCGGCGAGGTAGGTCGCGGCGAAACGGGGCGGGTCGTGAATCGTCACCCGCAGCCCGCCGTGACGCCGGTACTTCGTCTCACCGCCGAGGGAAATGTCGTTCGTGCCCGGCTGGCGCGAGAGGTGCACGGCATTGTTCGCCCCGCCGACGGCTCCGTTGTTCACGTTAGCGTAGTCGGTGTCGGGCACTGTCTCGAAGCTCACGACCTGCCCCCGGCCGTGGTTGCGCAGGTAAAAGTCGAGGCAGTTGACGTTCAGGTTCACGCCGCCCACTTCTGCTACGTAGTGGAACTGGACCTGGTCCATCGGCCAGTTCGGGTGCAGGAAAGTTACGTCGAAGACGCTGTCGTCCACGAGCAGCCGCTGCGCCGAGGTGACGTTGCGGTCCTTGAGCACCTGTGCCCAATGCGTGAAGACCGTGTCCACCTCCCAGCCGACGGTGCGGAGGAAATCGGAGTCGCCCAGGGTCGGGTCGCCGTCGCCAATGAGCGCCAGGTCCTGCCCGTTGCCGGCCAGCACGGTGCGGAAGCGGAAGTCCGGCCCGAGCACGTCCAGTGCTGCGGCCGTCGTCACGACCTTGAGGTTGCTGGCGGGGATCAGCGCCTGGGTGGGGTTGCGTTCGTAAAGCCGCCGGTCTGCCGCGGGGGAATCCCCCACCTCGACCACCACCACACCGACGGTATACTTCCGCCCGATGTCGTCGGCCAGCACGGCGTCGATATCGCGGGAAAGCGACGCCAGCGTCTGCGTGGCCAGCAACAGCGCCGCAAAGGCCGCAAACCCGAGCCGACCGAACCAACCCGTCGTGTTTCTGCAACTTCCGTTCTGCATTATGAACGAAGGTATCGGCCGATCGCACCCCGGCAAGTCATCCGTCGGCGCAAAAAAGCCCGGACGCGTTCACCTCGCCCGGGCGGTTAACTGGAACGGATTGCTCATGCGGCCCACCTTGCCCGACCGCTACGACCGGGGACGTTACCGATGCCCACGCGTTTCAACGCACGCTCGGCCGGCCGATGAGGTTCTCCAGCCGCTCCGCCAGCGGTGGGTGCGTGCTGAAGAGCTTGCTTACGCTGCCGCCGCGAAGGTTCATCGGCTCGGCGATCATCAATGCGTTGAACGCCGGGTTCACGTTCGTCGGGATACGCGTATTGCCGTGGTGCACCTTCTCCAGCGCCGTCGCCAGGTACATCGGGTCGCCACAGATCGCGGCACCTTCGGTGTCCGCGGCGAACTCCCGGCTGCGGCTGATGGCCATCTGCAGAAGCCCGGCCGCCAGCGGGCCCAGAATCAGCACAAGGATCGCCGCGAACGGGTTCTGGTTCTCCCGGCTGCCACCGAAGAAGAGCGCGAAGTACGCGATCGCGCTGATCGCCCCGCCGATGGTCGCGGCCACCGCCTGAATAAGCGTGTCGCGGTGCTTCACGTGCGCCAGCTCGTGGGCCATGACCCCGGCGATTTCGTTCGGGCTCAGCATCTGCATCAGGCCCTCGGTGGCGCACACGGCCGCCTTGTTGGGGCTTCGGCCGGTCGCGAAGGCGTTGGGGGCCTGCTGCGGGCTGATGTAGACCTTCGGCATCGGCATGCCGGCGTTCTGCGCCAGCCGCTCGGTGATGCGGTAGAGCATGTGCTCCTGCCCGACCTCCTTCGCGCTCATCGCGGCAAGCGCTATGCGGTCGGAGAAGAACCACCCGATCATGTTGCCGAAGCTGGCGAAGACCAGCGCGATGATGATGCCCGTCCCGCCGCCGATGAGGTACCCGGCCACGAGGATCAACGCCGTGAGGCTCGCGAGCAGAAAACCTGTCTTGATGTTGTTGTAAAATTTGCTCATACGTCTAGCTCTCCTTGACGGGGCTTGAAGATCCTGCCCCGGTCCGAACATTACCCGCGCATCCTCGCCTATTGCAAAAGACGAATTTTCGAGCGGAAGGTTCGGTGGGTTCGAAGCGAGTTTAATACGAGTTCGCCGCGGCCGCCGCCGACTACTTCTTCAGCGGCCTACCTAGCGTCTGTTCCACCTTCGCCGTCTTCGACTCCAGCCGCCCGGCGGTGCCGCGACGCCAATCCATCTTGATGACGCACGAAATCCGGTCCGAGTCGGCCTCCAATTGGGCGTGGCACCGCGCGATCAGGTCCATCACCTGCTGGTACTCCCCCTCCACGCACGTGCCCAACGGCCCGAGCTTGTAGGGCAGCCCGCTCTGGTCAATCACGTCCAGAACCCGCGCCACGTACGCCCCGACGCTCACGCCCTTGTCCATCGGCCAGATGCTGAATTCCGCGAGTAGCATGCGGCATGTTAGGCACGCGCGACGGTCCGGCGGGCGCGGGTGAAGCAGGTCATCTCCCGTGCGCGTCGTACACCCGGATACTCAGCTCCTCCCGGATGTCGCACGGCCGGGCGAACACGGTAGCAGAATTCAGGAAACGCTCCCCGGGCTGTCGGTATGCCGGGAAACCCCGAAGCTCCCGCTTCGCCGAGATCAGTTGTTTCGATAGGCTCCGCGTCGGTCCCACTCTCATGTCCGCTGATGTTTTGGAGCAAGCATGTAGCGAACCATCCGGACTCAGACGCTGGTCGTGATTGCACCCGTCGGGCGCGCTTCGTCCTGCTCGTTGAGCTTCCAGCGGACGCTCGTCCAGTAGCCGATCATGCTCCCGGCCACGCCGGCCGAGGCCCAGTCCAGCGGGGCGGCGTGGGCCAGCGCGCCGAAGAAGCCGGCGGGAATGCCCAGCTGCATGAACTCTGGCGAGGCCTGCAGGTACCCCACCACGTACGCCGCGACCCCCGCCACGCACGGCGCGCACCAGAACCAGCCGCTGGGCCGTGTCGGCACGAACTGGTGCGCCACCAACGCCCCGCAGAACGAGGCGATGCCCACGCACAGGATCGCCTGCCCGCGGGCGTCGCTCTTGAGGATGAACATGAGCAGCACGGTCATCGTCGCCACGTTCACGGCCACGGCCAGCAGCTTCTGGTCCAGCGGCTCGTCCTTCACGACGCTGGCCTTCTTGCGTCGACCGCCGCGGACCAGGTCCAGCGACGCGTCCGCCCGGCCGAACCGTGCCGCGACGAACGTAACGAGCCACCACCCGCCGGCCAGGAAGACGAACAGCAGCACCGTCTCGAGGGCCATGGTGAGGTAGACGCCCGGGTCCGCCCCGCGGTACTGCCCGCCGGCCGTGCCGAGCCGCCCGGCCACCACGACCAGTGCCGCCGCCACACAGCCCAGGCCCGCGTCGAACCGCACGTACGCCGCCGGGCCCGCGGCCAGCGCGCACGCCAGCAGCAGCCCCACCGCCAGCGCCACAAGCCCGCCCACGCCGGCGTCGGCCAGCAGGGAGGCGGCTTCGCCGGTGTGCGGCGGCAAGTCGAAGATCAGCGCGGTGGCGTACAGCACCAGCCCCGCCAGCAGCGTGGCCAGGCCGAGCAGAAGGCGGTCCGACTGGTACTCGGTGAGCATCCTGCCACTGTCGGCGAGCGGCCTGAGCGTTGCAACAGCAGCCCGGCAGTTTCCAGACCCCGCGGCCGGCTTACAATGCAAGTTGCATGGACGCACCCCCCGCCGAACCTCAGGGCAAGCCGCCGTCTCAGGAACGGCAGGCACAGGCGTCGCTCTTCGGCGAAGCGGCCGAGCCGCGCGTCGGCAGCGGGCTCTTCGCGGCCGTCGCGCTGGAGCGGTCGATCGACAAGCTGCTGGACTACGAAGTGCCGCCGGGCCTGGTGAAGCAGGTGAAGGTCGGGCAGCGTGTGCGCGTGCCGCTGGGCCGACGGGACCGCGGCGTGCTGGGCTACGTCGTGCGCCTCTCGGACGCCTCGACCCACGCCCGCACGAAGCGGCTGCTTTCGATCGCGGACGAGCGGGCGCTGGTCTCCGGCAAGCTGCTCGAACTGGCGCTGTGGATCGGGCGGTACTACGTCTGCCCGCTGGGCGTGGTGCTCGAGAGCATCATCCCCTCGGCGGTGAAGAAGCGGATCGGGCTGGGTTACAGCCAGATCGTCTACCCGGCGCTCGGGCCAGGGCAGTTGCAGGCCGTGCTGGAGGCGACGCGGGCGAAGAAGCGGCGGTCGGTCATCGGACGGCTGCTGCAAATCCCCGCCGGCGAGGGCGTGGAGATCGTCCGCCTCGCCGGCGAGAGCGGCGTGAAGCCGGCGACCCTACGCGGGCTGGTGAAGCTCGGCCTCGTCGAGATCCGCAGCGTGGCCGACTACACCTCCCCCGTCGAGCCGCAGCCGGACGGCCTCGAAGCACCGCTGGAAATGAACGTCGACCAGCAGAAGGCGCTGACCGGCCTCGAGCCGCGGCTGGCCGAGGGCTTCAGCGTGAACCTTCTGCACGGCGTAACCGGCAGCGGCAAGACGGAGGTCTACCTCCAGGCGATCAAGCAGGTGATCGACGCCGGCCGACAGGCGATCGTACTCGTGCCGGAGATCGCGCTGACGCCGCAGACGGCCCGGCGGTTCACGCGGCGGTTCGGCAACGTGGCCGTGCTCCACTCGGGCCTCACCGCCACGCAGCGGCACCGGTACTGGCAGCAGATTGCCAACGGCGAGGCGGACGTGGTGGTGGGTGCCCGCTCCGGCGTCTTTGCGCCGCTGCCGCGGCTCGGCGTGATCGTCGTCGATGAGGAGCACGAAAGCAGCTACAAACAGGACCAGGCCCCCCGCTATCACGCCCGCGACGTGGCCATCATGCGGGCCAGCCTCGAAGGCTGCTGCGTCATCCTCGGCAGCGCGACCCCGGCACTGGAGAGCTACCACGCGGCCAAAGGCGGCGAACGGGGCGAAGACAGCAAACCCAACTGGCACTACCTGGAGCTGCCCGCCCGGATACTGAACCGGGCGATGGCGCACGTCGAACGGGTGGACATGAAGCTGGACCGCCAGGTACGCAACCAGCGCCGCATGGCCGGGGTGCACCTGTTTTCGTTGCACCTGGAGGACCTGCTCCGCCGGACGCTCAACGACGGCCAGCAGGCGATTCTGCTCCTGAACCGGCGGGGTTACGCCAACTTCATACACTGCCCGCGTTGCGGCGAGGTGGTGCAGTGCAAGTATTGTGACACGACGCTGACGTACCACCGCACGGCCGGGCAGGCCGTCGGCCACGCCGCCTTCGAGGCCGGGCAGCACGCCGGCGACCTGCACTGCCACTACTGCCTGGCCGTGAACCCGGTGCCGACCACCTGCCCGGCGTGCAACCATGATCGGCTGAGCCTCTTCGGCCTGGGCACGCAGCGGGTGGAGGAGGAGCTTGCGCGCAAGTTCCCGAACGTGCCGTTCGAGCGCGTCGATTCCGACACCATGCGCAACAGCCGCGACTATGAACAGACGCTCACCCGCTTCGCCTCGGGCGAGCTGAAGGTGCTCATCGGCACGCAGATGATCGCCAAGGGGCTGGACTTCCCGAACGTGACGCTGGTGGGCGTGATCAGCGGAGACACGTCGCTGTCGCTGCCGGATTTTCGCTCGGCCGAGCGGACGTTCGGGCTGATCACACAGGTCGCCGGCCGGGCCGGCCGCGGCGACAAGCCCGGCCGCGTGCTCGTGCAGACGTTCATCCCCGACGACCCGTCGATCACGTTCGCGTTGAAGCAGGATTTTGCCGGCTTCGCCGCCGGGGAACTGGCCTCACGGCGGGAGGTGGGCCACCCGCCCTTCGCCCGGATGGTGCGTGTCGTGATGCGCGACGAGGACCTGGACAAGCTGCTTCCGCGAGCCGAGCAGTTGGCCGCGAAGTTCGCCACGGAGGCAGCGTCGGTCGGCGGCGTAACAGTGCAGGGCCCGGTGCCGTGCGCCGTGGCGCGCGTCAGCGGGTTTCACCGCTACCAGTTGCTGCTGCGGAGCACCTCGCCGGGGCGGCTGCAGGCGGTGCTGGCCCGCCTGCGGAAGGTCGGCGCGCTGGCCACGGCCGACAGGGTTGCGGTGGACGTGGACCCGGTCTCGCTCTTGTGACGCGGCGTTGCGACCGCCGGCCGCAGGGCGAACCAGTGGAGCGGCGTGGTTTTGCGCTTACCATTCGGCCATGACCCCGACTCTGCCCGCTTCCGTGCCCGTCGACATCGCCGACCCGACCAACGCCGCGATCCTGGCCGTCTCCGAGGACCGGCTGCAGGGCTTCCAGCCGGACCCGATCGGCGCGATCGCCGAGCAGAGCGGTCTGTCGGCGGAGGTGGTCGTCGAGCGGGTCCGCGCGATGCTAGAAGCGGGCGTGATCCGCCGCGTACGCCAGACGCTGATGGCCACGAACCTCGCCGAGGGCGCGCTGGTCGCCTGGCGGGTGCCCGAGGAGAAGCTGACGGCCGCCTTCGACTGGATGCACGAGCACGACCCGTTCACCGGGCACGTGGTGGTCCGCAGCACCGACCGCCAGACGCCCGGCAGCGGCTACCGCCTCTGGACGACGCTCAAGGTCCCACAGGGTTACGACATGGCCCGCCACTGCGACCACCTGATGTCCCGCACCGGTTGCGAAACATTCAAGCTGCTCCCGGCCAGGATGCTCTTCGTGCTGGGCGTCGGGCACGTGCGAAGGCAGCAGCTGGAAATCGGCTCCAAGGCACCGGTGACGGCCGAGGGACGTACCACCGAAAATGTCGAACTGAGTGAACGCCAGTGGCAGGTGCTCGAGACGCTCAAGCGGGAGTTCGCGCCCGCCGAGCTTTGCCGGGACCTGTGGCGTGGCCGGGCAGAGGAAGCCGGCGTGCCGCTGGCGGAGTACCTGGAGGTGGGCCGGGCGCTCTCGGCCAAGGGGGTCATCGGTCGGTTCAGCACGTTCCTGGAGCACCACAAGCGGCTCAGCACGGGCGAGCGGGTCACCAAATTCAACGCGCTGTTCCACTGGGCGGTGCCCGTGGGGATGGAGGAGCGGGCCGGGAAGGAAGTCGGGCGGTTCCACTGCATGACGCACGCCTACTGGCGCGAGGCCGGGCCGGAGTTCGCGGACGTGAACGTCATGGGCGTCGCCCACGGCACCGAGAAGGACCGCGTGCTGGCCCACAAGGCCGCGATCGATGCACACCTGGTCGGCATCGGCATCCCGGTGAACTACACGAACGTCTTCTGGGGCGGGCGGAGCGAGATCAAGCCGAGCGAGATCAGCCCGATCGCCTACCGCGCCTGGTGCGAACGCGAAGGGCTCGACCCGGCCCGGATGATGCAGCCAGCATGAAGGCCGCGACACCTTCTGCCGCCGGCGTTGCCCCGCGTGCCCCCTGCGGCTACGTTTCACACCTATGGCAGACAAACGCCCCCTGTTCCTGGGCACTGATTGCGGCGCGACGACGAGCAAGATCGTCGCGGTTTACGAGGACGGCACGCCGGTCTCGACCAAGTTGCTCCAACGCAAGACCCGCTCCGAGGGCGGCCGCGGGGCGATCGTCGAGGGCTGGGTCGAGGCCGTCGGCGAGTACCTGGCCGAGAACGACTGCACCTGGGACCAGGTCCAGACGGCCGGCCTGGCGACGCCGGGCCCGTACGAGCGGTACGGCGTCATGGCCAAGAGCCCGAACATGCCCCAGAGCCTGGCCGGCTTCGACGTACACTCGGCGTACAAGGCCGCCATTTCCCAGCGGGTCGGGCGGGAGGTTCCCGTCGTCGTCGGCAACGACGGCAACCTCGGCGGCGTCGCCGAAGCCGCCCGCGTCCGCGGCGACTCCGACGCGACCGTTGTCATGCTCGCCCCAGGCTCGGGCCTCGGCGGTGCATTCATCGACGGCAACGGCTTGCCGCTGGAAGGCAACACCTTCGGCGGCGGCGAACTGGGGCACCTGCCGGCACCCTTGAACGTGCTCGACGCCAAACCCTACCTCTGCGGTTGCGGCCGCGACTGGGGCTGCTTCGAGGTCTACACCTCCCTTTCGGGCCTGCCGGCCCTGCTTACAGAACGCCTCGAGCGCCACCCGGACCACCCGCTGGCCAGCAGTCCCGCCTCGCCGAAGGACAAAGCCCTCTCCCTCCGCGGCCTCGCCCAGCAGGGAGACGAACTGGCGATGGAACTCTTCGACTTCCAGGCACGCGCACTGGGCATCTGTGCCGCGACCTGCGCCATGGCGTTCGACCCGAAGTTCTTCGTCATCGGCGGCGGCCTGATGGACCCGGAAAGCACCAGCGAAGCCTTCCGCAAACGCTACCTCGACACCCTCACGGCCGCGGCCATGCAGTACGCCTGGCCGTCCCAGCGCGACAAAATCCACTTCGTGCCCGCAGCCCTTGGCGAGCTGTCCCAGGCGATCGGGGCGGCACTCGTGGGCCTTTACTCCCGCAACCTGTAGCGCCATTCGCCCGGTCTGCTTTCACCTTCAAACCGCTAAGTGCCGGCTTCAGAACGGCTGAGGCGGCCTATCGGCCAGCCCGGCCATGCCGCGCTGGCGGCGCGCCCATAAGCCGGCGTCTGGGCCGCAGGACCCGCGGGTGTCGGCCGCTGGTGTCGGCCGCGGACATCGCCGCAGGACTTCAGATGACGAGCATTTGCGCTTCGGTCGTTTCTGCGGCGGCGAAGTACCGTTCCGCCGCACGGCGGTAGGCGTCTATGGTGTCATGGTTGCCCACGTTCGATGACACATCTAGACCCGAGACCGAAAGGTGCTTCTGATGAACACAAACTCCCATTTCCGTATGCCGGCAGCGGCTTTTGTCGGCTTTGTCGCCACGGCCATCAGTTGCGGCCCCGCCGCAGGCCAACGGGCCAATGAGGTCGAGTCTGTTATGACCGACGCCGGGGCCATCAGCGTCCAGAAGGTCGTCGGCGGGCTGAACCACCCGTGGGGCATGGCGTTTCTGCCGGACGGCCGCATCCTCCTCACCGAGCGCGCTGGGCAGCTTCGCATCTTCGCGGAGGGCGAGCTATCCGACCCCGTCGAGGGCGTGCCGGAGGTGTGGGCCAACGGCCAGGGCGGCCTGCTCGACGTCGTGCTGGACCCCAGCTTCGAAGAGAACCGCTACGTCTACCTCTCCTACGCCAAGCCAGGCCCCGACGGCAAAGCCGCCACCGCCCTGGGCCGAGGCAAGCTCACCGACGACGACAAGCTCGACGGGTTTGAAGACATTTTCGTACAGGAGCCGTGGGTCGACGGCCCGAATCACTTCGGGTCGCGCATCGTCTTCCGGACGGACGGCACGCTCTTTCTCACCCTCGGCGAGCGGTACCAGTTCGACCCGGCTCAGGATCTTGAAAACCACCTGGGCACGGTCATCCGCCTCAACCCCGACGGCAGTGTGCCGAAGGACAACCCCTTCGTCGATGACGAGGCGGCCAAGCCCGAAATCTGGAGCTACGGGCACCGGAACATCCAGGCGGCCGCCATCGACCCGCTGAGCGGCGAACTCTGGATTGCCGAGATGGGACCGCTCGGCGGAGACGAGCTCAACCAGCCCGAGGCCGGAAAGAATTACGGCTGGCCCGTCGTCAGCTGGGGCATCAACTACGACGGCACAGACATCCCCGACCCGCCGACACGCCCGGAGTTCGCCGACGCCGTGCGCCACTGGAGCCCGGTCGTTTCGCCTTCGGGCATGGTCTTTTACAACGGTGACACGTTTGAGGCCTGGCAGGGCAGCTTCCTCATCGGCGGGCTTTCGAGCCAGCAGGTTCGGCGGGTGGTGGTGAAGGACGGCCAGGTGACAAAAGAAGAGCAAATCCCCTTGCCGGCACGCATCCGTGAAGTCGAACAAGGCCCCGACGGACGCGTCTACGTCCTGACCGACAGGGCCGACGGCGAGCTGTGGCGGTTCGAGCCGATGGAGTGACCCCCCGCCCAGGACGGCACCCAACACACCGCAGGTTTGACCCCCCGCCGCCTTAGACCTTAAGGTTGGCAGGTACCCAAGGAGACAACATGGCTAGTGACAACCTTAAAGAGTTCACCGACGACAATTTCGAATCCGAAGTTCTGCAGGCCGACACCCCGGTGCTCGTGGACTTCTGGGCGGACTGGTGCATGCCCTGCCGGATGCTCGCCCCGACCATTGAAAAGCTCGCCGGTGAGTACGACGGCAAGGTCAAGGTCGGCAAGCTCGACACCGACGCCAACCGCGAAACCAGCATGAAGTTCGGCATCAGTGCAATTCCGACCGTCATCCTGTTCAAGAACGGCGAAATCGCACAGCGGTTCGTCGGCATGCGGCAGGAGAAAGAGTTCAAGGAAGCACTCGACGCACTGTAGCCCCTACGGCACCACGCCGCCGGTGAGGCTTTCAACATCTTTGAACCAACACCGGCCATGCCCCAGCTACGCTTGGGCATGGCCGGTTATGCTACGTCTCCAGCCCCAGCGTCGGACGCTTCGCGCACCACGCTGGTCGATTCACTTCGCAGCCGCTTCGCCTTCGCCGCCGAAGTGGATGACCACATTCCCGAGACCCGCGGCGGCCGGGCGGCGGCACTGCGACAACTCCGGGCCATCAACCCCGCCGCCTACGGACGCACCCGCAACCACCTCGACGGCGACGCCACCCGACTTTCAGCGCACATCCGTCACGGCGTGCTGAGCCTCGCCGAGGTCAAACACGCCGCGCTCGCCCGCGTAAACCACCCGCGCGACGCCGAGAAACTGCTCAGCGAACTCGGCTGGCGCGACTACTACCAGCGGGTGTACGACGTCATTGGCGACGGCGTCTGGAATAACATCGAAGGCTGGAAAACCGGCCGACGCGACGGCGACTACCAACCCCACCTCCCCGACGACATCCGCCACGGCCGAACGGGCATCGACTACATCGACCACTTCGCGCAGCAGCTCACCGAGACAGGCTACCTGCACAACCACGCCCGCATGTGGCTGGCCGCCTACGTCGTCCACGGCCGAGGCGTGCACTGGAAGGCCGGCGCCGCCTGGTTCCTGGAGCACCTGCTCGACGGCGACCCGGCCAGCAACAACCTTAGCTGGCAGTGGGTCGCCAGCACGTTCAGCCACAAGCCGTACTTCTTCAACCGGGAGAACTTGCAGAAGTACGCCGCCGGCCGATTTGCCCCACACCAGAAGCAAGACCCCTTCGACGACAGCTACGAGAACCTCGCCGCCCGCCTCTTCCCCGACCCGCCCCCCGACGCTACGCCGGAAGACGACGCCGAGCTGCAGGCGAGCCTGAAAGTGGACGCCGCCCGCTTCAACCCACCCCGCCGCGACGGCCCGCCCGTCGGCAAGGCACTGGCCTTCGTGCACCACGACCGCCTCTCGCCCGAAAACCCCGCCCTGCAGGCCGCGGGCCAGGGCGTGTTCGTGTGGGACGTCCCGTACCTGCGCGAGTCCCGCCACAGTCTCAAACGCCTCGTCTTCCAAGCCGAGTTTCTCGCCGAGATGCCCGAGGTGGAAGACGCCACGGCCGAAGACGGTGACGTCGCCGCCGCCGTCCTTGCCGCCGCCCGCGCACGAAACGCCACCCACATCCTGACCACCCCCACGCCGGACCCGTTGTTGAAGCGAACGCTCAAGACGCTCGCCGAATCAATGCCGGTGCACTACGCGGCCGACGAGCCGTTCGTCGAGCTGAACGGCTCTTTGGACTTGCGGCGGTTTAGCCGGTTCTGGAAGAAGGCGCAGAAAGCGTTGTGGAACCCGCACGGGTCATAGTCGGCCGTCGCCAGCAACAGCCCGTGCGGCTCGGGTACCTGTGAGCGCGTGTCGAAGACTTCATGATGCTGGGTCTTGGACGGGCACTCAGGCCCGTGAGGGCAGCAGCAGGCGGTGGACGCTTACGAATCGGAAGTAGAGCGGTGACTTGTTGAGGCAGGATCGACTTGTTGGCGAAGCGAGGCAGGCGATACAATCTTTGCGAAAGCTTTCGGTGCACCAGACGGCGGCGTCTGGTGTCGACCAGGCCGATTTGATCACAACGTAGCTCATGCTTTCGTGGCTCTTCAACTCGTGGCAACGCCAGCGGGCGCTCGCATTTGCCTGCCGCCTCCTGTCCGGCGGCTCAGTCGGCACGGCCACCGGGAACGGTCCTTACGACGCCGCTCGTATGCTCTCGCGAGGGCGGATGAGCCGCTCCTTCTGGCGTAAGTGGCGGTGGTGGTGAGGTGTTACTTGTGAACAGCGCGGGCGATATCGCGGACGGCATCGCCGACGCCGGCCAGCCACTTCAGCGCGGCGGCCACGAGTAGCATGGTGAGAAAAGTCACGCCGGCGGGAAGGGCTACAGCACCTGCGGCAAAGATGGTCTCGCTGTGGTCTGCGCCGTAGTCTGCCGCGAAAATGATGACGAGTACCGTAAGCCCCGCCACGACAGCCACCAAAATTGCGATAACGATGTAAAGG
Source organism: Phycisphaerae bacterium (assembly GCA_050329715.1). GTDB lineage: Bacteria > Planctomycetota > Phycisphaerae > Tepidisphaerales > Tepidisphaeraceae > DAIOTR01. The sequence goes on from JBHJOM010000074.1 coordinate 20,715, forward strand.
TTGGCCAAGCTGCGAAACCAATTGCCGCCAATCGTAATCTATTCATAGGCCGGTGGCTCACGCTGCAGTCCCGCCATCGGAAGGGAAGCATAATCAACGATCGCCGCGGGGCTCGGCGGCGGGCCGTCCTGCAGTACCTCCAGAACAACGTCGTCGTCATCTTCAACGGCAACGAAGCCCGCCTCGCGCACGTCCTCCACCAGCAGCCCACGGGCCGTGGCCTTACGCTCGGCCGAGTCTGCCGAACTTGCGTTGATCGTCATGGTGCGTTCCTGCCCTGTGCCCTTTTCGGCACCCGTTACGTTCCATTGCGGCATCCTTGGCCCCTTTCAGCGGGCAGGGTGGCCGGACGGCAGGACGTGCCGCAACACGTTGTGCGGGCAGCAGCCGCTTCACCCGTCGCCACGTCGATGCACGATCAAGCTGTGGCCCATGGCGGCGGCGTGCCGATGCAGGGGCTACCTGGTGCAGGTGGCGTTCAAGAATCATCCACGGTGCGACACATCAAGAGGCTACCCCGGACCCGCCGACGTGCCCCACGGCGGGCCACCCCTGGCACCAAACCCCCGCCCGCTGATGCCCGCCGTAGCACCTGTGCCCATCCCTGCCGAATCGCGAAGCCTCTTGTGGCACAAGGCTTATTGCCCGTTACTGCACGAAAAAGCCCGCCGTTGCCGGCGGGCTGTTTTAGTTGGGGATCTAGGATTCGAACCAAGTCGTTTTCGGCCCTGGCGGGAGCGCCAGAGGGGTCGGACACACAAAACGACGCACAGGATGACACACAAACACTCGCCGGCCGGCTGGTCGCCGCCTGGGATCGGCTCGAC
>JBHJOM010000075.1:0-19609 GCA_050329715.1 Phycisphaerae bacterium
ACCTCCAGCACCTGTTCGCCGCGACGGACCTGGACGCCGCCGCCGACCGGCTGGGCGTGCACCGGCTGACGCCGTGGGTGAACCGCTGGCCGCTGGCGGCCTTCCGGCGGCTGTTCGCCGGGGCGGCTGGGCGGTTCGAGACGCTGTTCCTCGTCGAGCGGCAGAATGTGCGGCACATCAGCCTCGTCGAGCGACATCCGGGCTGCTTCGTCGACAAAGTTGAACACTTCGACGAGTTGACGGTACGCGGCATCGAGGTGTTGCTGCGGAAGCGGCGATAGCGGCCGCCGGCGGGCGTGCGGGAAGGTGTCGCAGTTGATACCCAGTCTCAACCTTGACAGAATTGGCGGGTCGCCAGGGGCGTGGTCTCTCGGCGGCCCGACGACCTTCTCACCCCCGCCCGTATGACCCTCGCCGACCCGCCAGACGCTTCGCCCGCCAGCCGGACCCGTACCCTCGCGCTGGCCGGGAACCCCAACTCCGGCAAGACGACGATCTTCAACGGCCTGACGGGCCTGCGGCAGCGCGTCGGCAACTACCCGGGCTGTACCGTCGAAAAACGCGTCGGGCGACTGAAGCTGCCTGACGGGGAAGTCATCGACCTGATCGACCTGCCCGGCACGTACAGCCTCGTAAGCCGCTCGCCGGACGAAGCGGTGGCCGCCGAGGTGATCCGCGGGGAATGCCCCGGCGTGGAGAAGCCCGACGCGGTTATCGTCGTCGTCGACGCCAGCAACCTGCAGCGGAACCTGTACCTCGTCACGCAGCTCATCGAGATGCACGTGCCGATGGTCGTGGCGCTGAACATGACCGACGTGGCCGAGCGTCGCGGGCAGGCCGTGGACGCCGTGACGCTCGAAGCGGAGCTGGGCGTACCGGTGGTGCCCGTGGTCGGTCACAAAAAGCGGGGCCTGACCGAGCTGAAAGCCGCCGTGGGACGGGCAACGCCGGGCCACTCGGCCCGGATCGTCGCGGAGATCTCTGCGATCGAACAGCAACTGGAGCAAGCCGGTGCCGACCCCGTGCAGGCCGACGTCGAAGCCCACTACGCCTGGATCGAGCAGACGGCCCGTAGCATGGGCTTCCAGCCCATCAGAACAGAAGAAGAAGATGGGCTGGAAGCCCATGCTACGACGCTTGACTACGCCCCCAAACCGACGGCCAGCGAGCAGGTCGACCGCGTGCTGCTGCACAAGGTGTGGGGCCTGGCCATCTTCGCGACGATCATGGCGACGCTGTTCGTCAGCATCTTCTACATCGCCGACCCGATGATGGGGGCCTGCGAGGAGCTGATCGGCTACCTCGGCGGCTTCGTCACCGGGCTACTGCCAGAGGGGCCGATTCAGGACCTCTGGGCCGACGGCATCGTGGCGGGCGTCGGCGGCGTGGTCGTCTTCGTGCCGCAGATCGCGATGCTCTTCCTCTTCCTGGCGGTCCTGGAAGACTCCGGCTACCTCGCCCGGGCGGCGTTCCTCATGGACCGCGTGCTCTCCCGCACCGGCCTGCACGGCAAGAGCTTCATCCCGCTGCTCTCCAGCTTCGCCTGCGCCATCCCCGGCGTGATGGCGACGCGGACGATCGAAAACTGGCGCGACCGGCTGACGACGATCTTCGTCGCCCCGTTTATGAGCTGCGCCGCCCGGCTGCCGGTGTATGCGCTGCTGATCGCGGCGTTCTTCGCGGCGTGGCCGGCGTGGGCGAAGGGTGGCATCCTGCTGGGGCTGTACGCGCTGGGCATCGTGGCCGCGGCCGGCACGGCGTGGGCCTTCAACGGCCGACGACGCCACCGCCAGGCCGCCAGCAGCTTCATCCTCGAACTGCCCGGCTACAAGCTGCCGGGCGTCGGGGCCGTGCTGCGGCAGATGCTGGTAAACACGGGGCAGTTCCTGACCAAGGCCGGCACGATCATCTTCTGCCTGAGCGTGGTGCTGTGGGCGATGACGTACTACCCGCGGCTGCCGGAGGCGGAAGTCGCCGCGATTGGGCAGGCGGTCCAAGCCGACGCTGATGCAGCCCACATCGCCGCCGAACGGTGGGCCGCAGAACAGCCCGGGGGCGAAAGCTGGACCTTCTCCGAGCCAGAGCCCTGGGCGGAGCAAGCCCTCGCCGCCGCCCAGCTCCGCCACTCCGTCGCCGGGCGTTTCGGCCACTTCATCGAGCCGGCCATCGCGCCGCTCGGTTACGACTGGAAGATCGGCGTCGGCCTCGTCGGCGCCTTTGCCGCACGCGAGGTCTTCGTCAGCACCATGGGCATCGTCTACGCCGCCGGGGATGCCGAGGAGGACGACACCGGCCTGCGCGAGGCGATGCTGGCCGACACCTACGCCGACGGCACGCCGGTCTTTAGCCCGTTGGTGGCGGTGAGCCTGCTCGTCTGGTTCGTGCTGGCGATGCAGTGCATGAGCACGGTGGCCGTCGTCCGGCGGGAGACGGGCGGGTGGAAGTGGCCTTTGCTGCAACTGGCCTACATGAACGCCCTGGCGTACGTGGTCTGCCTGGCGATTTACCAGGTCGGCCGGCTGTGGGTGTAATGGCGTCCGATAACCGCGGTGGCGGTGCGGTGGCGGTGCGGGCCGGCGGGCCGGGCATTCGACGGGACCGGCCTTGCCAGCCTATTTTCACACCGAAACCGGGCGCAGGCGAACGTCGGCGGGGGATTGAGCCGAAAGTAAGGGCAGGACGCCCTCCATGACACTGCCGCCCGACAAACGCATCGAGCTCATCCTCCAGCAGATGGATCGCCTGCCGACGCTCCCGGCCGTGGCCATTCGCGTGCTCGAGATCACAGGCAACGACACCAGCTCCGCCCGCAACGTCGTCGAGCTAATCGAGAACGACCCGCCATTGACCGCCCGCATTCTGCAACTGGTCCACCGGGCGGACCTGGGCGTCCGCAGCGAGGTGAACTCGGTCAGCCGGGCCGTGGTGCTGCTGGGGTTCGAGGCGGTGCGGTCGGCCGTGCTGGCCGTGAGCGTCTTCGAGACCTTCGGCACCGGGGCGAGCAAGGGGGCCTCGGGGCGGTTCGACCGGGCGATGTTCTGGCGGCACTGCATGGCGGTGGCCTGTTGTGCCGAGCTGCTGGCCGCCACCGCACGCCGCAAGGGCAACAAGAAACCCGGCACGGACCCGGCCGACGCGTTCGTCTGCGGGCTGCTGCACGACCTGGGCAAGGTCGCCCTCGACGCCAGCCTGCCCAAGAGCTTCGCCCGCGTGGTGGACGCCGCCGAGATGCTCCGCGGCGACATCGCCGACATCGAGCGGTCGGTCATCGGCATCGACCACATGGTCGTCGGCAAGCGGCTGGCGGAGCGGTGGGGGCTGCCGCCGACGGTACGCGACTGCATCTGGCTGCACGGCACCGCGCCCGAAACCTACCCGAGCACACTGAAAAACCCGTGGATGGTCAGCCTTGTAACGCTGGCCGACATGATCGTCCGCGAGCGGCACATCGGCTACAGCGGCAACTACGTCTACAACGTGCCCAAGAGCAGGCTGGTGGAGCAGCTGGGCCTGAGCCTGGACGACGTGGAGGCCGCCGCCGAGGGCCTCATCGAGCAGATCGAACCGCGGGCCAAGGCGCTGGGCCTGGGCGAGACGACCAGCAGCGAGCTTTACCGGCAGGCGCTGTGCCAGGCGAACGTGGAACTCGGCCGCGTGAGCGACCAGCTCGCGGCCAAGAACCGCCGGCTGAGCGTGCGGGCCAAGTTCTTCGAGGCGTTGGCGGCGTTTCAGTCGGAGCTTCGTCCGGACGCGGCCCCGAGCCTGGTGCTGCGTGCGATCGCGCAGACTGCGACGGGCGTGCTCGGCGTAGAGCGTGCCGCGGCGTTCAGCCTGCCGCCGGGCCGGGACTTTGCCGAGGCCGTCATCGCCGACAAGGCCGGGGAAGCCATCGCCAGCCTGCTGGTGGACCGGCCGGGGCAGGGCGAGTCGGACGTGCCGGTCTCGCTCCCCAGGCCGCACGCCTCGGACGGGCCCGTTCTCCCGGCCGAGCAGGACATGGAGTGGCTTACCGGGCAACTCGGCCCGCAACTGGGCCATAGCCAGCGGTGGTGGATCTGTCTGGAGGCCGACGGCGAGTGCATCGGCGGCGTGGTCTGGGGCAACCCGGCGGGGGAGGCGAATCGGCTGTCGATGCAGCTGCAGGAGCTGTCGGCGTTGTCCGTCGGCTGGGGGCTGGCGCTGCGGACGTGCCAGATCCGCGACGAAAGCCGGCAGCTCGCAGAGCAATTGGCCGAGACCAACCGACGGCTCATCAGCACGCAGAACGAACTGCTTCGGAACCGGACGCTGGCGGTGGTCGGCGAGATGGCGGCCGGGGCGGCCCATGAGATGAACAACCCGCTGATGGTCATCAGCGGCCGGAGCCAGCTTCTGGCCAAGACGCTCAAGGACCAGGAGCAGCAGAAGGCGGCCACGGCGATCGCGGAAAACGCGCAGCGGCTCAGTGACATGATCACGGAGTTGATGCACTTCGCCAAGCCGACGGCCGCGCGGGTGCAGCCGACGGACGCGGCGCATTTGCTCGCCGAGGCATTGGCGAAAGCTAAGTCGATTGCCGGCGTAGCCGATAGGAATATTGAAGTGACCTGCGGGGAGGTTCCGGCGGTTTTGTCGGACCGGCAGCAGGTGGCCTCGGCACTGGCCGAGGTGGTGGCCAACGCGATCCAGGCGACGGACCCGAAGTCCGGGCAGATCCTGGTTGGCACGGCCTACGACCCGTTCAGCCGACGCGTGGCGATCAGTGTCGCCGACAACGGTTGCGGGATGGACGACAAAACGCTGGGGCACGCCTTCGACCCCTTCTTCAGCGAGAAGCCGGCCGGAAGGCGACGCGGGTTAGGGCTGCCCAAGGCGATGCGATGGGTCGAGGGCTCGGGCGGGACGATTCAGATGGAAAGCCGGCGAGGCGAAGGCACACGTGTGCTCATCCTGCTGCCGGCCGCCCTCGACGTGGCCATGGAAGGCCACAACGAGACCTCCATGCCGATGCCGTTGAAACGGCCGGCGTAGAGGAACAGATAGTGCCGGTATGGCGACAGCCCGCCGGCGTACTGGGTGACGGATCACCGACATTTTTGACGTTTAGCCGGAAGGACGCGCCATGATGGCCGCGGTGAACAGCCCCAAACAAACGACCCGAAGGGTCACCTACAGCATCCTCGTCATCGACGACGAACCGGACGTGCGCGAACTCGTCTGCGACGTCGTCGGCCGAAGGCCAGACTGTCGAATCAACCAGGCCGCCACGCTCGCCGAGGCAAGACAGCGCCTCAGCGAAGAGCCGACCGACCTGGTTCTGGTGGACGTGAACCTGCCCGACGGCAACGGGATGGACATCCTCGACGAGCTGGCCGAAAACCAGCCCGAAGCGCAGGCCATCGTCATCACCGGGCGGCCCAGTGTCGAGCAGATCCTTGGGGCCTTTCGCAGCGGCTTCATCGACTACCTGCCCAAGCCGTTCGACGCCGAGCACCTCAACGAACGTGTCGACCGCGGGCTTAGCCGCCAGCGGGCCGAGGTGCAGACCGGCAAGCGCATCCACCGCCTGCGCGACGCCGTCCGCCGACTCAACCAGGCACGCCGCGTCGTCGGCAAGAAGGTCGACCTGCTCTGCAACGACCTGGTGGGCGCCTACGGCGAACTGGCCAAGCAGGTGGAGCACACCCGCACCCAGGACGCCTTCGCCAGCCTGATGGACAAGGCCGTCGACCTCGAGCAGCTGCTCTGTCACGCGATGGACTGGCTGCTCAAGGCGATGGGGCACGCGAACATCGCCGTCTTCCTGGCCGGGGAGGATGAGCCGTTCGAACTGGGCGCCTACATGAAGTACACGATCCCCGGGAACCAGGCACTGACCGAGGCGCTGTCCGGCGGCATGGTGACCAAGGCCGCCCGCGACGGGTTCGTGCACCTCACCGGCGGCGACGTCACCCCGCACCTGACCGACGCGGAACTGAAGTACTTGCGCCACCAGACGATCCTCGCGGCCGACAGCAGCTACCTGGGCGAGAGCCTCGCGGTGGTGGTGCTCTTCCGCGACGTGGCCGTGCCGTTCACGCCGGAACACGCCGAGATGCTCAAGGCGATCGCCCCGATCCTTGCGACGAGCCTGGCGACGATCGTCCGGCAGGCGCAGCGGACCGAAGACGGCGCGGACATTTTCGACCCGATCCAGGAGCCGGAAGCCGAAACCGAAAGCGACCAGGCCAACCGCCAGGACGCCGACTGGTGGAAGCGCGGCGACGAGCCGCCGTTCTGAGCCGGCATTGAAGAACAAAACGAGGAACGCCACGCGGCCGGGAGCTTACGCCCCCGGCCGCTGGTTCATTCGCAAATTGGCTGCCGACTCGTTCAGCGGCGGCGGCGTCCCAGACCCATGACGGCCAGGCCCAGGCCGGCCAGGCTCGTCGGCTCCGGGACGATGGCGTAGAGGCCGGCACCCCTTGCCTGTACGCTCGTCCAGACGTGAGGGGCGTCCTCGAACCAGAGCAGGCCCTGGATAAGGTCCGACCCGATGGCGGCCGAAAGCTCGGCGTCCGTCGCGATGACGGAGAAGGAATCGACCGCGTTGGCCGGGTCGAACTTCACGACACTGTCCGAGCGGTCGTCGTAGAAGTAGATGAACCCGTCGCCGCCGAGAATCATGCTCTCGAAGCCGAGTGTGGAGTCACCGGTCTTGGCGGCGACGTCGGCGGCGGTGAGGACGACCTCGACGGTGCTGGCCGGGGTCGGGGCGGTGAGGTCGACGCGGTAGACCGTGTCGGTCGAGTCGTCGCCGATGTAGAGGAAGTCGCCGACGACGGTCAGGCCGTCGATGAGGTTCGCGCCGATGTCGGCGTTGGCAAAGAGGGTGCCCGTGGTGCCGGTCGGGCCGTCGTAGCTGGCAATGTTGCCACCGGCCACGTAGTAGAGGACGCCGTCTGGCGAGACGGTTTGCCCGCGGATTCCGGTGTCGATGGCGAAGCGATTTGTCAGATTGCCGCTGTTCGGGTCGAGCGTGACGACGGTCTGGCCGAGGGTCGAGGCCATGAGGAATTGCTCGACGCCGCCGATGGTAGCGGTGCCGACGTTCCGTGCCTCCAGCCCGCCGGTGTCCAGGCCGCTCAGGAAGAACGCGGAGTTATTGGCGAGCGTGGAAAACCCGGTGATCGCGGTGGCACCGGTGCTGGTGGCCTTGTAGATAGCTGCGGTGTTGTTGGCATTCTGGGCGGTGCCCACGAACACGTCGTTGCCGAGGGTGGCAATGAAGCCGATACGCTGGGCCGAGGGGGCACCGGGGTTGGCGTCGAGCAGGCCGAACCGCTTTTCGATGACCTGCCCGCTGGCCGAGGCCGCCAACGAGGCGACGAGCAAGGCCGAACCCAAACCGAGGCCGCCGGACCGGCGGCTGACAGAACTCTGCATAATCTTTTCTCCTGCTTAGCTAAGGAACAACAAAGGCTTTACGTGCGACATATTAGCTTGCACATCGGCGGCCTCAACCGTTAATTGGGGTCATGCAAGTGCGAAACGGACAAAGAGATGAAGCTGGGGGGTTTACGCTGGTGGAGTTGCTGGTGGTGATCGGCATTATTGCGGTCCTCATCGGGATTCTGCTGCCGGTGCTCGGCGGGGCACAGAAGCGGGCACGCGAGGTCGTCTGCCAGTCGAACATCCGGCAGTTGGCCACGGGCGTCGGGATGTATGTGCAGGAATTCAAAGGCTTTATGCCCGTCTACCTGCCGCACCTGGCCCAAAACGAAGCCAACAAGGTCTCCAGCCCGCAGAAGACCTACCGCGTCGGCTTCACCGACACCGGCGTGTCGACGGAGGTTCTCCCGGCGAACCACGGCGTGCTCTACTCGCGCGGCCTCGTCGCCGCCAGTGAGGTCTTCTACTGCCCCGAGCAGGTCGCCCCGCTCTGGCAGGTCGGCGCGTACCCCGAGCCGTACCTCAGCGAAGGCTCCCCCGGCCAGGAGGACGGCTCCGAGACCGGCTCCGGCGTCTTCCTCGTCCGAAGCAGCTACATGTACAACCCGTACGTCCCGGCGGACATCAACGGCGTCTCCAACCGAACCATCGGACGATTCAGCCGGGCCTACGACAAGATCACCGACATGCCCGACAAGGCCGTCCTCTTCATGGACCTGATGATCGGCCAGAGCTACGCCCACCAGGCCCACGGCGACGGCGAAACCTGGGCCTTCGCCTTCATCGACGGCAGCGCCCTCACCCACACAAGCGCGGAGGCGCTGCGGTTCAACAAGCTCGTCATCGATCTCAGATGGGGCGACTTCGCCTACCCCTTCAGCCGCTTCCGGGATGAAATCTTCGTACTGCCCGAAGATCGCAGTCCCGGCGGCCTGTAAGTCCGGCAGGGCACCTTAGTACAACCCACTTGTCACCAGCCTGAACTGGGGCACCTTCGGCTACCCGTTCAGCCGCTTCGTCGACGATATCTGGGTGCTGCCCGAAGACCGCTTGCCGTGATCCGTCCGCCCGGCCGGCTTTACCGGCTCTGCAGCTCCGCCAGGCGTTCGCCGGCGACGGGTTGTTTGCTCTTCATCATTTCGACGAAGGCGTCGAACAGGTAGGCCGCGTCGTGCGGGCCGGGGGAGGCTTCGGGGTGGTATTGCACGCTGAAGACGGGGAGGTCCTTGTGGCGGAAGCCTTCAACGGTGCCGTCGTTCAGGTTCACGTGCGTCACGACGCCGCCGGCGCGTTCCAGCGTTTGCTCCTCGACGGCAAAGCCGTGGTTCTGGCTGGTGATTTCCACCCGGCCGGTCGCCAGGTGCCGCACGGGCTGGTTGCCGCCGCGGTGCCCGAACTTGAGCTTGAACGTCTCTGCCCCCACGGCCCGGCCGAGCAGTTGGTGCCCCAGGCAGATGCCGAACGTCGGCACCTGCTGAAGCAACTGGCGGAGGTGCTCCACGACGTACCCGACGGCCGCCGGGTCGCCGGGGCCGTTGCTGATGAACAGCCCGTCGGGCTTGAGCGCCAGGATCTCTTCCGGCGTGGTGTCCGGCGGGACGACGGTGAGCTTCACGCCGCGGTCGGCAAAGTGCCGCAGGATGTTGTGCTTCGCGCCGCAGTCCAGCGCCACGACGTGCAGGCTTTGCCCGCTTTCGCTCGGGCGGCTCATGCGCCACAGGCCGTGGTCCTGCTCCCACGACACCGGCCCGGCGGGCTTCACGCGGCTGACCCAGTCCGCCCCGGACATGGCCGCGGCCTGCTTTGCCTTGGCGACCAGTTCGGCCGCGGTCTGGCCGGTGGTATCGAGCACGCCGCGCATCGCGCCACCCGTACGAATCCGCCGGACCAGCGCCCGCGTGTCGATCCCGGCGATGCCGACGACGTCGTGCCTCGCCAGGTAGGCGTCAAGGCTCTCGGTCGCCCGCCAGTTGGAGTAGAGCGGCGGCAGCTCCTTGATGACGAACCCGGCGACGAACGGCCGACGGCTCTCGGCGTCCTCGTCGTTCACGCCGACGTTGCCGATGAGCGGGTAGGTCATCGTGACGATCTGCCCGGCGTAGCTGGGGTCGGTGAGGATCTCCTGGTACCCGGTGAGGCTTGTGTTGAACACGACCTCGCCGTCGGTGGTGCCCTGGGCCCCGAAGGCCGAGCCGGTGAAGACGGCGCCGTCCTCGAGCGCCAAGCGTGCGATGCGTCTGTCAGGCATGGCCCGGAGTATAGGGTCGCAAGGCGTGGCGTCGATACGACCTGTTGCGGTGGCTGTTGCGGCGGCTGTTGCGGCGGCAAGTGACGCGGTGTGCGAACCGCCGGCGTTTCCCGTAGCTTGTGCGGCTCATGATCGCATCGCTCACCGGCAGACTGACGAGTGTTCGGGAAGACCGCGTGCACCTTTCGGCCGGGCCGGTGGTGTTCGAGGTGCTCATCCCCGCCTCGGACGCGCCGCTGCTGGCCAACACCGCCGGCGAGGAGGTGACGGTCCACACGCTGCTCTATTTCGAGGGCGAAGCCGTCGGCGGCAGCATGACGCCGCGGCTGCTGGGCTTCCTCCGCCGGGAGGACAAGGCGTTTTTCGAGAAGTTCATCACCGTCAAGGGCATCGGGCCAAAGAAGGCGCTCAAGGCACTGGCGATCCCGGCCGGCGACATCGCCGCGGCCATCGAGGGGAAAAACGCCCGCGCGCTGGCGCAGCTCCCGGGCGTCGGTAAGCGGGTGGCGGAGCAGATCGTGGCGGAACTGGCCGGGAAGGTCGCCGGCTTCGCCGTGGCCACCGCCGACGGCCAGGCGCGAACGAACGCCCAGTCCCCCGGCCGCCGGTCCGCCGCACAGGAGGACGCACTGAGCACCCTCGTCGCCTTGGGCGAACGCCGGCCGGACGCGGAGAAGCTGCTGGACAAAGTCCTGGAAAACCCCCCGGCGAACGCCGAGGACACGCAGACCCTCGTGCGTGAGATGCTGCGTCTGCGTTCGAGCCGGTAAGCGGGCCAAGCCTGGCGGCATTCGCCCTTCCGGCGGTATGGATGTGCGTCGGGGCGGTTTGTCAGCTATAGTTGCCTGTTCGATGCACCGAAGCCGGAATATCGTCGCGTTGCTCGTGGTGGCCACGGCCGTGTTTGCCGATGCGCCGACGCTGAGCTTCCGCTACGCCCCCGGCCCGGCGACGCCGCAGGCCGTGCCGGCCGAGCGGCAGACGTTCATCCGCCGGCTGCGGGCGACGTTCCGGGCGGCACTGCAGGGCCTGCGGCCCAAGGCCCGTCCGGCGGCGAAGCCGGCGTGCCGCAAGCTGTTCGCCGGCGCGACCACCGGGCCTTGGCTTGGCCGTGTGCTGCCCTTCTCCCTCCTTTGCCTGCCCCCGCCTGCGCAGACCGCGTAGGTACGTTGGTGGCCGTTCTTGTTCTGTAAAACTGGTTGCCTCGGTTCGACCCGGGGCGCATCCGGGTGTTGCCCAGTCGCGTTGGCGTCGGGCAGGTGCATGAACCCCGGGTGATGAACGCCGGCGCTTCGCGCCGGGGCTTGGAGTGTCAGATGCTGTCTTTTGGCAAAGTGATGACGAAGGTGTTCGGCACCCGGAACGACCGGCTGCTGAAGCGTTACCGAAGGCTCGTGGACGAGATCAACGCGCTTGAGCCGCAGGTCCGCAAGATGACCGACGCGGCGATGCGTGCCCGCGTCGCGGAGATCCGTCAGGGCCTCGGCAGCGGCAAGCTCCAGGCCGGCGACGTGCGGGCCGAGGCCTTCGCGATCATGCGCGAGAGCATGGACCGGCACATCGGCATCCGGGAGATTTTCAACCCGGAGCAGAACTTCGACCCGGACAAGTTCAACGACGAAAACCTGGAGCGCTACGACAGCGTGCAGCGCGAAATGATCCAGATGGGCACCGACTGGAAGAAGGTGCAGATCCCGTTCGAGCTGTACGACGCCGTGCGGGAGATCTACCCCGAGAGCCGCCCGCCTTACCGTTGCCGGCCGTTCGACGTGCAGATCATCGGCGGGCTGGTGCTGTACGAAGGGAGCATCGCCGAGATGAAGACGGGCGAGGGCAAGACGTTCGTCGGCCCGCTGGCCTGCTTCATGAAGGTGCTCGAAGGCGAACACTGCCACGTGGTGACGGTGAACGACTACCTCGTTCGCCGTGACGCGTTGTGGGTCAAGCCGGCGTTCGACAACCTGGGCATCACGGTCGGTTTCATCCAGAACATGATGGACCCCGGCGGGCAGGGGCGCCGCCAGATGTACGAGTGCGACATCACCTACGGCACGAACAGCGAGTTCGGCTTCGACTACCTTCGAGACAACATGAAGGAGCGACTCGACCTGCAGGTGCAGGGCCCGCTGGACTTTGCCATCATCGACGAGGTCGACTCGATCCTCATCGACGAGGCGCGTACGCCGTTGATCATTTCCGGTGCAGCCCATGACGATGCGCCCAAGTACCGCGAGGCCGCCCGGGTGGCCGGGCACATCCTCAAGCTCGCCAGGCCGTGGCAGGAGGCCGACCGGCGCGTCGACCAGCTGAAGCGGCGGCTCAAGGCGTTGGAGGCCAATGAGGAAGAGCTCTCCAAGGCGGAGCTGAACAAGCGTATGGAGGCGGCCGAGAAGGAACTGGTCGACGCCGAGGCCGAGCGCGAGAAGCACACCCAGTACTACGAGGTGGAGTACGACCGCAAGAGCGTTCACATGACGCACGAGGGCATCGCCGCGGCGCAGGAGGCGGCCGGGGTGGGCAGCTTCTATGTGGGCGAGAACGTGATCTGGCCGCACCTCATGGAGCAGGCGTTGCGCGCCCACGTGGTGTACGAGCGGGACAAGGATTACGTGATCGACAAGAACCCGCGGAACAACCAGCTCGAGGTGGTGATCGTCGACGAGTACACCGGCCGGAAGATGGTCGGGCGGCAGTGGTCCGATGGGCTGCACCAGAGCATCGAGGCGAAGGAGAACGTGCCGATCAAGCAGGAGACGCAGACGCTGGCGACGATCACGCTGCAGAACTTCTTCAAGCTGTACAAGAGCCTGGCCGGCATGACCGGCACCGCCCAGACCGAGGCCGAGGAGTTCGGCAAGATCTACAAGCTGGACGTCGTGACGATCCCGACGAACAAGCCCGTCATCCGTGCCGACCACGACGACCGCGTCTACCGCACCGAGGCCGAGAAGTGGGGCGCACTTGTGGATGAAGTGAAGGCCGCCTCCGACGTGGGCCGGCCGGTGCTGGTGGGCACCACCAGCGTGGAAAAGAGCGAGATGCTCTCCAAAATGCTCACCAAGCGTCACGGCGTGACGCACGAGGTGCTCAACGCCAAGCAGCACGAGCGCGAGAGCCACATCGTGGCGCACGCCGGGGAGCAGCACACCAACGCCCAGGGCCAGGTCGTTGGTAATGTGACCATCGCAACGAACATGGCCGGCCGGGGTACGGATATCAAACCCGTGCAGGCGGCGTTCTACGACGTGAAGGTCGAGCCGTCGGACCAGAAGAAGGGCGTCTGGCAGTACACCCTCACGCAGCGTGGCGGCGGCGGCGGCGGTGGTGGGGGTGAGACGATCACCTTCGATTCCGAGGACCCGCGGGCCGACGCGTTCGACGTCAGCCCCACCTCGACCGTCTGCGGCGGTCTGCACGTCATCGGCACGGAGCGGCACACAAGCCGGCGCATCGACAACCAGCTCCGCGGCCGGTCCGGCCGGCAGGGGGATGCCGGAAGCAGCCGCTTTTACGTCTCCCTCCAGGACGACCTGATGAAGCTGTTCATGGGCGACTGGACGATCAACGTCATGAAGAAAGTCGGCATGGGCCAGGGCGAGAGCATCGAAAGCCCCATGCTCTCCAAGGCCGTGGAGCGGGCACAGAAAAAGGTCGAGGAGCGCAACTACCTGGCGCGTAAGAACCTGCTCGAGTACGACGAGGTGATGGACCACCAGCGGAGCGACTTCTACGGCAAGCGGCAGCGCGTGCTGGAGGGGCGCGACGTCGAGGGCGTCATCTGGGAGATGATCGGCGAGTCGATTGATGACGCCGTCGAGAAGTACGTGGTGGACGACTACCGGGCGGCCGTGGTGGCCGAGTGGGCGCGGGCGAACCTGGATTTGGCCATCGAGCCGGAGGACCTCAAGGGCGTGCGGAAGTTCGCCGACATGGAGGACCAGATCAAGGACAAGGCCATGACCGAGACCGAGGGGAGCATCAGCTCGATCCTCGGCGAGTACATGGGCGAAGACCCGAACGACCCGGAGCAGTGGGACACCAAGAGCCTCTCGAGCTGGATCATGAGCCGGTTCAACCTGCAGATCAGCCAGTCGAAGCTCAAGGAGATGACACAGCACCAGATCGAGCAGCGGCTGAAGGAGGCCGCCCGCGAACAGCTCAACAAGGCCGACGTCTCGGCCGTGCAGCAGTACCTGGAGCCGGCGTATCCGCTCAAGCAGTTGTGCAACTGGGCGCAGGACAAGTTCGGCGTGGTGCTCGACCCGGAGGACTTCATCCTCGATGCCGAGCGTGAGATTTACCGCCCCGGCGAGGAGATCGCCGCGGCCATCGAGGAGCGGGCACGCGAGGCGTACACCCGCCGGGAAATCGAGTTCCCGGTGGACCACCTGCTGACGGCCGCCTTCGGGCCCAACCCGCTGGCCGTCTCGCCGGAGCAGGCCGAGAGCATCAACTACGTGCGCATGGTCAGCAAGGCCAAGTGGGACGCCGACCTGCCGGCGGAGAACCTCATCGGCCAGGAAGTGCGGGCCGTGCGCGACGGGCTCATCGGGCACCAGGAGCGGTACCTCGTCGACGGCGAACTGGAGCGGACCGTCGACGGCATCATGAAGCAGACCGACGGCGAGCCGAAGCGCATCGCCGAGGCGTTCAACGTGCGGTTCATGCAGCGGACCAAGCCCGACGACTTTGACCCCACCAAGTCCCACAGCTTCAAGCGGATGGACAAGCCGGTGGACGAAGACGGCGACGGCTCCGTCACCAGCCGCGACCTGCTGCTGCGGCGGGCACGCAACCTGCTCCGACAGGAGCTGACGCAACTCGAGCAGATGGTGCTCATCAGCATCTTCGACCAGGCGTGGAAGGACCACCTGTACGCCATGGACATGCTCAAGGGCGGCATCGGGCTCCAGGCCTTCGCCCAGCAGGACCCGCGCGTGGCCTACAAGCGCGAGGGGTATAAGTTCTACCGCGAGATGCTGGTGAACGTGCGGGCACGGGTGACGGACATCGTCTTCCGCATCCAGGTGACGGGGCAGACCGCCGAGCCCAAGAGCCACTACAAGGAGACGGCCGCCCGGCACGACACGGCCAAGAGCCATGACTACGGCGTGAACGCCGAGGGCACGGACGAAAGCCGCGCCGTGGCCGCCGGTGCCGCCGGGCAGGTCGACGAAGGGCAGAAGCCCAAGGGCGTGGGCAAGCGCATGCCGCCTAAGGACCGCAACAGGAAGCCGAAGCGCAAGTAGCCGCCGGAGTTGACGTGGCCGACGACAAGCCGAAGCCCAAGGCGGCACGCAAGCCGTCCGCCTCGCCGCAGAAGCGTGCGGCGAGGCGGCGGCGTGTCTCGGCCGTGCTGCCGCTGCTCTACCACGCCCACCCCGACGCCCGCTGCAGTCTCGACTTTCAGACGCCGCTGCAACTGCTCGTCGCGACGATCCTTTCCGCCCAGTGCACCGACGTGCTGGTGAACAAGGTCACGCCGAAGCTCTTCGCCCGCTACCCGGACGCCTCGGCCTACGCCGGGGCCTCGCAGGAGGAACTCGAAAGCTACGTCGCGCGGACGGGCTTTTTTCGCAACAAGGCCAAGTCGATCCGCAGCATGGCCGCGGACCTCCTTGAGAAGCACGGCGGGGACGTGCCGCGGACGATGGCGGAACTGACGAGCCTCGCCGGCGTCGGCCGGAAGACGGCCAACGTGGTGCTCGGCAACGCCTTCGGCACCAACGTCGGCGTGACGGTGGACACGCACGTGACGCGGCTGGCCAACCGCCTGGGCTGGACCGAGCACGAGACGGACGCGGTGAAGATCGAGAAGGACCTGATCGACGTCGTGCCGCAGGACCAGTGGACGATGATCAGCCACCTGCTGATCCACCACGGCCGGCGGGTCTGTCGTGCGCAGCGGCCCGCGTGCGAAAAGTGCGTGCTGCTGGAGCACTGCCCGACCGGCCCGAAGGTGCTGAAGGAGCGGGCGAAAACCGCAAAGGCGGCGAAAGCTGCGAAAAGCGTGAAAGCGAAGAAGCCGCCTGCGGCTACCCGCGGATGATCCACCGGCCCAGGTCGCGCAGGCTCGCGCCGCGGCCGGTCGTCAGGATGCCCACGCGGAAGATCCGACCCGCCACCCACACCAGCGCCAGCGTCGTGGCGACCGCAAGCAGGCCCGACAGCACCATCTGGTAGAGGGGGATGCCCGGCGGCACGGCCATGCGGGCGGTGGTGACCATCGGCGCGGAGAACGGGAAGAAGCTGCCCAGCGTCGCCAGCGGGCCGTTGGGGTCTTCCAGCAGCGGGCCGATCACGAACATCGGGCTGATGATCACGATCATGATCGGGCCGACGTAGTTTTGCGCCTCTTTGATCTCGCTGACGGCCGCCCCCGCCGCGACGAACATGCTGCCGTACATGAACGTGGCAATCACCGTAAACACGCCGAAGCTCACGAGTACGGTCGGCGTGAGGTAGCGTGCCACGTCGAACTGCACGGCCATGACGTACGCGCCGCTGAAGTAGATCGCCGCGAGCGTGATCGCCACGCCGGCCCCGCCGGTCAGCTTGCCGAGCATGAGCTGGAAGGGCGTGGCGCTGCCCAGCAGCACCTCGGCGATGCGGAGCTGTTTTTCCTCCAGGATGTTCGTCGTCAGCGGGCTGGTGCCCACCAGCACGATCATGAACATGAGGAAGACCAGCGCCACCGGCAGGATGAAGGCGATGGCGGTGCCGCCCTTGCTCTCGCGCTCGATCTGCCCGCCCCGTTCGATGTAAAGCCCGCGCGTCGCGACCTGCGGCGGGATGGAGAGCTTGGTGGCCACCTCCGGCGGCACGTCCTGCGACATGATCTTCCGCTGCACGATCCGCGGCACGAGCCGCTCGTTCAGGAAGGAGCGGAACGCCGAGTACGTCGGCCGGGCGGTGAAATAGAGGATCAGGTTGTTCTCCCCGAGCATCGCCTGGGCGGCCTCGGCCTGGTCGATGAGGTTGGCGTCGCGGAGTTCCTGCTGGCGTTCGGCGGCGTTGGCGAAGTCCAGCTTCGGGTCGATCACGTCCGGGCCGATCTCCACGAACGCCAGCAGCTCGTCGTCCCGCACGCGCTGCGAAAGCTCCAGCCGCTGTCGGTTGACGGCCGCGGCGTCGGTGAGTGCGGCCGGCTCGAGCAGTTCGACGGCGAACGTCGGCCCGACCTGCCGGCGGGCCTCGCCCTCACCCTCGAAGGCCTCGGCGTCGTTCCGTTGCCGTGCCGCCTCGGCGACGTGCTCGCCCAGGCCCGCGCCGCTGCGGTCGAGGATGACGATCTTCCGCTCGGACGTGTCGGTGATGTTCTCGGTCAGCCGCTGGGCGATGAACCCGGCCGACATGAGCACCGGAAACATCACCAGGCTGATGATGAAGCTCTTCGTCTTCACCGCGGCGAGGTATTCACGCTTGGCTACGACGAATGACTTCATGTCACGTCCGTTGGCAAGAGAAAGGTTACAATCGCGTGGTTTCTTCACCGGCCGCCGGTCAGGCAAACAGCGGCGCGAGCGCCTTCTGTGCCGCGGCGACGCCGGTGCCCAGCGTCACGCGTTTGCCGAGTTTGGCCAGCGTGTGTTCGACCGCCGCGACGACGGCCAGGCAGTCGTACGCGTCGGTGTAGCCCATGTGGTTGACGCGGAAGACCTGGTCCTTCATCGAGCCCTGCCCGCCGGCGATGTGGATGTTGTGGTTGTTCTTCAGCGCGTTGCGGAAATCGGCATCGCTCACGCCCTCGGGCAGGTAGACGGCCGAGACGCTGTCGGCCGGGCTGCTGCTGAAGAGCTTCAGGCCCAGCGCGGTCATGCCCTGGCGGAACGCCTCGGCGACGGTGTGCGTCCGGTGCCAGACGGCCTCGATGCCCTCGGCGTCGATCATGCGGAGGCTGACGGTCAGCGCCTCGACGAGCGTGTTGGCCGGGGTGAACGGCGTGTCCGAGTCGCTCGCGGCCTTGGCGTACTGGCGGAGGTCCAGGTAGAAGTTCGCCGGCTTTTCCTGAGCCTTCATGGCGGCCTGCGCCCGCTCACTCACGGCGACGAACGCCAGGCCCGGCGGGAGCATCAGGCTCTTCTGGCTGCCGGTGATCGCCACGTCCACGCCCCAGGCGTCCATCTCGAAGGGCAGCGCGCCGATCGCCGTGATGCCGTCCACGATAAGCAGGCAGGTGTCCGAGTAATCCCGCACGGCTTTGGCGATGCCGGCCATGTCGGCCGCGGTGCCGGTGCTGGTCTCGGACTGCGTGATGATGAACGCGTCGTAAGTGTTCTTCTTGAGTTCCGCGGCGACCTCGGCGGCCGAGGGCACGTTGCCGTACCCCGGCTCAATGTCCGTCACGTGCATGCCGTACTGCCTGGCGATTTTGCTCCAGCGTTCGCCGAACTTGCCGTTGGCCACGTTCAGCACGCGGCTGCCGGCTTTCACGCAGGAGACGAGCCCCGCCTCGAAGGCGGACGTGCCCGAGCCGGTGACGATGTAGACCGGCTGCTTCGTGCGGTAGACCTTCTGCAGGAGGCGTGTCGCCTCGTCGAAGGTCTTGCGGAAGGCGCCGGTGCGGTGGTGGGTGACGGGTTTGGCCAGCTCGAGGAGGGTGGCATCGGGCACGCTGGTCGGGCCGGGGGTGTAGAGGCGGTATTTCATCATGACGCGTCCGATCCTACAGGAACGGCCCGCGGAGTGAAGGGGGCCGCTGCGGCAACGCGCCGGCAACGCGCCGGCACCGCCGGCCCGGCGGCGGCAAGGCGTGGGTTGTCGCGGCCTGCCGCGGGTCGTCGCGGCTCACTTGCCGTACGGCGCAAGCCCGTCGGCCGTCACCAGCAGGATCTGGTCGGTCACCGGGTGGGCGATGGTGCGGTAGTCCTGCTGGATTTGCGCCTGCAGCCCGGTGATCGTCGCCGGGTCCTGCCGGAAGCAGAGGAGGATGTCCCGGTTGGGCACGGCCGCGGCGAAGGGGCTGCCCAGGTACCCCCGCAGCCGCTCGTGCAGGTTCGGCAGCAGCAGCCGGCTGGCGTCGAAGCCGTCCAGCGCCTGGAACAGAATCAGGTTCACCTGCCCCGTCTCGTCCTGGGCGGCGTGGGCGTTCATCTGCTCGGAGCGGTCCACCAGGTTCTGCACGGCCAGCTCGTGGAGCTGGTCCATGTCCATGTTCCACTTGCCCAGCGTGTCGGCCGGGAGGTAGGCGATCGTCCGGTCCCCGTCGATGACGTACCCCACCCGCACCCCCGGCAGGATCACCTGGCTGACGAGCCGCGAATCCCGCACCTCGTCGTCATCGCGGGAGAGGATCATCGGCAGCACACGCGACCGCACCTGCTCGAAGTCGGCGTCCATGTCCGGCGTACCCTCGTCGGCGCGGAGCAACTCCACGGCCCAGCGCTCGATCTGGTGCCCGACGTCCTCCGGCTTGAGCAGGACAATGCGGTAGAGGTTTTCCAGACTCGCGACCTTGCCGTTGAGCCTGATGGCGAAGGGCCGATTCGCACGACCGATTTTTACGAGCGGGAACTTGGTTCGCACGCGGTCAATGACCTGCTCGGCAAACTTTTCCCGGTTCATTCCCGGCATACCGGCATGTTAGCCGCAGCGAGGGGCGGGGGCACGAGAAATGAGCAATGAGAAATGAGCAATGAGCAAGAAACCAATGACCGGGTCACGCAGCAGGGGTCACGCAGCAGGGGGCAGGCAGCAGGGGTCAGGCAGCAGGCAACGGGGAATGGCCAGAGGGGGCCGGACGGTTGGCATCGGGCTCGGGCGTTCATTGGTCATTGGTTTCCTGCCCATTGCTCATTCCGCGCCAGTGGGCAATCCTGGCTTCTGACTTCTGACTTCTGACTTCTGGCTTCTGACTTCTGACTTCTGACTTCTGGCTTCTGACTTCTGGCTTCTGACTTCTGACTTCTGACTTCTGGCTTCTGACTTCCCCTCCGTGCCTTCGTGCCTCCG
>JBHJOM010000076.1:0-9879 GCA_050329715.1 Phycisphaerae bacterium
ATGTTCCGCAGCTTGCTCATCGTCTCGATCATGTGCACCGGAATGCGGATGGTGCGGGCATGGTCGGCGATGGCACGGGTGATCGCCTGGCGAATCCACCAGGTGGCGTACGTGCTGAACTTGTAGCCGCGGCGGTACTCGTACTTGTCGACGGCACGCATCAGGCCGGTGTTGCCTTCCTGAATGATGTCCAGGAACGACAGCCCGCGGTTGCGGTACTTCTTGGCGATGGAGACGACGAGGCGAAGGTTGCCGCCGGAGAGCTGACGCTTGGCCTCCTCGTAGCGGTTGAAAATCTTCCGCACGGCCACGACACGCTTGTGCAGGCTGTTGGCGTCTTCGAGGACCAGGTCCTCGAGGCCTTCGAGTTCCTGCATGCAGACTTCAAGGTCCTCGCCGGGGTCCTTCATCTTCTTGAATTTCTCGATCTGCTCTTCCAACTCGATCATCTTGAAGCTGATGGAAGAAAGCTTCTTCATCAGCGGGGCAATCTTGCTGGTGCGCAGCGAGAGTTCCTCGAGCAGCTTGACGGACCGACGCCGACGCCGGCGGAGCGAGAGGATGACCATCTCGCGGTCCTTCTTGTTGCGAGCTTCGCGGAAGCTGTCCCAGTCGGTCGTGTTGCGGTCGAGCATCTTGCGGACCGTCTCGAGGTTCCGCGGGATGCGCTCGCCGACGGTGCTCTTGTCGGCCATGTCCTCGGCCGTGCTGATCTTCATCGTGCGGTCGAAGGGCAGCTCGCCGTCGGTGACCTGCTGGAGGATTTCCACGGCCTGGCGGAGGCAGTAGTCGCTCTCCAGGACCTTGGAGCGGAAGATCTTGCGAGTGATTTCGATCTTCTTGGCCAGGTAAATCTCCTGCTCACGCGTGAGAAGAGGAATCTCACCCATCTGGGTGAGGTACATGCGGACGGGGTCGTCGATCCGCTTGTTGCCGACCTCGGCCAGCTCCTTCTCGATGCTGGCGGCCTCCTCCTCGTCGCCGCCTTCCTCCGCGGCGACCTGGGCGATGAGCTTGTCGATGTTCTGGCTCGGGGCCTTCTTGAGCTGCTCGAGCTTGGGGGTGCTGGGGGTCTTGAGCTTGTCCCGCACGTCCGCCTCGTCGCACAGCGTGATGTTCATCTCGTCGATGGTCATCAGCAGGCTGTCGAGGCGGTCGGGGCTGACCACCTCGTCGGGCAGCAGGTCATTGAGCTCCTCGTAAGTGAGGAAGCCGCGGCTGGAGCCCAACTCCAGCAGCGCCTTGACCTTCAGCTCCACTTCTTCCGGCGAGGCCGAGCCGATGAGCGGCGTTTCCTGTTCGACAGCTACTTGCGTCATGTGTCCTTCCAAGGCACGAGCCCGACGGCACGAGGCCGAAACGGGCGTTGTCCAATCGTCGATGCGTCTTGCTTCCGTTCTTATATGCGCGTCAAATCCGTCCGACGCGCCTGCTCCTGCAACTTTCGCAACAAAGAGTCTTCGTCCGCCTCATTTTGTCCACGCAGGCTGCTCACCAGCTGCCTCTCGTCGGCACGTTGGCGGAAGCGTGCGAAGGCCTCGCAGGCTTCCTCGGCCTGCTGACGGGGGTCTTCGACTCCGGCCGATTCGGCGGCGAGCTCCAGCGCCAACTGCCGAACCGACTCCTCTTCCAGCACCTCCAGCAGGTGGTTCAGCTCCACCTCGCCTTCGTTACGGCTGTAGTCCCAGAACGCCTGGGCCAGCCGCCTGGTGCGTTCGCCGGAAAACTCCGACGGAGAGACGAACCGCTGTGCCGCCTCCCACAATGCCGGCCGGGCGAGCAACGCCGCCAGCAAATCCCGTTCGACCCGAATCCGCGCCGTCAATTTCTCGACAGCCGCCGGGTTTGTCTCTTTCGGCCCGCCCGGGCTGTCCGCTTGAGCGCCCGCGCCCTGCGACGGCGCATCCGGCCGGGCCGTGTTACGCCGCTGCCGGACCGACTGCCCCAGCCGCCGGTTCAATGCCTCGGCCGGCACGCCGGTCAACCGGCTTACCCGGCTCAGCACCGCACCGAAGTGCAATGCGTCGACCTTGCCGCCGGCACCGGCCTTGGCCTCGGCCAGCTTGTCCAAAAAGGCTTCCACCGCCCGCTCCTGCGCGAGCAGGTTGCCTTCGGTCACGCCCAACTGCTGCTGAAAACGCTTCCATTGGTACGCCAGGGCATCCGAGGCGTTCTCCAGCAATCTCGTAAAGGCCTCGCCGCCTTCCTTCTGCACGTACTCGTCCGGGTCCACGCCCGGCGGGAGGGTCGCCACGGCGATCTCCACGGGCTGGCTCAGGAACAACTCCACGGACCGGTCGGCGGCACCTTCACCGGCCGAGTCGGCGTCAAACAACAGTACCACACGATCCGCGAGGCGGCGGAGGATCCTTGCGTGCTCCCCCGTCAGGGCCGTGCCGAGCACGCTCACGACATTCTCCACCCCGCACTGGTGGGCCATGATCACGTCCGTATACCCTTCAACGACCGCGACCGTGCGCGACTTGGCGACGGCCCGCTTGGCCCGGTCCAGCCCGAAGGCGACGCGACTCTTCGAGAAAAGGGGGGTTTCAGCGCTGTTGAGGTACTTGGCCGGGTTGTCCGACCCCGGCAGCACCCGACCGCCGAAGGCGATCACCCGGCCCATCTCGTCGCGGATCGGGAACATCACCCGCTCGCGGAACGTGTCGTAAAAACCCTGCCCCTGCTGCCGCGGCTTGAGCAGCCCGCCCTCGGCCAGCAACGCCGGGTTGAACCGGCGGAGCTTGGCGTCGCTCAGCAGCGTGTCCCAACCGCCCGGGGCGTAGCCGATGTTCCACTCCCGCAGCGTGGCGTCCGTGAAGTTGCGGCTCTTGAGGTAGGCCCGGGCCTGCTCGCCGGCGGGGGAGCGGAGGATGCGGGCGTACAAGTCGGCGGCGAGTGCGTGGGCTTCGAGGAGTTCGTCGCGCGGGCCGCGGTCTTCGTCGCGGTTGCTCGGCAGGTCGACGCCGAAGTCCTTGGCGAGTTGCTTGAGTGCGTCGAAGAAGGGCAGATTGTCGCGTTTGATGACGAAATCGATGACATTCCCGCCGGCCTTGCAGCCGAAGCAGTGGAAGAATTGCTTGTCGGGGATGACGTGGAAGCTGGGCGTCTTCTCGCCGTGGAACGGGCACAGGCCGACGTACCGCCCGCCCTGTTTCTTGAGGGTGACGGTCTGCTGAATGACCTGGACGATATCCGCCGCCTCGAGGACGAGGCGTTTACCGTCGGAGGGATGTTGGGGTTGAGAATACCTGGCGGTCAAGGCTAGCCACCTCGGCGGACGAAAACGCCCGTCGACGAATGACGCGGTTTAGAACCTGGTTGCGATGACCCGGGCCGCTGGATGAGGTTTCGACGGTTCGACGGGTGATCGCGGCCGGTTGTTTGCAGTAGCCTCTGGCACATGGCCAAGTGGCGACTTGCTGGGCCCACCCCGAATCCGCCGGCATGGTTCGGCGTCCGGTTTCCCGGTATTTTACCGTAGTCGGGAAAATGTAGTGGCCCGAGGTAGTGAAAGCAAGTCGATTTGAGCACGGAGGAAGCATGCGGCAGTTCGTCATCCAGACAGAAACCCAGGGAAACTGCGACATCGTCAACCTGATGCCCATGCTTCAGGCGGAATTACAGGACCTGCTCGGGCAGGGCGTCGTTCACCTCTTCGTCGTCGGCTCCACCGCCGCACTCACCACCGTCGAATACGAACCGGGCCTCGTGAAGCACGACCTCAAAGCCGCCTTCGATCGACTCGTCCCCGAAGACACCCATTACGAGCACGAAGCCACCTGGCACGACGACAACGGCCACAGCCACGTCCGTGCCGCCATGATCGGCCCGGACCTGACCGTCCCCTTCCAGAACGACAAACTTCTGACCGGCACCTGGCAGCAGATCGTCCTCGTCGACTTCGACACCCGCCCGAGAAAACGCGAAGTCATCTGCACGGTGCTGGCATAAAGCCCGAGGCCCGGGCCCTCACGAACCGGCCCGGATCTGCTCCTCCAGCCGGTTGATCAGCTCGACCGCCTCCTCTTCACGCTCCCCGACGCTGCTGGACCACGTCAGCATCTCGTTCTTGGCCAACGCCTTCTCGATACGCCGGCAGGCGCTGATGACGGTGCTGTGGTTCCGTTTGCCCATCTTCCCGGCGATGTCGGGGAAGCTCAGCTTGCTCGTCTTGCGGATCAGGAACATGGCGATGGACCTCGCCAGGCTGATCGTCCGCTGCCGTCGGCCGCTCATCAGGTCGCGCAGCTCCAGGTCGAAGTGGTTGCAGATCGCCTCGATGATCGTCTCAGGCCGGACGGGCGTGGTCAGCGGCCGGTTCAGGTCGGCCAGGGCGCTCTGGGCCAGCGCCAGGTCGGCGGCACCGCCGGCGAGCCGCACGCACGCCGCGACGCGTGTGAGTGCCCCTTCGAGTTCGCGGACGTTCTGCGTTACCCGCGTGGCGATCCACTCGACGACGTCGTCCTTGAGCACCAGCTGGTGCCTTCGCGCCAGCCGCTTGAGGATCTCGACGCGCATCTGAAAGTTGGGGGTATCGACGCGGACGACCATGCCGGAGACGAACCGGTTGATCAGGGATTCGCCGAACTCCTGGATCTGCTTCGGGTGGCTGTCCGAGGCCATGACGATCTGCTTGCCGGTCGCCTCGATGGCGTTGAAGGTGTGCAGGAACTCCTCCTGCGTGGCCTTCTTGCCGCGGAGGAAGTGCACGTCGTCGATGATGAGCAGGTCGAGTTCGCGCATCTTTCGGCGGAAGGCGTCGACCTTGCTCCCGCGGAGCGCGAAGACGAATTCATTGGTGAACTCCTCGCCGGTGAGGTAGGCGAAGCGCCGCGCCGGGTGGTGGCCGCCGAACTTTTTGGCCAGGGCCTGCAGCAGGTGCGTCTTGCCCAGCCCGCAAGCGCCGTGGACGAACAGCGGGTTGTACTGGCTGCCTGGAAACTCGGCGACATAGTTGGCGGCGTCGAAGGCGAGCCGGTTGGAGTGCCCGACGACGAAGCTTTCCATGTCGTGGCGGAGGCGTCGCGCCCCGGCCGGGCCGGTGCGGGCGATGGAGCCGTCGCGGATGTCGATTTGCCGCATGACGGGCACGCCGTTGCGGGCCGGCTGTGCCTCGGCGACGGCGTGCCCGTTGGCGGCGGGGCCTTTGCTGGCGTGGCCGTTCGCCGCGCCGTTGAGGCCATTGCCGCTATGACCGGCAGTGCCGTTGGACGGCCGGCCGTCATAGGCCGAGCCGTCCGCACCGCGCGCTTTCGAATCCGAACCGCTGTGTGAGCCGGCACCGTTGTGAGAGCGCGTGCCGTTGCGTCCGCCCTCGGCGTACGGCGCGTCGGCGTGCCCGCCGT
This sequence comes from Phycisphaerae bacterium, assembly GCA_050329715.1. Lineage (GTDB taxonomy): Bacteria > Planctomycetota > Phycisphaerae > Tepidisphaerales > Tepidisphaeraceae > DAIOTR01. Next base: position 5,349 of record JBHJOM010000076.1, read on the forward strand.
TGGGGCCCTTGCCGTTGACGCGCTTACCGTTGGTGCCGTTGCCGTTGCGTTCGGCCGAGTCGGCGTGTGCGCCTTCGTGTGTCCCTGGGGTCGTGGCCGGCTGGCCGGGCGCGTCCGGGTCGGTCTCGAAGGCCTGGGGCATCACCTGGAACTTGATGGGCAGGGTACAGCCCATCACGTCGTGGGTCGCCTCGTCGATGCTCCGGCGGTACTTCCCTGCGATCCACTCGCTGATGAAGTCGTTGGGCACCAGAATCTCCAGCGCCTCGGAGCGAAGGGTCAAACGGGTGCTCCGGTCGAACCAGACCCGAAACCGCTGCTGTCCGACACGTGCGGCGATCGCATGGGCGAGCCGAACCAATTGAGGATCGTCATCAATGACGCAGGTCACGCGAATTCCTTCCCGACGGGCCGAGCGCGCGCCTTCGAACACCCCTTCGCACACTGTGCGACGTGTTCGACGTGGCGGGTACGTACGGCAACCCCAAAAAGCGTGCCCCGGCCTGCCCACGCCCCGCGCATTTCGCGGCAACGTAAACCGGTGCATCAACCGCAAGCCGCCAGCGGAGCGATTCGTCCGGTCCGCTTTCGCCTTGCAACAGGGCCTACCTGCCCGTCGGTCTCATCCTTGAGTTGCATCCGTGCCAGACATGACGGCGGCCGGAGACGCTCGCGCCCCTCGGGCCCGAGAATCACGGGCCGCCCAGTCGTTGAAAGCTTCGTGTCCTACCAAAGCCGGGTCGGAAGATAGTTACGTCGACATACTCTGGCAATGGCTGGTTTGCGCCGAATCGATCAACAGCGCACGCGACCCGCATCAGGCTTCAGCTTTACGCTTGAAAGTTTTTTCCACGCACCGACTGTCCACAGATTTATCAGCCCGTTCGGAGGAGCGGTGGATAAGCAGGCATTGCGATAACCAACCGCCTGCCAGTACTGCCACGAACGTTCACGCCTCGCTCAACGTTCGCTCGACTACGCCGACGTCGGCGTCGAACCCGATTGCGTCTGCCTCAGGTCGCGCAGCAACGCCACACGCTCGTGGCTGCGGACGAACCCGTGCCGCCAGTAGAGCTTCAGTGCCGGTACGTTGCGGGCGTCGACGGCAAGGCTCATCGACGTCTGGTCCCGCTCGTACGCGTCCTGGATGGCAGAGCGGAGCAGCACCTGCCCGAGCCGGCGTCCGCGTGCGGCCGCCGAGACGCCGAGGTAGACCAGCTCGCAGGACCGGCCGTCCGCAAGGGCGGCGCACAGCGACACGCCCAGAGGCTTGTCGCCCTCCATGAGCACCCGCCATCGTTCCGGGTCGAACGCCCCGGCGGCGCGGTGGCTGGCGAGCACGTCTTCCATCGTTCGTTTGCCGTTGAGTTCGGGGCAATCCTGGCTGGCGATGTAGCTTTGCTCGATCGCCTCGGTGAATGCGGCGTGCCGCTCGGGTGCGTACGGCAGCAGGCGAAGGCCGGCCGGCAGGTCTGCCGGCATCGCGCGCGTCCGCTGCAGTTTGAGATAGACGAGCTTGGTGAGGCTGCTGAAGCCCGCGTCATTGAGCAGAGACTCGACGGCCGATGCGCTTGGTTCGAGCAGCACCTGAGCGATTTGACAGCCAGCCAGGGCGACGTTGTGGCAGCAGGCCTCCAGGACGTCGCGTGCGCCCTGATGCAGACTATCGGCAGGGGTCTTGCCCGGGCAGAGCAGCAGGGCGGTTCGGCCCGGGCTGACGATCGGCAGCGCGGCCCAGCGGACCATGCCGCCGGCGACAAGGGCGCGTGCTTCGTACAGGTCAATGTGTCGGTGTACGGCGTAGTTGAGAAAGTCGAGGAGGGTGGCGTCGCCGCACTTGCCGGCTGTGCCGCCGAGGATCAGGCGAAGTGCCGGCTCGAGCTCTTCGCCGAGTACCTGGCGCACCTGGGGAGCGTCGTCGCCGCCGGGTGGCTGTGGGCGTCGCCCGAGCAGGTTTGACAGCAGCGACATAGGTTCGGACAATAACGGGTCCTGTGGCCGCGGCAAGCAGGTCAATACGCCCTCCCGGCGGTTGGCAGCATCAGGCCGGCGCGGCACCGGCTCCCGGCCCGCACTCTCTTCTCACCCGCGGATCGACACCATGAAGCCCACCCGACTCCTGATCGGTCTTACCGCCACCTTCGCAACAGTTATCGGCCTTGCGGGCACCGGGCCTGAAGCCCGACTCGTCGGCGGTGCAAACCTCGCCCCGGCTGCCGCCTACGCCGCCGCCGTGCCCCAGCCGGCACGCTTTCCCACCAGCTGGCAGCTGGATTTCGATTACGGCAAGCTCCGCCGAATCGTCGTCGAGACGCCCGGCAGTCGAATCCCGCAGGCCTACTGGTACCTGCCCTTCGAGGTCACCAACAACACCGACGAGGCCCAGCTGTTCCTGCCCGTCTTCGACATGGTCACGCGCGACGGGCGGGTCATCCGCAGCGACGTGGCGGTCTCGCCGACCGTCTTCAGACGCATCAAGGCGACGGCAAACCTGGAGTTCGCCCGCCCCCTCCTTGAAGTCGCAGGCCGAATCCCCGTCGGGCAGGACCAGACACGCAGTTCCGTCGCCATCTGGAAGGAACCCGACCCGGAGATGGGCAGCTTCAGCATCTTCGTCGCAGGCCTCTCCGGCGAAATGACCACCGTCCCCGGCGTCGACGGCCAGCCCCTGACCGACGCCGACGGCGAGCCGATCCTCCTTCGCAAATCCCGCCAGCTCGAGTACCGCGTCCTGGGCGACGAACTCTACCCGGGCCAGGACCCTATCGAACTCGTCAACGACACCTGGGTCATGCGGTAGCCTGAACAAGCACAGCGCATTCGGCAACATGCCGGGCAAGGAACCGCTCGACGTCCTGCCTCGCGACGGGCTACGATGCCGCTGGCGTTAGCCGGCGACATTAACCCGCAAGGAGACACCATGCCCGAATCCGCTTCCCCCGCGTACCCCGCCGTCGGTAAGGCCGCACCGGCGTTCTCGCTCCCGGCCAGCAACGGCCAGACCGTCGGCCTGAAGGACTTCCAGGGGCAAAAGACCCTGGTCCTCTTTTTCTACCCCAAGGCCGATACCCCCGGCTGCACCAAGGAAGCCTGCGGCTTCTCGGCGGAGGTCAAGGGGTTTGAGAAGAAGGGCGTCGCCATCCTGGGCGTCAGCCCCGACCCGGTGAAGGCCGTGACCAAGTTCGCCGAGAAGTTCGACCTCACCTTCCCGCTCCTGGCCGACGAAGACCACGCCGTGTGCGAGAAGTACGGCGTATGGCAGGAGAAGAGCATGTACGGCAAGACCTACATGGGTGCCGCCCGCACGACGTTCGTCATCGGCACGGACGGCAAGGTGAAGCACGTCTTCGAGAAGGTCAAACCCGAAGGCCACGAGAAAGAAGTGATGGCGTGGCTGGAAGCGAACGGCGCGTGAAGGCGAATGAGCAATGACGCAAAGAACCCATGACCAATAGGCGGCCGTCTTTTTGGTCATTGGTTCCCTGCTCATTGCTCATTCCTCATTGCTCCCGCGGTGGCGTTGCAGTAACCGACTGACACCGATACCGTCGGCCGGCACGTATGGGGCAGACTTCCGAGGCTTCGCCGGTGGTGAGGGCGGGTCGCGCCACGCGGCCGGGCCGGGCGGGCGCACACACCTCCGACGTGCCACCGCGCGACGCGTCCGAACTCGTCTGGCTTCTGTTGCCGTTGTTTCTGGCGTCGGTGGTGGCGGGGGGCGTGGTGGTGCAGTCCGCGGCCCAGCGGCTGAGCCGGCCGTTCCCGCTGACGCCTTGGGAGTCGGCAATTTTCGTCGACGCCTGGCGTGTCACGCAGGGTCAAGCCGTCTACCACCTCCCGCCCGACGGCCGCGCGACGCACATGTACGGCCCACTGACGACCTACGCCACGGCCGCGTTCGTTAAAGCCGCCGATGCCACGTTCGGCCTCGACGTGCGCGCGGCCCGCATCGTGCCGGCGGCGGCGTCGCTGTGCATGGTGCTGGCCATGCCGTTGCTGCTGCTGGGCCGGGAGCGATGGCGGCTGCTGTTGCCCGGGGCGGTGCTGGTGGGCGTGCAGCTTTACCGAACGCGGACCGCCTACGCCGAGGCACGCCCGGACGCCGCCAGCGTCGCCCTCACCTTCTTCGCACTCGTGCTGCTCTACCTGGGTCATGAGCGTCGGCGGGCGGGGCTGGTCTTCGCCGGGGCGGGCCTGCTGGCGGTCGCCGTGCTGTTCAAGCAGCCGGCGGCGGTCGCGGCGGGCGTGCCGGTGCTGGTGACGCTGCTGCGGCCCGGCCCGGCCTGGCTGCGCCGGCTCGCGTGGAGCTTCGTCGCCCCCGCGGCCGTCGGATTTACAATGCTCGCCATATACGTAGCGTTCCCCGACGTCTGGTTCCACATGGTGCAGGTCCCGGCGCTGTTCCCGGTGAACAAGGGCGTCTGGCTGCACAGCCTGCTGAACCTCCCGGCCCACCACACGCTGGCGCTGCTGGCGGTGGGGGTGTGGCTCGTCGGCGGCGGGCAGGTCGGCGGGGGGCTTGCAAGGCTCG
>JBHJOM010000077.1:0-42791 GCA_050329715.1 Phycisphaerae bacterium
GCGGATCTGCCGGAGCCGCTGCAGCCGCTTCTGGTACAGCTTGAAGCGTGCGTCGTCCCAGCTCGTGATGCCAGCTTCCTGGATAAAACGCATGTCATCGTCGCACGCGAAGACGTCTGACACTCGCACCCAATGCGGCAGCGCCGCCATCCGCGGGGTGGCGACGACGAAAGTCATTTCAGCGAAGCGGCGCGAGAGTTCGTCCTGCGGAGGCGCATCGGCCACGGAGTACAAGTCCGCCGCCTCAGCAGAGCCGTCGTCTTCGTCCTCGTCGGCGTCTTCGTTTACTTCGGTAACGGCCGTCAGTTCCTCCGGATGCTCCAGATTAAAGAGTAAGTCGATAGGCTTCTGCCGCCCACGGACCTTCACCGCTTTCCCACCAAGCACTGCCGCCAGCGAAGTGAGCCGTTGCTGTCCGTCCAGCAGCAGCCAACCGTTAGCCAGCCCACCGACGGCTTGTTCTACCGCGAAATCGCGCGTCTCTACTGGGCTGTCGGTCTCCCATACGAGGATTGCCCCCGACGGATAGCCGCGGTAGAGCGAATCGAACAGGTCGCGAACGCGTGGCGCACGCCAGACATACCTCCGCTGCATTTCCGGCAGCCGGAGCTCGCGGCGGTGGATCTTCTCGACGAGGTCGTCAACTTTCAGGTCCGTCGCTTGCAAAAGACACCTCCCCAGTAAGCGGCCGCGAAATTGTGCCAAAAAACTCGCCGAGTTGCCATCGCATCATTTGGTCGCACTTCCTCTTACCGCAGCGTGAGATACAAAGCCCGACCCGGTGCCATATAGCAGCAAGCGGTTTGAGAATGAGAAATAGCGTCAACACTACGGCGTCCTGCCGGTATGATCCGCCTTGGTATCTACACTCGGGGCTCCGTGATGAAGTACGATATCAGGCGGCATCTATTGTCCTGAGGCGATGACTTCACCATTCGCGACGCTGGCGGGAACGTGGCGGTCGTCGTGGACGGGAATGTCTTCCGCTGGGGGGACAAGCTCAGCATTCAGACGCCGGGCGGGCGGGAGTTGGCGCTGGTCGAGCAGCAGGTGATGAGCCGGGGTCCGACGTATGACATCTACCTCGGCGAGCAGAAGGTGGCCCGAGGCCAGGAGCAGCTCTTTACGCGCCTGGGCAGCAGTTGCAGCATCGACGACGAGGCCCAGAGCGACCCCAAGATGAAGGGAAAATTGCACACGATTACGTCATTACGCGGTCGCCCGGGCCGAGATCGACCGCGCCTGCGTGCCGCGGGTACCTCCGTTGTCAACGGCGTGTCGCCGAGATCCGTTCGACCGGACGGTTGCGCGGGCTGCGCACGCTGCACGCCCTCGCGCGTCACGGCTCGCAGCAGTCGTGCTCCGCCGTGGTCTTGCTTCGCTGTGGGTGTCGTCGGCTGGTCGTGGTGTGCCGAAAGTCGGCTCAGCCGGTGGCGACGGTTTCGAGTTTCGCCTGGGCGCGTTTGATGCGTGCGGCGCGGAGGTCGAAGTCGTTCTCGGGGGTGATCTTGCTTGCCTCGGCCTCGGCCAGTTCGGCGCGGGCGGCTTCGCGGTCGATCTCGGCGGCCGGCACGGCGTTCTCGGTGACGAGGGTCAGCACGTTGTCCTTCATCTGAGCGACGCCGCCGTCGATGTAGTACCGCTGGCGTCTTCCGGCGGCGTCGACGGCCATGGTGCCGGTGCCGAGCTTGACGAGCAGCGGCGCGCGGCTCGTCTGGATGCCGACGAGGCCGTCGTGGGCGGGGAGGATGACCTGTTCGACGGTCTGGTCGAGCAGTTGTGATTCGGGCGTAACGACTACACAGCGAAAGCTCATGGGAAAGTCTCCGTGACGGGCCGGCAAGGGTAAGGCGACACCGGCGGGCGGTCAAACGCCGGGCTTTGCGGTTGCCAAGCGGGCCGTTGAGGGTCATAATCTTTTGAACGGTAAGGCACCGCGTTCGCCCGCGAACGCGGTGTCATTTCATTCATTAGCGGGCGTTGGTGGTTCTAGAGGCATCTGATTCGGCCCGGGCAGAAGGGGGCAACCGTCCGTCAGGACGTAGCCGGCCCTGGGCGGTTAGGACGCAGGAGTCGACGTATGCAATACGTGAGTCAAGAGGAGAAGTCGAAGCTGGACGCTCGCCTTCAGGATCTCTACAAGCAGCAGGTGGACGTGCAGGAGCGCATCCGCCGGGCTGCGAGCCTGGGTGACCTTTCGGAGAACGCCGAGTACCACTTCGCCAAGGAGGAGAACCGGAGCATCCAGCGCGACATCGAGCAACTGGAACGAAAGATCAAGAACGCCGCCGTCGTGAAGGGCGATTCGCTCCCGCAGGACATGGTCTTCCTCGGCCACACCGTCCGCCTGCTGGACACCGACGACGATTCCGAGCAGTTGGTCAAGCTCGTGGGCGAGGCCGAGACGCCCGACGCCGACAGCGACGTCCTGCCCGTGAGCGCCACCAGCCCGATGGGCGAGAGCCTGATGAAAGCGCGCGTCGGCGACGTCGTGCGTGTCGCGGCACCACGCGGGTCGATGGAGTTTAAGATCCTGGAAATCCTCTAGCTTTCGGCCACGGTAGCTCAGTTGGTAGAGCAGTGGTTTTGTAAACCACCGGTCGCCGGTTCGAGTCCGGCCCGTGGCTTTGGCCGGCCTCTTCGACGTGAATGGACACCTGCGTCCGCCGAAACCTGACGCCGAATCCTGACGCCGAGTCCTGAAGCCGCATCCTGAAGCGGGAGAACAGCACTCGGCTCTGACACACATCTACATCCATCCTCCGTCAGACCTGCTGCGTCACGCCGGACGTGTCCGAAACGTCCGCCTCGCTGCACAAGTCTGACAAGTTCTCGTATGATCCCGTGGCCGTTCACCGCGGCGACGAACTCGCCGGCCGACGACGACTCACGCGGGCCGGGCAACGAGAACGAACATGACCACCATCAACGCCAAACCCGGCATCGACTGGACGAGTGACGACGAGCTTTTTGCCCTTGTGGAGCGCGAGCTGTACACGCCCGTCGTCGGCGACATCCTCGACACGCTCGGCTGCTTCCACCAGTTCTTCCCCGCACCCGTCCAGCCGCTGACGACGGACATGAAACTCGTCGGCCGGGCCATGCCCGTCCTGCAGATCGACGTCTTCGGCGAGCAGGAGAAGCCGTTCGGCCTGATGACGCAGGCGCTGGACGACCTGAAGCCCGGCGAGGTTTACGTCGGCACCGGCGGGACGATGCGGTCGGCCAACTGGGGCGAGATCATGACGGCCGCGGCACGCACCCGCGGGGCACGCGGCGCTGTCGTCAACGGCTACCACCGCGACACGCCCAAGGTGCTGGAACAGAAGTGGCCGGTCTTTTCCCGAGGCCGCTTCGCCCAGGACTCCGGCCCGCGCATGAAGGTCGTGGACTTCCGCTGCACGGTGGAGGTGGAAGGCACCTGGGTCCGCCCCGGCGACCTGATCTTCGGCGACCTGGACGGCGTCGTGGTCGTGCCGCACCAGCACGTCCGCGAGGTGATGACCAAGGCCTTGGAGAAGGCCCGCGGCGAGAAGCTCGTCCGCAAAGAGATCGAGGCGGGCATGAGCACCACCGACGTCTTCGCCAAGTACGGCATCCTCTGAGGCGGACATGCCCGACGACACGCCAAAGGCGTTTGTAGTAAAAGCAGGCGACAACGTCGCCACGCTGCTGGACCCGACGCCCGGAGGCACCGTCCGCCTGCTGGGCGAAGCGCCGGCCGAGGTGGTGGAAGCCCTCGAAAGAACCGACGCCGGCCACAAGCTGGCCCTGGCTGCCTTGGCCGAAGGCGAGCCGATCTTCAAGAGCGGCGTGACGATCGGGTTTGCCAAGGTTGCCATCAACACAGGGCAATGGGTGCACCTGCACAACTGCCGCAGCGGCTACGACGAACGCTCGGCCGACCTTGACGTGCACACCGGCGCCGCGGAGGACACGCCCTATGACTGAGCAGCTCGAAGCACCACCGACCCTGCCGACCGTTACCTGGGACGGCTATCTGCGGTCCGACGGCCGGAAGGGCATCCGCAACCTCGTGCTGGTGATCTACACCGTCGAGTGTGCCAAGCACGTCGCGCACGAGATCGCCCGCGACGAGCCGGAGACGCACGTCATCGGCTTCCCCGGCTGCTACGACAACGCCTACGCCGTGCGGCTGATGCTGGCCCTGGGCCGGCACCCCAACGTTGGGGCGGTGCTTTGCGTGGGGCTGGGGTGCGAGTACACGCAGCCGAAGAAACTGGCCGAGCGGATCGGCGCGACCGGCCGGCCGACGGACTGGTTCTATATTCAGGACGCCGGCGGCACGCGCAGCGGCATCGAGCGTGGCAAGGCGGCCGTGGCCAAGCTCCGCGGGGCGTGCGAGCGCGAGGCGTTCCGCGTGCCCATGGGCTGGAGTGACCTGGTCGTCGGCAGCGAGTGCGGCGGCTCGGACGCCACCAGCGGGCTGGCGGGCAACCCGACGGTGGGGCGGTTCTACGACCTGCTCGTGGACGCCGGCGGCACGGCGATTTTTGAGGAGGTCGTCGAGCTCATCGGCCTGCGTGAGGTGCTGGCCGGCCGAGGCGTCGACGACGAGGCCAGCCGGCAGTTGGCCGAGTGCTACGACAAGGCCGCCGCCTACTGCCGTCAGGTGCGGCAGTACTCCGTGAGCCCGGGCAACTTCGCCGGCGGGCTGACGACGATCGAGGAGAAGTCGCTGGGCGCATTCGCCAAGGCGGGCACGCGGGGGATTCAGGGCGTCATCAAGGTGGCGCAGCCGCCGGCCAGGCCGGGGCTGTGGCTGCTGGACAGCGTGCCGGACCCCAACTACATGCAGTTCGGCTACACCAACCCGAACGACACCGAGGGGATCATGGACCTGATCTCCGCCGGGAGCCACGTGGTGCTGTTCGTGACCGGCCGCGGCAGTGTGATCGGCTCGCCGGTCGCGCCGCTGATCAAGGTGACGGGCAACAGCCGCACGTTTAGCCGGATGGCGGAGGACATCGACTTCGACGCCGGCCGCGTGCTCACCGGCGGGGCGACGCTCGACGGCCAGGCACACGAACTGGCGGCGCTGGTCGCCCGAGTCGCCGCAGGCGAGCCCACCAAGCCCGAGCAGCTGGGCCACCGCGAGTACATGGTCATGTACAAGCACCAGGACACCCCGCCGCTGGACGCCGGCTGCCGCGCGTAGGAGATGAACCATGCAAGCAGATAAGAAACAACTGGAAGCCCAGGTTCGCCAGGCCGTGGAAGCTCAGCGGGTCATCGACATGCACGCGCACCTCTACCCACCGGCGTTCGGCACGCCAACGCGCAACCCCTCCCGGCCGACCGACCCGGACGGCCTGCTGCTGTACGGGATTGAGGAACTGCTGACGTACCACTACCTGGTCGCAGAGCTTTACCGCGTCGTCAGCACGGACGAACTGCCGTACGAGGCCTTCTGGCGGATGACCAAACAGCGCCGGGCCGAGCTGATCTGGCAGAAACTCTTCCTGGACCGCCCGCCGGTCTCCGAGGCGTGCCGCGGCGTGCTGACGACGCTCAAGCTGCTGGGCCTGGACCCCGCCGAGCGCGACTTGGCCGCCCACCGCGACTTTTTCGAGCGGCGCGACATTGACGAGCACATCGACGACGTGATGCGGCTGTCCGGGGTTGATCGCATCGTGATGACCAACGAAATCTTCACGGACAACGAGCGGCGGCGGTGGGAAGCCGACCCGGCCGTGGGTACGGACCCGCGTTTCGCCGCGGTGCTGCGTGTCGACCCACTGCTGCGCGACTGGCCGCGTGCCGCCGGGCTGCTCTCGGGCTCGGGCTATCCGGCCGCCGCGGAGCCGGACGACGCCAGCTTCGACGCCGTACGCCGGTTCCTGGACGACTGGCTCGTGCGGACGGACGCCGTCTACGTGGCCATGAGCCTGCCGCCGACGTGGCAGTACCCCGCAACCGGCGACGCCTCGGCACACGCCGCTGCACGCGCCGGGGAGCGTGTGCTGGAGCGGGCGATCCTGCCGGCGTGCCGGCAGCACGGCATCCCGCTTGCACTGATGATCGGCTCCACCCCGCACGTGAACCCGGCCCTGCACGACGCCGGCTTCATGAACGGCAAGAGCGACACCGCCAGCATCGCGCGGCTGTGCGCCGCCCACCCGGACAACCGCTTTTTCATCACCACACTCTCCCGCGAAGACCAGCACGGCCTGTGCGTCGTGGCCCGCAAGTTCGGCAACCTGATGCCGTTCGGCTGCTGGTGGTTCCTGAACAACCCGTCGATCATCACCGAAATCACACGCATGCGGCTGGAAATGCTCGGCACCAGCTTCGTCTACCAGCACTCGGACGCGCGGGTGCTCGAGCAGGTGCTCTACAAATGGCACCACAGCCGGGAGTTGCTCGTCGGCATCCTGACGGACCACCTGGCCGGCATCGTTGAGGCGGGTTGGCCGGTGGATGAGGCGCAGGTCAGGCAGGTGGTGTTCGAGATCCTCCGCGGGAACGTTGAGGGGCGCATCGGGAAGCTGGCCGGCGTCCGGGCCGAGGCGGCACGAGTATGACGAACGGAGTGAACACGATGAAGAACCCCTTTTCGCTCCAGGGCCACGTGGCGTTGATCACCGGCGGTGGCTCGGGCCTGGGCTACGGCATGGCTGAGGCGTTCACGGCGGCCGGCGGGCGTGTGGTGCTGCTGGGCCGACGCAAAGAGGTGCTGGCCGAGGCCGCCGGCACCCTCGGCGAGGCCGCCGGGTTTCGCGTCTTTGACGTCACCGCCGACGACGCCGCGGCGATGGTCGGCGAGGTCGAACAGAGCGTCGGGCCGGTCACCTGCCTGATCAACAACGCCGGCGTCCACCTGAAGAAGCCGGCGAGCGAAACGACGGATGCGGAGTTCGAGGCCGTGCTGCGCACCCACCTGACCGGCGGGCTTGCGCTGGTGCGGGCGGTGGCACCGCGGATGGTGGACCGCAAGGCCGGCAGCATCATCTTCATCGCCAGCATGACCACGTTCATCGGCATGCCCCGGGTCATTGCCTATGCCGCGGCCAAGAGCGGCGTGGGCGGAATGGTGCGCACGCTGGCGGCCGAGCTTTCCGAGCACGGCGTGCGCGTCAATGCCATCGCCCCCGGCTGGATCGAGTCGCCGATGCTCCACAAGGCGCTGGCCGGCGACGAGGCGCGGAAGAACAAGATCCTCGCCCGTACGCCGATGGGCCGCTTCGGCGACCCTGCGGACATCGGCCACGCCGCCGTCTACCTCGCCGCCGACGCCTCGCGCTTCGTCACGGGCGTCGTGCTGCCGATCGACGGCGGCGCGAGCATCGGGTTCTGAGCGCCGACGGCTTTCGGCGGCTTCGGCGGGTTCCGGCGGCTTCGCTGCGGCTTCCGGTCGGGCAGGTCGGCCGGTAAGGTGGGAGCGTCGGCCGTCCGCAAGCCATGTCGCCTATGCTGATTCAAGATGACGCAACCAGATAACCACCCGCAGCCCTCGCCCGCCGCACCCGCCGCACCGAAGCGGCAGTTCGTTAACTTCCACTTCTTCAAGCTGGACCCGGCCCTGCGCAGGCTGGACGACCACACGAAGCTCATCGCACGCGACGAGTTCTGCAAGATGGTCGACGAGCCGAGGCCCGGTATGATCTGCCTGAGCTACTCGCTGGCCGGCCTAAAGGCCGGGGCGGATTTCATGCTCTGGCGCATCAGCACCGAGCTGCACGACTTCCAGGAGCAGACCCGCCGCATCAACAAGAGCACGCTCGGCGGCTACCTTTCCACGCCTGCCAGCTACCTGTCCATGACGAAGCGGAGCCAGTACATCGACCCCGTCGACCCGTTCCACACCGCCGAGAGCCGGGTGAACATCATGCCGGGCAAGCGGAAGTACCTGTTCGTCTACCCGTTCGTGAAGACGCGGCCGTGGTACCTGCTGCCGCCGGAAGAACGCCAGCAGATCATGGACGAGCACATCAAGGTCGGGGCGGCCTACACCAGTGTGAAGCTCAACACCACGTACAGCTTCGGCCTGGACGACCAGGACTTCGTCGTCGCCTTCGAGACCGACGAACCCAAGGACTTCCTGGACCTCGTGCAGCACCTGCGCGAGACCAAAAGCAGCCTCTACACGGAACGAGATACGCCGATGTACACCTGCGTGAAAACCCCCGTCGCCGAGATGCTCGACCAGCTGTTCTGAAGCGGCGTTGTCGGCCCGGCATCGTGCCGGCGGCCTGGCGTCCTCGGCGCGGGTATACTTGCGGCATGCCTGTCGCCGAATCTCTCGATGCCGTCGTCGGACGCGCCGTCGAGCTGCGTCATCAACTGCACCAGGTGCCTGAACTCGGGTACGAGGAGCACGAAACCGCCGCGATCATCCGCAGCGAACTCGACCGCCTGTCCCTCGCCTGGGAGCACGGCCCGGCCGACGCGCCGACGGCCACCATGACCGTCATCGGCGACCCGGCCAAGCCGTGCATCGCGCTCCGGGCCGACATCGACGCACTGCCGATCACCGAGCGCACCGGCCTGCCTTACGCCAGCCGACACGTCGGGAAAATGCACGCCTGCGGGCACGACGGGCACGCCAGCGTGCTGCTGGGGGTCGCGGCGGCACTGGCCGAGCGGGTCGAGGAGCTTCCGGTCTGCGTCAAGTGCTTCTGGCAGCCGGCCGAGGAGGGCGGCGGCGGCGGCAAACGGCTTGTTGACGCCGGCCTGCTCGACGGGCGGTGGGGGCCCAAGGTCACTGCGGTGTATGGCCTGCACGGCTGGCCGAACCTGCCGGTCGGCATGGTCAGCACCCGCCCGGGCCCTCTGCTGGCGGCGACGGACACCTTCCGCATCACGGTGAAGGGCGTCGGCTGCCACGGGGCGTTCCCGCACATGGGGGCCGACCCCGTCGTCACGGCCGCGGCGATCGTGCAGGACGTGCAGCACATCGCCAGCCGGGACTTTGACCCGACCGAGCCGGTCGTCGTCACCGTCGGAAAGATCCACGGCGGCACGGCGAACAACGTCATCCCGGACGAGGTCACGCTCGAAGGCACCGCGCGAACCCTTACGCCCGAAGGCCGGGCGCAGGTGGAGGCGGCATTGCGGCGGCGTTCGGCGGCAGTGGCAGAGGCGGGGCGGTGTACCGTCGACTTCGCATGGAAGCGCGGTTACCCGCCGACGGTGAATGACCCGGACGAAGCCGCCCGCGTGGTGAAGGTGGTGCGAGAGACGCTCGGTGAGGGCCGGTTCATCCTGGCCGGCCGCCCGGCGATGGGCGGGGAGGACTTCGCGTTCTACGTCGAGCAGGTGCCCGGTTGCTTCTTCCTCGTCGGCACGCAGCCCGAGGGTGCTGAGGCTTACCCGCCGTTGCACAGCGACCGCTACGACTTCACCGACGCCGCCGTGGCGACCGGCATCCGCATGATGCTCGGCCTGGTGCGAAGCTACGCGTGCGATACTTAGCGATCCCGCCCGGTTCGGCGCGTTCATAAAATCGAGTCGTTCTCTCTGTTCGTTGGCGCGTTCGGTCGTCGAAAAACGCGTTCTGATCGGCGGGCGGTGCCGGTGCGCACCATCGGCCGCCGACTCGACCCTGAACGGAGACCTGGAAGATGACAAATACTGTAGCGACAACACGGCGCAAGCCGTCGGTTTACCCGCCGCTGGCCGCGGGCAGGCAAACGGGGGCGGTTCTGGGCAAAATATCGACGCGCCGCGTCCAGCGGGATAGATTGCCATGAGGAAGGACAGGCCCGCCAGCGTCGGGCGAAGCAGCCGCCCGCCCATGCACGACACGCGCGAGGACATCACGCTGCTGCTTCGTACCGCCGCCTCCGGCAGGCGTGAGGATCTGGACGCACTCATGGCCGCGATCTACAGCGACCTGCGCCGTCTGGCCGTCTCGCAGATGCGCCAGGAACGTGACGACCACACGCTGCAGCCGACGGCCCTGGTTCACGAGGCGTACCTGAAGCTGATCGACCAGCGGGTGACCGACTGGCGCGACCGGGTGCACTTCTTCGCCGTCGCGTCGCGGGTCATTCGGCGGATTCTGGTGGACCACGCCCGCGGCCGGGCCGCCGCCAAACGCGGCGGCGGGCGCGACCGCATCACCGTCGAGCCGGCCGACGTCGCCTCCCCCATGCCCGACGGCGAACTCGTCGCACTCGACGAAGCACTCACCGAATTGGCCCGGCTCGACGAACGACAGGCGAAGATCGTCGAGATGCGGTTCTTCGGCGGGCTGACACTCGAAGAGATCGCCACGGCACTGGCCATCGGGAAGCGGAGCGTCGATCGCGAGTGGCAGGCGGCCAAGGCGTGGCTCTGCTTCCGCCTGCAGGCCGGCGGCGAAGAGCCGACAGGCGGCGAAGAGCCGACAGGCGCAGAAACCGTCGAACAGGCGTCACATGATTCGCCGCCGGCGGCTCGACCCGCCGACGACGGGGACGACCATGGATAGCGACGTCGCCCGGCGAGCCCATGCGCTGTTCAAGCGGGCCGTCGACCTGCCGGCGGCCGAGCGTGCCGGCTTTCTGGCGGACGCATGCCGGCAGGATGCGGCGCTTCGTGCCCGGCTCGACGGGCTGCTGTCGGCCATGGGGAATGCCGAGGCCTTCCTTGCGACGCCGGCGCTGGCCGCGTGCCCGGAAGCTGCCGCCGCCCAGGACGACACCCTCATCGACGCGCCCCATCGCGACCGCTACGTGCTGCTGCGCGTGCTGGGCACCGGCGGCATGGCGACGGTCTACGAAGCCGAACAGGAGGAGCCGCGGCGGCGTGTGGCCGTGAAAATCATGCGGCAGGGGCTGCTCGAGACGTCGGCAATCAGCCGCTTCAAGTTCGAGACCGAGGTGCTCGCCAGGCTGAATCACCCGAATATCGCCCAGATCTACGAGACGGGCACCTGGCACCGCGACGACGGCCACGCCACGCCATACTTCGCGATGGAGTTCGTCCGCCAGGCTCGCGACATCACGCAGTATGCCCGCGAGCAGCGCCTGAGCCTCGCCCGGAAGCTGGCGATGTTCACCGACGTCTGCGACGCCGTGCAGCACGGGCACCAACTGGGCGTGATCCATCGCGACCTCAAGCCGGGCAACATCCTCGTGGACGTTCACGGCCGGGCGAAGGTCATCGACTTCGGCGTGGCCCGCTCCACCGACCCGCGCAAGGCCCTCATCACACTCGACGCCGACACGCGACAGATCATCGGCACGCTGAACTACATGAGCCCCGAGCAATGCTCCGGCTCCAGCCATATCGACATGCGCACCGACGTCTACGCGCTGGGCGTGGTGCTTTACGAGATGCTCTGCGGACGGCGGCCTTACGACCTTTCCGGCGTGCCGCTGCCCGAGGCCGTGCGTGTCATCCGCCAGGAGATGCCCCCTCGGCCGGCGACGCTAAACCCGGCGCTGCGCGGCGATCTGGATGCCATCGTGCTGACGGCGATGGAGAAGGAACCGGACCGGCGGTACCGCACCGCGGCCGCACTCGCCGCGGACGTCCGCCGCTTCCTCCGCCACGAGCCTGTCGAGGCCCGCCCGCCGACACTCGTCTACCAGCTCTCACGGTTCACGCGGCGGAACCGCACGCTCGTGGCCGCGTCGCTGCTGGTGCTCGTGTCGCTGGTGGCCGGCGGGGCGGTCAGCACGCTCTTCGGCGTCCGCGCCGTGGCCGAGGCCCGCCAGCGCCGCGCTGCGGAAGTCACCGCGCTGGCCGAGCGTGACACGGCCCTCCGCAGCGCCTACGCCGCGAGCATGGCCGCCGGCTTCGCCGCCTACCAGGCGGGCGAACTGCAGCAGGTGCGCTATCAACTGGCCGCCGCACCAGAAGCCCTCCGCGGCTGGGAGTGGCGGCTGCTGCGCAACCTCTCGGAGCGAAGCCTGCACACCCTGCAAGCCCACCCGGACATCGTCTTTGACATGGCCATGACCCACGCCGGCGACCGACTCGCCACCGCCGGCCGCGACGGCAGCGTCCGCGTCTGGGACACGGACTCAAACCGCATGCTCGCCGAGCTGCCGTCACCCGGCCTGCCGGCGCTGTGCGTCACGTTCGACCCGGGCGGCACGCACCTCGCCGCCGGGTACCTCGACGGCAGCGTGCGCATCTGGCACGTCGGGTCGGGATCGCTGGTTTACGAAGGCCGGCCGCACACTACCACGGTGCAGCGGCTCGCGTGGCTGCCGAAGGGGCTGCTGGCCTCGGCTTGCTCGGCAGGCGTGGGGCTGGTGTGGGAGCCGACGACCGGCCGCGTGATTGCCGAGCTTTCAAAGCCCCAACCGCCGCCGGTCCACACCGACACAACCGCCGCCGTTCACGGCCTGACGACCGACAAGCACGGCACCCTGCTGATGACATGGAACAACGCCGGCGTCGTCCGCCTCCACGACGCCACGACACTGGCCCTCCGCCACACGATGCCCTTCGACGGCCCGGTCCGCAGTGGGGCGGTCAGTGACGATGCCACGCACCTCGCCGCCGGCGGCGAAATGGGCCGCGTGCTTGTGTGGGACGTTACCGAGTCCGCGCCCGCCCGGCCGCCCGTCGAGGTGCTGCGTCATGACGGGGGCGTGAGCTGGGTGCGGAGCGTTCGCTTCTCGCCGGACGCGGGCGTGCTGGCCGCCTCGGTCGTCAGCCGCCAGGTCCGGCTGTTCCCGCTGCAGGCGGCGAACGTCCGACCGGCACACGAGCCGGCCGAGGTGCTGGCCGGGCACGAGGACGCCATCAGCGCCCTGCACTTCTCGCCGGACGGGCGTCGGCTCTACTCGGCTTCTTGGGACAGCACGATGCGCACCTGGGCCGTGGCCGACGGCATGCAGGCGGACTTCGTCTGCACGCTGCGGAGCCACACCGGGCACGTGCTGGCGGCCGCCTTCGCCCGGGATTCGAGCTTCATCGCCACCGGCGGTCGGGACGACGTCATCCGCGTGTGGGACCCTGCCACCGGCGAGGCGCGACGGACGCTCACGGGGCACACCGCCGACGTGGCCGGGCTGGCCGTCTCGCCGGACGGCGGGCTGCTCGCCTCGGCAAGCTACGACGGCACAATCGGCCTGTGGGACACTACCGCGTGGCGACAGACCGCCTCCCTGCATGACCACGAGGGCGCCGTCTGGTCCGTCGCCTTCTCGCCGGACGGCAGGCGGCTGGCTTCAGGCGGCATGTCGCCGGCGGTGCGGGTTTGGGACGTGGCCGGCGGACAGGTCCTGCATCGACTCGCCGGGCACAGGCAGCGCGTGAACCACGTCGCCTTCAGCCCGGACGCCCGGCACATCGCCTCCGCCTCGCGCGACCACGACGTGCGCCTCTGGCACGCCGACACCGGCGAGCAGCGCCACCTTCTCAGCGGCCACCGGCTGGACGTGTTCGCCGTTCAGTTCAGCCAAGACGGCAAGCTGCTCTACTCCGGTTCGCGCGACCGCACCGTGCGCGTGTGGGACGTGGCCAGCGGCACCTGCCTGGCCGTGCTCGACGGGCACGGGCAGTTGGTCACCAGCCTGGCCCTCTCGCCGGACGGCACGCGCCTTGCCGCCGGGAGCTGGTTCGGCGAGGTGGTCATTTGGGAGACGGGCAGGTGGCAGGTGGTCGCATCCTTCAACGCGCAGTCCGAGGCGATCCGGTGCCTGGCCTTCAGCCCCGAAGGCCGCTGGCTGGCCGTCGGCTCGTACAACGGCACCGTCCGCCTGCTGGACGACACCAGTCCCGAGCAACGTGCCGCAACCCGTCAGGCCGGGGCGTTGCGGCAGCAGATTCACATCTCCACGGCCATGGCGGCACGTCGCTACTGACCGGCAACAACCACATCGAAGAGGAATCCCCGTGAAGTTCACCATCCACCCACTATCGACTGTCGAGGACATGCACGGCACCCACCCGGCCAGCCAAGGCGGGCCCGTGAAGGTCGATGCCGCACTCGCCCACCGACTCGACGCGTCGTTCCAGATGCTGGCCTCCCACGGCGACGCCCTTGCGGCCGCCTTTTACCGACGGCTGCTTTCGGACAACCCGGCGCTGCGCCCGCTCTTCCCGACCGACATGACCGCCCAGCGCGAGAAGCTCACGGCGACGCTGGCGTGGGTCGCCGGCAACCTGGAGGACCGCCCGGCCGTAACCGCCGCCCTGGCCCAGCTCGGCAAACGCCACAACGCCTACGGTGCCCGCCCGGAACACTACCCGCCCGTGGTCGAGGCGCTGCTCGGTGCGATGCGCGAAGTCGGCCAGGACCGCTTCGATGCCCGCGCCGAGGCCGACTGGCGCACCGCGCTGGAACTGATCTGCGAACGCATGATCCGCGCCCAGGAGGCGCAGGCCGCCGGCTGAAGCCGCTCCGATCGACCGTAAGCGGGGCGCGGGGAGTTCACACGGTGTTTATTCGGGGCGGCGCTCACGACTCGAAAACCTGCCGGTTACCGCCGGCCGCGGGCGGCCAGGTTCGTCGTGAGCGTCTGCGTCGCGCCATCCCGCCGCACGGTGATGCGGACTTCGTCGCCCGGCTCGGCGTCGCGGAGGAAGGCGGTCAGGCCGTAGATGTCTTTGATGGCCGTGTCATTCATGTTGACGATGACGTCGCCGGGCTTCAGGCCGGCGGCGGCGGCGGGGGAGTCGTCGCTGATGCCGTCGATGAGCAGGCCGTCGGTGCTGTCGCCGCTCTCGTAGCTGGGCGTGACGCCGAGCGTGACGCGGATGGGCGGCTGGGCGGGCGGCTGGTCATCGGCGCGGTTGTTGGCGGCTCCGTCGTCGCCGTTGTTGTTCTCGCCTCGTGCGGCTTCGCCCCAGTCGAGGTTGAGGCCTTCACCGTCGAAGTCGGCCACGTAGGCCTGCCTCGGCCCGGCGGCGATGTCCGCCACGACGGCGTAGACGAACTCCACGACCTGGGCGATGCCGTCGATGTTGACGGTGTCGGCGGTGTCGGCGGGGGTGTGGTAGTCCGGGTGCAGGCCGGAGAAAAAAAAGAGGACGGGAATGCCCGCCGCCGCGAAGCTCGCATGGTCGCTGGGGCCCGTGCCGCCGCGGCCCAGGTTGTGGAAGTTCAGCGGGCTTTCGGCGTCGGCTTCATCAATCCACTGGCGGAACATCTCGGCCGTGCCGTGCCCGCCGATCAGCAGCCGGTCGTTGCGGATGCGGCCGATCATGTCCAGGTTCACCATCGCCACGATGCTGTCCGGCGGCACGGGCAGCTCGCGCACGAAAAGCCGGCTGCCGATCAGCCCGATCTCCTCGGCCGAGAACGCCACGAACAGGATCGACCGCTCACGCCGCCCGGCGCGGGCCAGTTGCTCGGCCACCTCCAGCAACGCGGCGGTGCCGCTTGCGTTGTCGTCGGCACCGGGGTGGACGGCCGTCACACCGGGGGCCCGGCTGCCGAAACCGCCCATGCCGAGGTGGTCGTAGTGCGCGCCGACCACGACGTACTCGTCGGCCAGCTCGCCGCGGCCCGGCAGCACCGCCACGACGTTGCGCACGTCCACCCTCCGCGGTTCGAAACCGACTTCACCCGACACGCGCGTCTGCGTGAGGCGCGTGGCAGGCTCGCCCGTCTCGTCGATCTGTTTCTGCAACGCCGCCAGGCTGCCCTCGCCGCCGAGGATCGCTTCGGCCACGGCCTGCGTAACGTGGTACACCGGGATGTCCACGCTGAAGCCACGCCGCCCGTCGGCGGACATCAGCCCGTCGGACGTGTGGTGCTCCGGCGGGTCGACCAGAAGCAGCGCGCTGGCCCCGGCAACCGCGGCCGCCTGCGCTTTGCGGAAGAGCACCGCGTTGCGGCTCCACGTGTCGCCGGTGAAGCGGCTCTTGCCGTCGGCCGTGTGCGGCTCGTACCGCATCGCCAGTACGGGCTTGCCCTTGACGTCGATGCCGGCGAAGTCGTTGTAGTTCTGGTCGGCGTCGGAGATGGCGTAGCCGGCGAAGACCACGTCGCCCTCGAACGCCCCCTCGCCGGACCAGGCCAGCGGGACAAAGGCCGCCTCGTCCACCGGCTCCGCGTTCACGAGGAGACCGCTGGCGGGTGTCAACGCGCTGCCGACGCGGACCTCGAACGGCTGGTAGTAGCCCTCGAGCCCCGGTGCCGGCTTGAGGCGAAGCGCCTTGAAGCGGGTGGCGATGTAGTGGGCCGAGGCCTCCAGGCCGTCCGTGCCGACGCCGCGGCCCTGGCGGGCCTCGTCGGTAAGCCAGTCGATGTCGCGACGGATCTCGCGGCGGTCCAGCGCGTCGGTTCGGATGGTCATGGGCGGCGCGTAGGCCTGCTGAGCTACCCCCTGACCGGCCGCTGCCGTCGCGACACTCTGCGAGCCGGCCAGTAGCACCTTGCCTGCGAAAACCACGGCCGCTAGGCTCGCGACGCGGAACGAATGGGCATTCTTCTTCACGGGCGAACAATATGGCCGACCAGTCGAATGAACAACAGAAACCGGCCCGACCCGCCTCAGCAGCATCCGTAGCACGCACCGCACCGCTCACCGCCGAGGCCGTGCAGGACGTGTTACACCTCGCCGACAAGCTGGACGACGACCGCCTGCATGCCGAGTTTGGGCAGTTGAACGTGCGGGCGATGGCGACGGTGCCGGCCGGGCCGGGCGTGCGCGTCGAGGCGAGCGCCGACCTGCGTTACGCCGGGGAGGAGACGACGATTACGGTGCCCGTGCCGCGGCCGGACCTTGCCGCGACGGCCGAGCGGTTCCGCCAGTCGCACGCGGAGCGCCACCGCGAGGCCGGCGACGCGGCCGGCAGCACGGAGGGCGACGCGGACCCACCGCCGGTGGAGGTCGTCCGGCTGCGGTTGCGGCGGACTTCCACCAAACCCGGCTAACGGCCGGCGACTTGCCTTGACGCACGCCTCGAATCGACGCATACCGGGGCGATGGACTTAAGCCTGCTTACTTGCCTGACGGTGCTGGCGGTTTGTGTCGGCGTCGCCTCGGCCGAGCGTTGGGAGCCGAAACTCCCCGACCCGCTCCTGCCGCACCTGCGTGCCGAACACCCGCGCCTGCTGCTGACGCCCGGCCGCGTGGCGGAGATGAAGCGCCTCGTGCGTGAAGACGCCACGGCCCGTGTGATGCACGCGCAAATCATGCAGGCCGCCCGCAAGAAGCTCACCGACCCGCTGCCGGAACACAAAATCGCCGACGGCAAGCGGCTGCTGCCCGTAAGCCGCGCTGTACTCGACTCGGTGCGCCACCTGGGCTACGCCTGGCACATGACCGGCGAGGCGGCCTACAAAGAACGCGTGTGGGAGGTGGCCCAGGCCGCGGCCGATTTCCCGGACTGGAACCCGTCTCACTTCCTGGACACCGCCGAGATGGGCCTCGCCCTGGCACTGGCCTACGACTGGCTGTACGACGCCTGGACGCCGCAGCAGCGCGCCACCCTGCTGGCCGCCCTCGACCGTCACCTGCTGAGGCATGCCGAGGCGGCGTATAGCGCAACCGGAGAACAACGCGGCAAGTGGTGGTGGGCCTACAGCCGCAGCAACTGGAACCTGGTGTGCAACGGCGGAATTATCGCGGCGGCCGTATGCCTCGCGGATCAGGACCCGGGCCGCGCCGCCCGCATCGTGCAGGGCAGCTTTACCAGCGTGCAGAAGGGTATCACCGCCTTCGGGCCCGACGGCGGCTACCCCGAGGGGCCGATGTACTGGGGCTACGCCGTCAAGTACCTGGTCAACTACCTGGGCGTGCTGACGACGGCCTTCGGCGGCGACTTCGGCCTGGGGGACTACCCGGGCCTGGCCGCCACCACCGCCTATCCGCTGCACATGACCGGGCCGTCCGGCGACCTTTTCGCGATCAACGACGCGGCCCGCGGCCCGCTCAGAGGCGTGGCGGAGCACCTGTGGCTGGCCAACCGCTACAACGTGCCGCGCGCCGCCGCCTTCCGTCTGAATGAGGCCGCCGACGACGCCCGCCCGCAGGACATGCTCTTCTACGCCCCCGCACTGCTCCGCGACGCCGAGGCGGGTGCCACGCTCCCGGCCACGCGCCACCTGGCGGACGTGGGGCTCTTCCTGCACCGGACGCGCTGGAACGACCCGGCCGCACTCTTTCTGGGCGTCACCGCCGGGAAGGACGAGCACGGGCACACGCAACTCGACGCCGGCTCGTTCATGCTGGAGGCCGACGGCGTGCGCTTCGTGGACGACGTCGGGCTGGAGAACGCCGTGTACCTGACGCACAACCACGAGAAGGTCGCGCGGTTCGCCTTCTATCGCCTCCGCGCCGAGGGGCACAACACGCTCGTGCTCGACCCCGGTGCCGACGGCGAGGACGGCGGCGACCAGCACACCAAAGCCCCGGCCCGCACCACCGCCACCACCGACGGGCCGACGCCCGGCGTCACCCTCGACATGGCCGGGCGATACCCGGGCAAGGTCACTGCGTACACGCGGCAGTTCATCGTCGACGGTGACCGCGTGCAGGTCATCGACCTGCTGACGCCCACGCGCGACATGGCCGGCTGGTGGTTCGCCCATACGGAGGCCGACGTGCACGTGGCCGCCGGCGGGCGGGAGGCGACGTTCGAGCGGCAGGGCCGCAGGTTGGCCGCGACGCTGGACGGCCCGGCCGCCGCGGCGTTCACGGTCATGCCGGCCGAGCCGCTGCCGGGCTCACCGAACCCCAACTGGCAAACCCCCAACGACGGCTGGCGGAAGCTGGCGGTGCGGTTCGAGGCCAGGGCGGGGCAGGAACTGGTGCTCCGCGTGGAATTTGCCCCGGCCGGCGTGAAATAGTTCGGCGAACCTGCGTAGACCCCTCCCGGAGCCGGCGTGTGCCGGCGGCAAGTGGTTGTTTTCGGGAGGTTTCCCATGGTTTGCAGCATGATCAAACTGGCCGCCGTCGGTGTCGTCGGGGCGGCGTTGGTGGGCGGCATTGTCTTCGGCGACGAGGTGGCCAGCTACGCCGGCAGCGGCTTCAAGCAGGCCCGCGAGGCCGTGAAGGGGGAGGTGCCCGTCGAGTTCGAGATCGAACGGGCCCGCGACCTGGTCGATGAGATCCTGCCGGAAATGCACGCGCACGTCCGGATGATCGCCGAGCAGGAGGTGGAGATCGAACACCTGCGGGCGGACATCGCCGCGACGCAAGCCCGCCTGGCGGACCAGAAGCAGCGCGTTGCCCGCCTGCGTGACGCGTTGCAGACGGAGCAAACGACGCTGGTGTTCGACGGCGTGCGGTACGAGCGGTCGGACGTCGCCGAGGACCTGGCCCGCAGCTTCGAGGCGTTTAAGGAAGCCGAGGTGATTCTCGCCGGCAAGGAGCGCATGCTGGAGAACCGCCAGAAGAGCCTGGCCGCGGCCGTGCGGACGCTCGAGAAGACGCGTCAGCAGAAGCACCTGCTCGAAGGGCAGATCGCGACGCTGGAGGCCCAGCACCAGCTCGTGCGTGCCGCAGGCGTGGGCAGTGAGTTTGCCATCGACGACTCGAAGGTGCAGCAGACGCAGAAGCTGATCCGCGAGATCAAGAAGAAGCTGGACGTCGCCGAGCGCGTGCTCGCCCATGAAGCCCACTTCACCGAAGGCATCCGCGTGGAGACGCTGGACGAGGACGAGCTGGTGCGCGAAGTGAACGAGCGGATCGGCGGCGGGGCGTTTTGAGGTGCCCGGAGCGATGAGTAATAAGTAATTAGTAATAGGCAATCGAGGGCCGGTCTGCCTCCCGGCGATGCTGTTGTGCCCATGACCCATTATTCATTGTTCATTACTGATTACTCAGTACCGATTACTTGTTTCTCATCACTCCACCCTCCCCACGATCATGCTTTTCCTCAAGCACAAACAAGCTCGGCGGGCGCTTCACGGCGGGCGGCTGGAGGAGGCGTTGGCGCTTCTGCCGGCACTCCGCGACCACCGCGACGGGCAGGACCTGGCCGACCGGCTCGCCCAGGCGTACGTGAAGCGGGCCGAGCGGCACCTGGCCGAGGGGCGGTTGCCCGAGGCGGCGCAGGACGCCGCCCACGCACGTGGGATTGTCGGTACACTGCCGGAAGTTGCCCGCCTCGAGCAGGCCGTTCGGCAGGCGCGGGCCGGTCAGGAACGCGTGGCCCGCATGGCCGGGCAGGTGCAGCAGGCGGCCAGGGACCGGTGTGCGGCCGGGCAGTTGACACTGGCCGGCCGGCTGCTGGAAGAAGGGCGGCTGACGGAGTCGCGGGCATTCTGGCTGGTGCGAGATTTGGAAGCCAAACGAGACGAGTTCGAGAAGACCCACGCCGCCGCCGAGGCGGCGCTGGCGGCCGGGCACCTCTCGGCCGCGGTGCAGGCGGTGCTTCGGCTGTCGACGCTGCGTGCCAGCGCGGCTCAGGTCGCGTCGTTGAAGCAGACGGTGTCGGCCGAGCTTAAGCCGGCGGCAGAGGCGGCCTTCGCCGCCGGGCGGCTCGACGAAGCCGGCGAGCACGCCGCGGCGTTGGAGGCTTTGGGCACGCCGCACGCAGGCGTCCGTCAGGCGGTTCGTGACGCCACCGAGGCCGGCCGGCGGTTCGCCGCCGGGGAGTACCACGCCGCCGCCGCCGTGTTGCGACGTGCGGCCGCCGCCGTCGACGCACGCTGGGCGAACCAGGCCGCCGAGAAGCTCACGCAACTGGCGGCCCTGCACGCCGACGTGCTGGCCAGCCCGCTGGGCAGCCTCGCCGAGATGTCTGCCGAGGTGCCGACGGTTGTTTCTCCCAGGATCGGGATAGACGCTGCTTCCCCCGTGGCACGGGCGTCTGGCCCGTGTCGAGGCGAAGCCTCGCCGAATCATGGGCCGGACGCCCATGCCACGGCCTTGCCGGGCGTGGCCCACGCCCTTACGTCCCGCCGGTTCCTCCTCCGCGTGGACGGGGCCGGCAGCTACCTCGTTTGCCGCGGCGATTCGGTCAGGCTGGGTGTCAACTGCGACGTGCCTGTGCTCGGCGATGCGCCGCCGGTGACGCTGGAGCGCGACGAGGAGGACTATTTTCTTCGCTGCCCGGCCGGCGTGCTGGTCGACGGCAAGCCGGGCGACGGCCGGCTGCTCAAGGACGGCGACCGCATCGAACTGGCCTCCCGCTGCCGCCTGACGTTCCGCCGGCCCACGCCGGCCAGCGCCACGGCCGTGCTGGAACTCGGCACGGCCCGCGTCGGCGAGTCGGACGTCCGCCGCGTGGTGCTGATGGCCGAGTCCGTGCTCATCGGCGGGCGGGGCAGCCACGTGGTGGTGCCGGGTGCCGGTCGGCACGTGCTGGCGTTCGTCGGCGGGCGGCTGGTGATGACGCAGCCGAAGCAGGCGGTGGTTTCACCCGGGCAAACCGTGCAGACGGATGAAATATCTTTCGTCGCCGTCGAACGTTAAGTTGCCATGCACACTTCGACCCAGCGAACCGCCATGCCCCTCTACACCTACAACCACGGCGACCGCCCGCTCGACGGGTACACGATCCAGCGTGCCGCCGGCCGGGGCGGCTTCGGGGAGGTGTACTACGCCACCAGCGACGCCGGCCGGGAAGTCGCCCTAAAGGCCGTACTTGGTTACGAGCAGATCGAGCTTCGCGGCATCGGCCAGTGCATGAACCTCAAGAGCCCGCATCTGGTCACGATTTTCGACGTCAAGCACAACGACCAGGGCAAGCCGTTCGTGCTCATGGAGTACGTCGCCGGGCCGAACCTTCGCGAACTGCTGGATGAACACCCCGCCGGCCTGGGCACCGCCAAGGCGGCGTTCTTCCTGCGTGAAATCGCCAAGGGCCTGACCTACCTGCACGACCGCGGCATCGTTCACCGCGACCTGAAGCCGGCCAACATCTTCTACGAAGACGGCTACGTGAAAATCGGCGACTACGGCCTGGCCAAGGCCATCGGCTCCAGCCCGCACTCGGGGCAGACCATCACCGTCGGCACGGTGCACTACATGGCCCCGGAAGTCGGCGCGGGCAAGTACGACCGCTCGATTGATATCTATGCACTGGGGGCGCTGCTCTATGAAATGCTCACCGGCGTGCCACCTTACGTGGGGGCCTCGGCCAGTGAGATTCTGTACAAGCACCTCTCGGCCGAGCCGGACCTGACCGGCGTCGAGGAGCCGTTCGCGACGGTCATCGCCAAGGCCATGGCCAAGCGGCCCGAGGACCGCTACCAGAGCGTGCAGGAGCTGGTCGAGGGCGTCTTCGGTGCCGAGCACGTGCAGCAGTCGATGAGCGTCTTTCGGCCGGAGGAGCTGACGATGGTCGCCGGGCGCGTCGCGGCGAAGGTGGGCGGCGGCAGCCGCGCGGCCGTGCCGCACGACGACGACGACACCGAGACCATCGCCCGCAAGACAAAAGAGGGCCGCGAACAGGCCAAGTTTTCCTGCGGGCCCATGGCGTTTCGCATGCGGGTGAAGCAGAAGAAGGCCGGCCGGGCCAAGCGGCGGGCCGAGAAGTTCAACGCCAAGCGCCAACGGACAGCGCCGGGCGTGGATTACGCCGCCTCGACGCTCGACGACGAGGCGAGCGACCGTGAGCTGCTGCGTGGCTACGCCAATTGGCCCGAGGTGCCTCCGCAGGACCCGATGCCGATGGGGGCGCGGCTCGTCGTCTTCGCGCTGGTGGCGACGGCCGGCGCGCTGCTGGTGGGGGGGATCAACGCCGACGGCGGCTACGGCCTGCGGTTGGCGCTGGCCACGTTCCTGTTCAGTTTGGGCGTCGGCGTGACGTTGAAGCTCGCCGGGCCGTCGCTGGCGTTCGGCATGCGGCACGAGTCGGGCGGGTCTCGGGAGCTTGTCCTGGGCCTCACGGCGGCGACGCCGGGCGTCGGCCTGGCGATGGGGCTTACCACCGGCATCAGCGGTGCGGGGGCCAGCCTGATCGCGGCGGGCATTGCCCTGCTCTGCGCGCCGTTCTCAAAGTACGTCCGCCCGGACCGCAAGACCCGCTTCGAGATGGACGCCGTCTGGTGGGTGCCTCTGATTGCGCTGCCGGTCGCGGCGATGCTCGGTGGCGGGATCTGGACGGCCGTCTTCACGACCGCGACGGCACTGGTGGCCGTGCAGTTCCTGCAGACGTGGGACCCGGCCCTGGCCGCCGAGCGCCGCCGCAAGAAGGGCAAGGCCAGGAAGCCCTGGTGGGAGGAAGTCGAGGCCTCCGCCGAAGCCTTCGGCGAGCGCGTGGAAGCGGCCGGCACACGCCTCGGTCGGACCGTGGAAGCCGCCTTCACCGGCAATGCTTCGCCTACGGAGGGGCATGAACCGCGGCAGCCGACGTCGGAGCAGCGCGTCGGGACGTCCGAGCCGCCGGCGGCCGACTACGGCAGCGCCGCCGTGAACCGGGCCGATGAAGCGGCGGTCGTGGCGAGCCCGCACTTTCGCGTCTGGGCGGCGCTGCTTTGTGCCGTGCCGCTGACGAGTTTGCCAGTCTGCGGGCTGCACCGGTTTTACGTGGGCAAGATCGGCACCGGCATCCTCTGGCTGCTGACGGGCGGGCTGCTGGGCATCGGGCAGATCGTCGACGGCATCATGATCCTGACCGGTAACTTCAAGGACAAACAAGGCCGCCCGTTGGTGCTGTGGGAGCGCCAGCAGCAGATGCCCGCCGGCTTCGTGGCGGCGACGCCGGTAGCCCCCACGCCGCCGCCGCCGGGCCGCACCGCCGAAAGCTGGCGACCGAGCCTGCCGGCCGTGAGCCGCGACGACGTGGCCAGCCACCTCCGCGGGCTCGCCTCGGCGGTGAGTGTGCTGCTGCTGTTCCTGGCGTTCGCACTGGGCCTGGCGGCGAGCTTGAGCCTGCCGCGGGCGTTTGAGGCGGGGCTGCCGGAGCCGCAGGCGACGGCGGCGTTCGCCGAGGCCTTCGACGGCTACGCCGGCTGGCCGGGGCTGCTGCAGAAGGTGCTCGTCTTCGCGGCGTTGCTGCCGGGGTCGGTGGCGGTGGTCATCATGCTGTCGGTGCGTCGTCACGGCTGGGGTTGGCACATGCTCCGCGGGCTGTTCGGCGTCGGGTTGCTGGTGCTGGCGGTCGTGGTGGTTCGTGCGCAGTTCGACGGCAGCGTCTGGACGATGGTGGCCGGGCACGTGCATGCCCAGCAGGCGGCCGCGGCGTTCGACACATTTTTGAGTGCGTTCGCGAAGGAGATCGTCGGCTCGCTCATCTTCTTCGCCGGGGCGTTGCTGTTGCTGGGCTGGCCGGCACCGCAAGGCCCGCGGCCGCAACGCACGCTCGTGGGTGCCGACGGCCGGAGGCTGATATGACCTTTTCGTGGTTCAAGGCGATCGTCGTGGGCGTGTTGGCGGTGATGCTGCTGCTGGGCGGGCTGCTGCTGTTCATCGCGGTGGGCGTCGCGGAACGGCAGCCGTCGGACGGCGAGCGCGTCCGCGTGGAGGCAACGCTAAGCCGCCTGACGGAAGGCCCGCCGCCCGTGCCGACCACGGCGCGTGTGAGCCAACGGGCATCAACGCCGACCCCGCCGGTCGTCGTGACGCCGGACATGATCACGCCGGATGCCCCCTCGGTCCCCCGGAGCATCGAGCACCCGGCCGACTTCACCCGGCTGCTCGCCGAGGATTTTTTTGGCCCATCCCCGGCCGGCGTGGTGGGGCGGTGTCCCCGGCCGGAGGCGACCGAGGCCGCCGCCGTGAAGGCCGCCTACGACGACGCCGCTCGCCAGGTGTTGCCGCTGCTGCACCCGGCCGCGCGGTACGACGGTGCCGTGGCCGAGATCGCCGCCCGGCTGCAGCAGCAGAGCCCGGCGTGGTCGCGGCATACGGTGCGGGTGGAACGGCCGTACGGCGACGTCTTCTTCGCCGCCGTGAACGTGCACCTGGACGACGCGGCGGTCGGGCGGCTTTCCGAAGAGGTCGCCGGCGTGCGGGCCTGGAGCATTGCCGCCCGCGTCATGCCGTGGGCTTTGGCGACGGCCGTGGCGGGCGTGGTGGTGCTGGCCGGGCTCATCGCCGACCGTGTGACCAAAGGCTACCTGCGCTGGCAACTGCGTCTGGCCGCCTGGGGGATGGCGTGCGCGGCGTTCGTGCTGGCGGCCGTGGTGTGAGCGGCGCGCGGCAGGCTGCGGCACGACCGGGCCGGGCGCAGCGTTTAGTGCTTTCTGTCTAAAAGCCGGTACTGCACGGCCTCGGCCACGTGCGACTCCTGCACGTGCTCGCTTTCGTCGAGGTCGGCGATGGTGCGGGCCACCCGGCGAATCTTGTCGAACGCGCGGGCGCTCAACCCCATCTCCTCCATCGCCTGCTTCAGCATCAGCAGGGAGCCTTCGTTCAGCTCCACGTGCTGCTTGAGCTGCTTGCCGTTCATCCGGGCGTTGGTCATGGAGGCGTTGCCGAAGCGGGCGGCCTGGTGCTTCCGGGCGGCCTCCACGCGTTGGCGCATCGTGGCAGAGTCCGTGCCGGGCGTGTTGCCGGTGAGCTGGCTGTAGGGCACCTGCGGCACCTCCACGTGGATATCGATGCGGTCCAGCAGCGGCTGGGAGAGCTTCTGGATGTACCGGTCGCGCTCGCGGGGGTTCTTCGGGTCGGTGCCGTGGGCGGTGGGGTTCATCGCGGCCACGAGCATGAAGTCCGCCGGGAACGTGAGGCTGCCGTGGACGCGGGCGACGGTGACGGTGCCGCCTTCCAGCGGCTGCCGCAGCATCTCCAGCACGAAGCGTGTGAACTCCGGCAGTTCGTCGAGGAACAGGATGCCGTTGTGCGCCAGCGATACCTCGCCCGGCCGCGGGATGCTGCCGCCGCCGACGAGTGCCTGCCCCGTGGCCGAGTGGTGGGGCGAGCGGACGGGCCGCCGGTCCAGCAGCGCCACGCCGTCGGGCAAGAGGCCCAGTGCCGAGTAGATGCGGGTGGTTTCGAGCGACTCCTCGCGCGAGAGCGGCGGCAGGATGCTCGGCAGGCGGCTGGCGAGCATCGTCTTGCCGGTGCCGGGCGGGCCGATGAGCAACAGGTTGTGCCGGCCGGCGGCAGCGATGGTGATCGCCCGCTTCACCGCCTCCTGCCCGCGGACGTCGACGAAGTCGGGCACGGCGTCGAGCTGGCTCTGTGCGTAAGGCGTGCCGTCGAGCTGGTACGGCTCCAACGCCAGCAGCCCGTTGAGAAACTGCACCGCCTGGCCAAGGGCGCTGACGCCGATGACGTCGACGCCCTCCACCACGGCCGCCTCGCGGACGTTGTCCTCCGGCAGAATCACGCCGGTGAGCCCGAGTTTGCGGGCCAGCAGCGCCAGCGAGAGGGCACCTTTGATCTTGCGGACCGAGCCGTCCAGGGCCAGCTCGCCTGCGATGAGGTAGTGCTTGTGCACGTCCGTCTCGATGCACCCGTTGCCGCGGAGCACGCCGATGGCGATGGGCAGGTCGAGGCTCGGTCCCTCCTTCTTCACGTCCGCCGGGGCCAGGGCGACGAGGGTGTTGCCCTGCGCGAAGGGGTAGCCGGAGTTGATGATGGCGCGCCGGACGCGCTCGGCCGACTCCTTCACGGCCCGCTCGGCGAGGCCCACGATGTTGACGCGCGTCTCCTGCACGTCCGGGCCGCCGCGGGAAATGTCCACCTCCACGTCGCACCGGGCGGCGTCGATGCCGACGAGAATGAACGAGGAGATGCGGGAAAGCACGGTGAAGCCCGCGAAGGGTTTCGGGGAAACCGGTGGGCGTGTCAAGCGCCGGTGGTATGATCATGCAAATGGCTCTACCCGCCGAGAAGCTCGAACACAGCATGACCCTCCCGGAGTACCTGACTTTCGAGGAGACGAGCGAAGTCCGCCACGAGTTCCACGACGGTCAGGTGCTGGCCATGAGCGGCGGTACATACGCCCACGCTCGCGTCACGACGAATCTGACTGGGACGCTTCTGGCCAAGCTCCGCGGCACGCCGTGCGAGGTGCTCGACAGCAACATGCGCGTGGCGGTGGCCCGCAGCCGGCGGTTCGTCTACTCCGACGCCTCGATCGTCTGCTCCGGCCCGGTCTTCCACCCCGAGGACCCGAAGAAGACGACCATCATCAACCCCCGCGTCCTCTTCGAAGTCCTCAGCGACGGCACCGAGGCGTACGACCGCGGCGAAAAGTTTGAAAAGTACCGCCAGATCGACGGCCTTCAGGAGTACATCCTGCTGAGCCAGCACCGGCCGATCTTCGAAAGCTACCTGCGGCTCGAGGACGGCACGTGGAATTTTACGGCTTGGGAAGGCACCGACGCAGTCGCGGAAGTCCGCGCGATGGACCTGAAACTCCCGCTGTCGGAGCTTTACCCGCAGACAGCGGTCGATGGAGTTGATCCCAAGCCCTGAGTATTCCCCCCCAAACGCCGCTCCTGAGCGGAGCGAAGGTGCGGGTCCTCCCCCGAAGCAACGGTGCGGGTCATCCCCGCGAGAAGCTAGGGCGCAGGTCCTTCCTTGCGCTGCGGTTGCCTCCAAACGTCTGCCCGCGGGGGACCCGGACCTTCGCTGCGCTCAGGACCGGCGTCTGGTGGTATCCTTTCGGTATGAGACAGCTCTTTTCGATGCGTGTGTTGGGGGTCGCCGCGGTGCTGGTCGGGCTGCTGCAGACGGGTCTGCGGGCCGACGAAGTCGAGCCGACGATGCCCGACCTCGACGCCGAGCCGGTGGCGGTGGACGTGACCATCGACTGGGATGTAGAGGCGGGGAGAATCCCAGCTGGGATGCTCGGCAACATTCCATGGATGGGTTGGACCGTTGCGGACTCGGAGCGATTGGTGCGGATCGCACTTCCGATCGGAAACTCCGCGAGCTTCTCTCTCAACGAAGGACTCGACATATTCGAGAAGCAGCTTGCTGAGGCAAGAGATGCGAAGACGCGCGGAATCTTGATTTGGACAATCGATAACAGCCCGTCGAGTCGGCAGTGGAAGAATGAGGGGGCAGTCCTACTCGCCTCTGCCATAAGGATGGCAATCAAGGAGGCTGTTCCCGAGGTGTATCATCCAATACGGGTCGTTGAAGAACGCGGTATCAGGGTCAAACGCGTGCGGACTTGGCTCGATGACATGATCGATCTGATGCGCCAGTCGCTTTTGGGAACGGTCGTCGCGTCCAGTAGCTCCGTTCCGGAAGTGGAGTTGATCGCCACCGTCTCCCCCGACGGCGACCGCTCGATTCTCTTCATCATCAAACACCCCGGCCGGGTCGCGCTGCCTTCGGTCAACACGCTCTTCGGCGTGGACGACGAGGACGAGCTTCACTACGCCGGCATCGACCACAAGGGCCTGTGCGGCTGCGAGCCGGACGACGCCACCAGCCGCATCGTCCGGCCGGGGTATTCGCTCTACCTCATCAGCACGAAGCCCCCCGAAGCCCAGGCGGAGTGAGATCGCCGGCTAAACCGGCCGGGTCGGCCCGCTTGCGGCGGCCGCGGGCGAGGCCGGCCGTGGCCACTGCGGCCACCACGGCCAGCAGGCATGCCTGTGTGATCATCGAAGCGGCGTCGAAGCTCCGGTCCTCGATCGTCAGGGCCACCGCCGCGAACGGGCTGAGCACGAGGATGCCGACCGGGTCGTTTCGACCGGCCAGCACGCCGACGATGCCTTCGACGATCAGCGGCACCACGCCGACCGCGATGAGCCAGACGAACATCAGCAGCGCGCGGTACCGCCGCATGCTGCCACCAACCTGTGCGATGAAGAAAAACTGCGCCACGGCGAGCGTAACGATCACCCCGGCAGTGACCTGCCCGGGTGAGATGCGCTCTGCACCGAAAAGGAGGATCGGCAGCGTGAGCAAGACACAACCGACGGCGGCGGCCGCGGCGAGGAGCCGGCCGCGGCCGGGGTGACGGCGCTGGTCGGGCCGGGCGTAAGGCGTCACCGCGGCGGTGCAGACGGCCGCCGCAATCACCAGCGCGACCATCGTCCCGGCGACGGCCAGTTCGTCCATGTCAAACCAGCTGCTCCGCGGCCGACTGTACGGGATGTACGTCTCTGGCATCGACAGCGTCACGGCGGTGGCCCCCAGCCACAGGGCCTGGACCGCCAGCATCCGCGGCAGGCCGACGAGCGGCGCGTCGGCCTCGGTGAACCGCCTGCCCGCCGCTGTGAGCAGCAGCAGGCCCAGCGCGCCCTGAAACAGCATGCCCAGCAGGTAAGGCGTAAGGTCCTCAGAGCCGGAGAGGTCCAGGATGCCGTCGCCGTGGAACGGCGTGAGGATCAACCCGAACTGCGGGAGCGTGGCGGCGGAGCTGAGCATGATCGGAATGCCGATCAGCGTGCCGATGAGCATCCCCGCGCCCGCCCCGCGGCCGGCCAGGGCGGCCCACGGCGCGATCATCCAGACGAAAGCCGAGAACGTCAGCAGCACGGCCACGGCGGTCAGGGTCAGTTGCATCACGCCGCCGCCGGCAAGCTTGCAGGCCAGCGCCAGCCCGAAGATCGACAGGCCGACGGGCAGCACGTTGCTCAGCCCGCCGACGACGTAACCGAGTATGCCCTGCGCGCCGGTGACGGGCATGAGCCGGTGGGACTCGATCATGCCGCCGGTGACGTCGTTGCGGACGCCCGAGGTGATGCTGACGAGCCCGCCGATGACGAGCACGCCGCCGCCGAGAACGACGCAGATGTCGGCCCACTCCAACAGGTCGCGGGCGGGATTGCGGCTGTCGACGGTCTGCAGGTAGGTGAAGCCGCCCAGGAGCAGCACGACGAGGCCGGTGTAGATGCCCGCGCGCTTGATGCCGCCGCGGAGCTTGTGCTGCACGTAGGCGATGGCGGTGAAGTTGCCGGTGGCCATGAGAACTCCGTGGGTGTCGGTTCGGTCGGTTCAGTCCACCTGGCCGACGCCGGCGGCGAGGTAGGCGGCTTCCAGGTCGAGGGTCGCGGGCTTGAACGACGCGACGGGCAGCCCGGCGGCGACGAGTAAGGAGAGCAGCCTTGCGGCAGATTCGGCGGCCGGCTCGGCGGCAGGCTCGGGTGTGATGTCGGCGGGAAGGTAGGCGGGTGCTTCGGCCGTGGCCGCGCCCGCCTCGGCCCGCCCGGCCGGCGTGCTGAGCGTCAGCGTCCGCCCGTCGGGATCGGTGAGCGTCGCCTCGACCACGCCGGGCAAGGCCAGCAGCTTCTGCCGCACGTTGTGCACCGGGCGGGCCAGCTCTACGACGAACCGGAGCATGGCCGGGGCACCCTCGGTCGCGTGGGCGTCGCCGCCGGCCAGGATCTGATCGACGGTGCCGGCCCGCAGCACGCTCCCCTTGGCCATGATGGCGATGTGCGAGCAGTACTCGGGCATGTCCGCCAGAATGTGGCTGCTGACGATGATCGCCTTGCCCTGGTTGCGCAAGTCGGTCAGGAGCTTACGGAACTGCACGCGGCCGGCGGGGTCCAGCCCGGCGGCCGGCTCGTCCAGCAGCACCACGCTCGGGTTGGGCAACAGCGTACGGGCCAGGCCGATGCGCTGCCGCATGCCGCGGGACAGCGCCTTGATCTTCTGGTCGGCCTTCTCGGTGAGCCAGACTTTTTCCAGCCAGAAGTCGATCCGCTCGTCCACCTCGGCCCCCGAGTCGCCGTAGCCGCGGGCGACCATGCGCAGGAAGGTCCGCACGGTCACCTGCTCGTGCACGGGCGGCACGTCTGGGGTGAAGCCGACGTGGGAGAGCATCTCGCGCTTGCGAAGGTCGAGCGTCTCGCCGTGGAGGCGGATTTGGCCGCTGTCGATCGGCTGCAGGCCGCAGGCGGCACGAAGGAGCGTCGTCTTGCCGGCGCCGTTGGGCCCGAGGAGGCCGAGCAACTCCCCGGCGTGGAGTTTGAGCGACACGCCGTCGACGGCCCGGAGGCTGTCGAACGTGACGAAGACGTCGTCCACTTCGAGTAGCGGTTCCCCTGTTGCGGCCATGGTGCCGAAGAGCCTACCGGCCGGCGGCGGGCGGGGGAAGTGTGTGTCGATGTGTTATCAGCGGGGGGCGTAAGCGGTCGGGTCGGGGAGGTTGGCTTCGCGGAAGCCCTTGGCGCGGAGCTGGCAGGCGTCGCACCGGCCGCAGGCGAGGATGCGGTCGTCCCCGAGGCGGTCGTCCCCGAGGCGGTCGTCCGGGGTCGTCGGGTCGTAGCAGCTGTGGGTCAGGGCGTAGTCGATGCCCAGGTCGTTGCCTCGGCGGACGATCTGGGACTTGGTCAGCTGGATGAGCGGGGTGTGCACGGTGAACCGCGGGCGTTTGGTGCCGGCCTTGGCGGCGGCCTCGAAGGCGGTGATGAACTCCGGCCGGCAGTCCGGGTAGCCGCTGTAGTCCAGCGCGTTCACGCCGATGTAAACGTCCTGCACGTCCAGCACCTCGCTCCAGGCCAGGGCGTAGGCCAGGAAGATCGTGTTGCGGGCCGGCACGTAGGTCACGGGGATGTCGGAGGCCATGGCCGACTCGTCGCGGTCCTTGGGCACGGGCAGGTTGCCGGTCAGTGCGCTGCCGCCGAACTGCGCCAGGTCGATGTGGATCACGCGGTGCTCATGCGAGCCGTAGCGGGCCGCGACGCGTTCGGCGGCGGCCAGCTCGTGCTTGTGCCGCTGGCCGTAGTCGAAGGCGAGGGTGTAGACCGGCGCAAACCCCTCGGCCCGGGCGATGGCCAGGCAGGTGGTCGAATCCAGGCCGCCGGAAAGCAGTACGATGGCAGGTCGCTGCAGCATGGGCGGGATGGTAGCAGCCCGGCGGCCCCGGTGGCAGCAAGGCGGCGGCCAGTTGACCGGCGGCCAGTTGACCGGCGGGCCGTTCACCAGCGGGTGAGGGCCTCGGGCAGCTTCGGCGTGCCGCCGCTTTGCGTGCAGACGAACGCGGCGACCTTCCCGGCCCGTTCGTGTATCGCCTCCAGGCTCTGCCCGGCCAGCATGCCCGTGACGATGCTCGCGGTGAAGCTGTCGCCGGCACCGACGGTGTCGACGATCTGCACAGGGTCCGGGTCGCGGTCTGAAAAGTCCGTGCCGTCGTACAGCGTGCCGGCCGCGCTGCCGCCGGTCACGGCCACGAGCTTCACCCCGAGTGACTTGACGGCCTCTGTGCAGAACCCGCGGCGGTCCGTCGGCAGGTTCAGCATCCGCGCGACGAAGGGCAGTTCGTCCTTGTTCAGCTTCAGCACGTCGCAACGCTTCACCGAAGCGGCGATGACCTCCGCAGAGACGAACGGCGGCCTGAGGTTCACGTCGAACAGCTTAAGGCACCCCGGCGGAGCGTTGCTCAACGCGGCGTGGATCGTCCGGCGGCTCCCCTCGGACCGTTGCGCGAGCGAGCCGAAGACCAGCGCGTCCGCAGAGCGAACGGCCGAGAGCAACGCGGGCGTCTCGGCGAGCTTGTCCCAGGCGACGTGCTCGTGAATCACGTAACTGGGGCTGCCCGAGTCGTCCAGCTCGACGTCGACGGTGCTGGTGGGGCGGTCGTGGAGCTTCTGCACGAGCGAGGTGTCCAGGCCCAGTTCGTTGAGGCGGTGAAGCAGGTCCTGGCCCGGCTCGTCGCGGCCGACGGCCGAGGCGACGACGCCGCGACAGCCGAACTGCGTGGCGTGGTAGGCGACGTTCGCGGGGGCCCCGCCCAGCCGCCTGCCGTCGGGCAGGTTGTCCCAGAGCACCTCGCCGAGTCCGATGACAGTTGCAGATGACATGCCCCCACCTTAAACCCGGCGGCGGGATGAATGAACGGCCCGATCGAAGCTACGTGCCGAAACGCCGTTCGCTGTACTTTGCGCTGGCCCGAACCGGGTTACGCTTGGGGGATGACCCAAGCGTGGAACATCACTGATTACGGCGCCGTCGGCGACGGCACTTCGGACTGCACCCGGGTGATCCAGCAGGCGATCGACGGCTGCGTCGCGGCCGGCGGCGGGAGCGTCATCGTGCCGGCGGGCCTCTTCCGGTGCGGCACGGTGCGGCTCGGCCCGGGCGTGAAGCTCTACCTCTCGGCCGGGGCCGTGCTCAAGGGGCTGGACGACCCGGCGGCGTACAACGGCTTCATGCCGCACGGCAAACCCTCCCGGTGGCATCACGCCTTGATCCTGGCGGACGGGGCGCACGACGCGGGCATCCTCGGGCCAGGCACCATCGACGGCGCACGCGTCTTCGACCCCCTCGGCGAGGAAAAACAACGCGGCCCGCACACCGTCATCGTCGCGAACACGAACCGCTTCACCCTCCGCGACGTCACCATCACCGACTCGGCGAACTACGCCGTCTTCGCCTGGCTTTGCGACGACATGGACGTACACAACCTCACCGTCTACGGCGGGTGGGACGCGTTTCACATCCGCGGCACGACCGAGCAATCCTGCCGGCGGGTCACGCTCACCGGCTGCCGCTTCTTCACCGGCGACGACTGCATCGCCGGCACGCACGTCGACGACCTGCTCGTGCACAACTGCCTGCTGAACAGCTCGTGCAACGCCATCCGGTGGATCGGCGGCGGCAGGCGAATGCTCATCGACGGCTGTTACATCTTCGGCCCAGGGCGGTACCCGCACGTCACGCAGTCGCGGCATAACAGCCTCATCGGCATCACGCTGCAGCCGGGGGCGTGGGGCGACATCAGCGGCGACCTGCAGGACGTGGCCATCAGTAACCTGACCGTCCGCAACGTCGAATGCGCCGTCGCCTGCTTCGCGCGGCGGAACAGCCGCATTGGCACAATCGAAATCGACCGGCTGACCGCCAGCGGCATCACCAAGTCCGCCTGTGCGTTCGAAGCCTGGGGCGAGGTGCCGATGGAGGCCGTGAGCCTGCGCGACGTGCGCATCGACTACACCGGCGAGCTTCCGGTACCCGCCGAGGTAGAGGTGAGCGAGCCGCACGTGGGCGCACGCCCCCTGCCGGCCTGGGGCCTCTACGCGCGACGGGTGGGGCGGCTGACACTCCGCGACGTGGTGCTGACGCGCGACCACCGGGACGGCCGACAGGCGGTGCTGGCCGAGCAGATCGGGCAGCAGACCGCCGACCGCGTACACGTCGGCGAGCCGTAACGGAGCGGGCAGCTTGTACGTTGTATGCAAGAAAGCCGGGCACGCCCGCGGCGTGCCCGGCCGAGTTCGCAGGGAAGCAGTCGGCCCTTAAGCGCGGCTGCGGCGACGACGGACCAGCGGGAGCATGCCCAGCCCGAGCACGGCCATCGATGCCGGCTCCGGAATGGCGCCTTCAACCCGGATGTTGTCGATGTAGAAGACGTTGGTGCCGGAGCCCATGTTCGTGTGGAACATGAAGTCCCGCCAGGAGCCGCCCGGCGCAACGGAGGCGGGGATGTCGAAGGTCATCGTTTGCCAGCCGGAGCCGATCGAAACATTCTGGCGGGTGATCTCCCGCCAGATGCCGTTACCACCGCCGCCGAACAGCGGCCCGATTTCGAGGAAGTTCGTATCGACCTCGGCCCACTCGGCCCGAACATCGAAAAGCAGTTGCGTGTTCTCGGCCACCGTGTCCCAGACGCCTTCGTTGGTCGTGTTGAGGCTGATCTGGTAGCCGCCGCTCGTCCGCGTCACCTGCAGGCTGCCGTCGACGACTGCGGCGGAGGTGGTCGATGTCGCGTCGCTCCGGACGCCGAGACTTCCCATCCCGCTCTCGAAGTCGAAGAGCACGGTCGCCTGGCTCGTCGTTGCAAGGGCAAGGGCCACAAGGCCACCGGCAAGCAGGTTGATCTGATTACACATAGCGCATCCTCCAGAAATGAAGCAATCGGTTCTCTCGGCCCGCGGTCCCAACCGCGGGCTCCTTGAAGTGGTTCATTAGCGTGGCCGTCGGCGACGGCCTCCCAGCAGCAGGCAGCACCCCGCCGCCAGCGCGCCCGACGCCGGCTCCGGCACCACCTGGTAGACCCGCACCCAGTCGACCGACATGCTCGGGCTGTCCTCGGTGAGGTCGCCAAAGCCGCCGTTGGGAATGTCGCCGGCCCAGCTGCCGTTGAGTACCTCTGAGCTCAGGAGCATCCACTGCTCGATGCCCGAGACGATGCCGCGCGGGTCGTTCGGTTCGCCGTCGGACAGGCTCGTGTCCCAGACCGGCACGCCGTTGACGTAGAAGACGTAGCCGACGTCGTCCCAGCGGACGCCGTAGGTGTGCCAGCCGTCGCCCAGGCCCAGGCCGTGGGTGTCGTGGCCGGCCGACTTGTGCTCGGGGCCGTAGCCGTCCCAGTGCAGGGCATTGTGGGCCGTGCCGGAGAGGTCTTGCTGGTGAAAGCCGCGGGCGCGGTGCTCGATGATGTCGACCTCGACGCCGTTCTGTTCCGGGCCGGCGTGCTGGTTCTCCCAGATGTCCTGGTTGAAGAGCCAGAAGGCCGACCACATCCCCGGGGCGGTGTCGAAGCGGATTTTCGCCTCGAAGTACCCCTGCTCCCAGGCACCGCGGGAGCGGATCATGCCGGTGTGGTGGGTGCCCGTGGCGGCGTCGGTCCAGGTGCGGATCCGCAGGCTGCCGTCCGTAACGTCGATCGCGTCGCGGACGTTGACGGCGTGTCGTCGGGGGCCAAGTGAGTCGT
Source organism: Phycisphaerae bacterium (assembly GCA_050329715.1). GTDB lineage: Bacteria > Planctomycetota > Phycisphaerae > Tepidisphaerales > Tepidisphaeraceae > DAIOTR01. The sequence goes on from JBHJOM010000077.1 coordinate 35,320, forward strand.
AGCTCCAGGCGGCCGGGTCGAAGCTGGTGTCGGGGTGGGCGACATTGAAGTCGTCCTCGAACACGAGCGTATAACCGGCCGGGGCTCCCGCCTCGACTTGGGCCACGGCCGGAACGGCCGCGACGAACGCCGCCCCGCCGAGCAGGGCAACACGCGAGTTCAGCCGCAGGGCTGAAGTGCAGGCAATCATGATATGTCTCCTCGTAATACTCCTCGGGGCTCCGCACAGCCCGTCGAACATATTAACCGCTTAGTTGCCTGCCGTAAACACTTTCTTATCGAAATCAACATCTAACCCAGCGGAGGCGCGTGCGCTGCGCTAAGAGAAGGACGCAGGGCGGCCGGCCCTGACGAGGCGGCCCTGACGAGGCGGGGCTGCTGCTGCACCCCGGCAACTACCCCGGTGCCAGTGTGCGAAGCTGTGCGGTGTACGAAGGAGTGTGCCTGTGCAGCCTACGGCCGACCGTCGATGACCTCGCGGCGTTCGACTTCCACGTTCGGCGGGGCCAGCACGCCCAGATCCACCTCGTCGCCCCGGCGGGCGATGACGGTGACGGCCACCATCGGGCTCACGTTAAAGCTCTGCCCAGGCTGCACGTCGTGCACGCTCTTGAACGGCTCGCCGTCGTTGGGCCCGCCCATCACGCGGCCGTTCGCCACCAGCCGCACGCCGGCGTCGTCGATGTCCGTCGGCCCGACGGCGATCTCCCGCCCGATGACGATCCACTGGTCAACTTTGCGTGTGAAGTGATGCACGCCCGACAGGTTACGCCGGGCAACCCCCTGCACGAAAGACCCTGCCTGCTAGACCTCCGCCGGCGGCCGGACGTTCGCCGGGTCCCACCGGGTTTCCAGCTTGTGTTGTACGCCTACTAAATCCAGCAGCTTTCCCGCCACGAAGTCGATGACCTCGCCGACGGTCGTCGGGTTGAGGTAGAAGCCGGGGTTCGCCGGGCAGAGGATCGCGCCGGCGTCGGTCAGGGTCTTGTAGCTGTTCACGTCGATCGGCGAGAGGGGCATCTCGCGGTGCACGAGAATGAGCTTGCGCCGCTCCTTGAGCGTGACGGCCGCCGCCCGGCTGATGAGGTTGCCGCCCAGCCCGTGCGCCACTTCGCCGAGGGTGTTGCTGCTGCAGGGGACGATGACCATGCCGTCATGGAGGAAGCTGCCGCTGGCGAGCAGGTCGCCGGTGTCGTTGTAGTTGTGCAGCGTGACGGCGTGGTCGCGCGAGCCGGCCAGTGCGTCCAGGTCGACGGTCTTCATGCCCATTTCGTCGTGAAGCAGCCGCCTGCCCAGCGGGCTGATGACCAGGTGAACCTCCACCCGGGCCTGCACGAGCCCCTCGATAAACCGCTGCGCGTACCGGGCCCCGGAGGCCCCCGTGATGGCGACGACAATCCTCATTGGCCGCATGATACGCCGGGACGAAGCCATCGCCTCGCCCGCCGCCGCCGGCGTGCGGGGTTCCGGCGAGTTTTGAAAGCTCGCGGCGGTCACCGCATCTTGATGGTCGCGATGCTGGCCGCGGCCAGCACGGCACCGATGAGCCAGAACCGCACCACGACCTGCATTTCCGTCCAGCCGGCCTTCTGGAAGTGGTGGTGCAGCGGTGCCATGCGGAAGATACGCCGGCCTTCGCCGAACCGCTTCTTCGTGTACTTAAAGTAGCCCACCTGGAGCATCACCGAGATCGCCTCGGCGACGAAGATGCCGCCGGCCAGTGCCAGAAGCGCCTCCTGGCGGATCACGATCGCCACGTAGCCGATCAGCCCGCCCATCGCCAGGCTTCCAGTGTCCCCCATGAAGACACGCGCGGGGTTGCAGTTGAACCAGAGGAAGCCCAGGCACGCGCCCACGAGCGCCCCGCAGACCACGGCCATCTGTCCGAAGCTGGGGTGGTGGCCGGCTTCGAACAGCAGCGTGTACGCAAGCTGCCGGTCGCCGATGATCAACGCGAGGAGAAGAAAGGTGAACCCGACGAACGCCATCGAGCCGGCGGCAAGGCCGTCCAGGCCGTCGGTCAGGTTGACGGCGTTGCTGGCCCCCACGATCACGAAGACACCGATGAGGATGAAAGGAATCCGGCCGAGGTTCGTCAGCGGTTCCTGCACAAAGGGCACGAACAGCCCGTGCGCCGCCGAGACGTCCTGGCCGTGGTTCCACGTGAACCAGAGCAGGATGCCGGCAATGCCGATCTGAAAGACGAACTTCTCGGCGGTGCGTAAGCCCTGTCGCCCGCCGGCACGACGGGCGGCAGTGAGCTTCAGCCAGTCGTCGGCCACCCCGATGCCGCCGAGCAGCACGACGGCGACAAGCGCGATGCGGACGTAGTAGTTGGAGAGGTCGGCGAAGAGGAAGGTGCTCAGGAAGATGGCCGCGATGATGAGGACGCCGCCCATGGTGGGCGTGCCGGCCTTGGAGGCCATGAGCTTGTTGATGTCCGCCTGGTCGAAGTCCGGGTTGTCGCCGATCTTCAGGCGGCGCAGGTAGCCGATGACGGACGAGCCCAGCAGCAGGGACAGGATGAACGCGAAGATTCCCGCCGCCGTCGCCTGGAAGCTCGGGAACCTGAACAGACGCAGGAAGCCGAACGGGCCGGCTTCGATCGCGTCGAGGAAATAATCGACGAACAGGTAGACCATGAGGGACCCGGAGTCTATCGGCCCGAAGACGGCACGTCGTGCAGCCGCCCGCCTCAGCCGTGCCTGCCGGGTTATTATGCGACCCGCCAGCCGCCCGCCGCCAGCCTGCCGACCGCCGCCTCGTGCCGCCGCACGGTTCGACGCATGGTTCGACGCACGGTTCAACGCATGGCGTTTGGCAACGCCGGCCCGGCAGGGCCATGACGACTGTTGCCAGATCGGCCGGCGTTGTCGCACTTGAGCCGCACGCCAAAGCGCTGATGATGCCGCACATGGCTACCGCAACCGATCCGATCAAGACGTACGACGCACGATGGGAAGAGGCCGATTTCACCGACGCGCAGGTCCGCCGGCTCGTCGAGGCGACGCTGCTCTACGCACAGACCCTGGGCGTGGACACGCTCACGCTCACGCGGGACGCGCGGCTGGGTTGCGGGCGCGTGATGGAGATCGCACTGGACGTGGCGCTGCCGGCCGGCTTTCGCGTTTACACGCAGCTTCAGCCGGTCAGCACGCCGCAGAGTTACTTCACGACGCAGTGGGTCACGCGTGAGCACCCCAGGACGATGGGCCTTGCCGTCACGGCGAGCCACAACCCGGCGCCGTACGTCGGCATCAAGTTCACGGTGCCGCCGGTGAGTGCCATCGGCTTTGACTGCGGCCCGGCCGGCGGGCTGCGGAAGGTGCGGGAGATTTACCACTCCCCGCAGAAGCTGGCGAACAAGGCCGGCGGCCGGCTGCACGTGGTGAACCTGGTGAGCGAGTACGTGCAGTACTCGATGCGGACCGCAGGGCTGGCCGCGGGGGACCTGGACGGCGTCGGCGTGGTGCTGGACGCGTTCAACGGCTCGGCCGGGCCGGAGTTGCACCTGGCCTACGAGATGGCCGGCTGCCGTGTGCTGTCACGCCGGCTCGTGCCCGACGGCCGCTTCCCCACGGGCAGCCCCAACCCCACAAGCCAGGGAAAAATGCAGGAAGCAACCGACCTCGCCAAGGCCAACGACTGCCAGGCAGTGCTGGGCATCGACGGCGACGGCGACCGCATCGTCTTCGGCGACGGCCGGGGCATCCTCACCGCCGGCTTCGCCTTCGTGCCGATCCTGGAGAGCGTGCTGCAGTCCGGCGACGTCGAACCCGGTGTGCCGGTGCTGTACGACCCGAAGGTAAGCCCGCTGGCACTGGCCGAGTGGGGCCGGCTGGGGGCCAAGCCCGTGCTCTTCCGCAACGGGCACAGCCAGATCAAGGATTACATGACGCAGGTCGGCGCGCTGGCCGCGGCCGAGGAGTCCGGGCACTACTACCACCGCCTGACACTCGGCGACGTGACCGTATCGAGCGAGAACAGCGCACTGACGACGCTGCTGTTCCTCAAGGCGCTCAAAGCCCACCCCGGCATGATGGACGAGCTGTGGGCCAGGGAGAACCAGATTTTTACGACCGGCGAGTTCAACTACCAGTTTGCCGACGACGCGACGCGCGACGCAGCCCTGGCGGCCGTGGTGAAGCACTTCGCCGACGCCGGTGCCCAGACGCGCACCGAGACGCACGACGGCATCGACCTCGAGGGCACGTGCCTCAACCGCGGCGTGCACCTGGAGCCGGGCAACGTGAAGCTGGACGACGGCTGGCTCAGCGGCTACCTGCGCGTGGCGACGAACGAGAAGGGCGTCGTCCGCAGCTACTTCACGGCCGGCGACGCCGGCTACGGGCAGGAGATCGAAGCCGAGGCACGCCGCATCCAGCAGAAGCAGTTCGGCGGGCAGGTGGTGGAGTAAACCCCATTGCCCGGACCCGGCCCAAAGGCCGGCTTCTCCCACGCCAGCGTCGGCCCGAAGTAAGCCCGAAGCTGGGTTTGCGGCCTGCTGCCGCCTGAGGATGCCGGTCCGGGTCGCCCCGTCCAGAGGCCGCTCTCCTCGCCGCACAAGTGCGCCGCTTTCCTCGCCCCGGAGGGGCGGCGGGTTGTAGCCAGGGGTGAAGCGAGCCGAGCCGCGCAGCGGCCGCGAGCGCAACCCCTGGAAACGCCGACCGCAACGGACAAGCCCCGGAGGGGTGACAGTTCTGTTGCGGGCCAACAAGCGGCGGATCGGGGTGCTTGTCGGCGAACCGTAGCCGGTTTAACCTGTCCGGCGGTGAACAGCCGACCGTCTGGAGCCGTCTCGCTGAAGTACTTGCACACCCATCCCGAGTTGTCGGCCGAGTTTCGGACCCGAAGCCTCTTCGGGCGACGCGCGCGCCGTGGTCGGGGGCTGGTCGCGGCGGTCGCGGTTACGGCGGGGCTGCTGCTGGCCGGCGTGAGCGGCTGTGCCCGCAACCCGGAGTTGCTCGGTGCGGACGCCATCGTGCTGGACCCCGGCTACGTCGCCTTCCCGGAAGCCACACGCCTGACGCTCATCGCCGACGGGCTGAATGCCCCCAGTGACTTTGGCTTCGTGCCCGCCTCGGCCGATGTGCCGGAGGCCTTCAAGGGCGCGATGGTCATCGCCGAGCCCGTGACGGCGAGCGAGCCGGTTCGTGTCGGGGGCTTCAAGGCGGACGGGGAGTGGTTCGAGCTTTACCCGCGGGCGTTCCGGCTTGCGGGGATTCAACTCGGCGGCGATCGGCTCTACGGGCCCGTCGGCGGCGTGGCGGTCCTGGGCAGCGAGGTCTTCCTAAGCCACCGCGACCGGGAGGGCAGGGGGGTCATCAGCGCTTTGACCTTCCCCTCCGAAGGCCGGCCGCCCAAGCGACGCATCGTCGTGGAGAACCTTCCGGCCGCCGGCGACCACGGCGTGACCGACGTGGCCGTGAACCCCACGAACGGGCGGATTTACTTCGGCGTCGGCTCGGCGACGAACTCCGGCGTGGTGGGGCTCGACAGCTTCCAGCTCGGCTGGGTGCGCAAGCACCCCAAGGTCGCCGACCAGAGCCTGACGGAGCTGCGCCTCCGCGGCTACCGCTTTGACACCCCCCGGCCCGGCAGCGGGCTGTTCGCAAGCAACTTGGCCGTGACCGGCCCGTTCCAGCCCTTCGGCCAGACGCGGCAGCGCATCGCGCCCAGCGACCGCCCGACCGGCGCGGTTTACAGCGTAGCCGCCGACGGCTCGGACCTGCGCGTGGAGGCGCACGGGCTCCGCTGGCCACGCGGGCTGGCGTTTAACGAGTTCGGCAACCTGTACGTGTCGAACAACGGCATGGAGCTTCGCGGCACGCGGCCTGTAGCCTCCGACCCGGACGTGGTGCTGCGTGTGCCATTGCTGGCCGGCAGCCGGCGTGCGACGTGGTTCGGCTTCCCGGACTTTTCCGCCGACCTGCAGCCGGTGACGCTGCCGCAGTACCAGCCGCCGACGGAATTGATTGAAAAGACGGGTTACCCCGAGCTTTCGTTCCTGGTGGACCACGAGGCCAGCGGGCTGGTTGCGCCGGACAGTGCGACGCTGCTGCGGGGCGTTCTGCCGCCACAGGCCGGTGCCGCGAAGATGGCCGTGGTGGGCCGCGACGCGGTGGTGCCGGTGCCGGAAGGGCACGTGCTCGTGGCGGCGTTCGGGGACCGGGGGCAGTTCGCCAACGCGGATACGCCGCGGGAGACGCCGGCGGGTTCGGAGGTCTGGACGATCGACACGGACCGGAAGTCGGCCAGCCGGCTGATTTACAACCGCGTGCCGGGCCCGGCGAGCGAGTCTTACGCGCAGCCGATCGCACTGGAGCGGCCCGTTTCGGTGAAGGTCGGGCCGGACGGCGCGGTTTATGTGCTGGACGCCGGCCCGGTGAGCTTCTCCCGCGGCCGGCCTCGCGCCGAGAGCAACAAGGGGCGCATCTTCAAGCTGGACGCCGCCCCGGTACCGGCTTCGACGTCACCCGCGGACGACCCTTCGGCCTCATCGCCGGCCGAGTGACCACGTCCGCCCGCGACGCCCGAACGGCGTCGCTCCCTACCTTGTGACAAGTGGGGTCAATGCCAAGCCCGACCCGGGAGGGCAACGCTCCGGCCGAGCCGGTGGCCGAGGGCCATCCACCGGGCCGGTAACGGCTCACCCGTGCGAAAGCGGATTTTTGGGGCGTTTTTGGCCATTGCCGACGTACCAGCTGCGCCGGTGTGGCGCAGCGGAAGGCCCGCCCCGGGGTTGCCGGGGCGGGCCTTTTTGTGTTGGGGGTTGGTGGGTTACTTCTTCGCCTGAATCGCGGCGTGGGCGGCGGCGAGACGGGCGATCGGCACGCGGAAGGGGGAGCAGCTGACGTAGTCCAGCCCCACCTTGTGGCAGAAGTGGACCGATCGCGGGTCGCCGCCGTGTTCGCCGCAGATGCCCAGCTTCAGGCCCGGCTTGACGCTGCGGCCCTTCTCGGCACCCATCTTCACGAGCACGCCCACGCCGTCCTGGTCGAGGGTGGCGAACGGGTTGTCCTCGAGGATGGACTTGGCGGCGTAATCCGCCAGGAACGGCCCGGCGTCGTCGCGACTGAAGCCGAAGGTCATCTGCGTCAGATCGTTCGTATCGAAGCTGAAGAAGTCGGCCTCGGCGGCGATCTCGTCGGCGGTGACCGCCGCACGCGGGATCTCGATCATCGTGCCGACGAGGTACTCGATCTTCGTCCTGGCTTCCTTCATGACGGCGTCGGCTTCCTCGAGGAGGTGCTGCTTGAGGTACGTCAGCTCCTTCACCGTGCCGACCAGCGGGGTCATGATCTCGGGGATGACCTTGACCTTCTGCTTCTTGCACTCGATGGCCGCTTCGATCACCGCCCGGACCTGCATGCGCAGGATCTCGGGGTAGGTGACGGCGAGTCGGCAGCCGCGGTGCCCGAGCATCGGGTTGAGCTCATGGAGCTGGCTGACGCGGCTGGTGACGGTTTCGA
>JBHJOM010000078.1:0-46468 GCA_050329715.1 Phycisphaerae bacterium
CTGGACTTGCCTGAAGGTATCGATGGGCGTATCATGCGTATGACCTTCTCTGGTCCCGCCCCGTCGTTCAATGGTCGTGTCTTCTCCAGAGAAGGCCCGACGAGCGGTATCGCAATGCCGCAGATCCCCGAGCCCACCTCCATGGCCGTCCTCGGTCTGGCCGGCACGGGTCTGGTTCGTCGTCGCCGCTGAGGCGAGATCGACTGAATCTCTTGATGACATCCAAAGGGTCGGTGCCGCCAGGCACCGGCCCTTTTTCTGTTCCGCTCCCGTCTCGCCGGCCGTGGGACAGAAACTGCGTTTGCAACGCTGCCTTCTGCATCGAGCCGGCCGCCGTACTGAGGTTCGGCCTTGGGGGTTCCATCTGCAGAATGTCACATACGCCGCCCGGCCGGTACCACGTATGATGTCGCAGCATCGTCCGTACCGCAGTCCGTCATCGGGGTTCGCCATGCTCGCATTTCCGTCGTACGACCAGGTCCGTCCGATCATCCAGCTCGCCCTCGCCGAGGACGTGTCGGACATCGGCGACATCACCAGCACGATCCTTCTAAACCCCGACCAGCAGGGCGTCGGCACCATCGTGCAGAAGAGCGTCGGCGTCGCCTGCGGGCTGCCCGTCGTCGAAATGATCTGCAAAACCGCCGACGAACGCCTTCGCGTGGAGCAGATCCCCGGCTTTCACTTTGAAATCATCGAAGGCCGCTTCTCCGACCAGAAGACCACGCCGCTGGTCCGCGTCCGCGGGCCGATGCGGGCTTTGCTTACCGTCGAACGGGTGCTGCTCAACTTCCTGCAGCAGATGAGCGGCATGGCCACGCTCACCAACCGGTTCGTCCGGAAGGTGGAGGGCACGCACGCCCGCATTTACGACACCCGCAAGACGCCCCCGGGCTTCCGGTTGCTGGCCAAGTACGCCGTGCGGGCCGGCGGCGGGCAGAACCACCGCGTGGGCCTCTCGGACATGATCCTCATCAAGGACAACCACCTCGTGCAGTACACCCCCAAGCAACTGCCCGAAGCACTCCGGCGGGTCGTCGCGCACAACGCCGGCGAACTGCCGATCGAGGTGGAGGTGGACACCCTCGAGCAGCTCCGGGCCGTCGTCGGCGTGGAGGGGATCGACGTCATCCTGCTGGACAACATGGACTGCCCGACGATGGACCAGGCCGTGCAGATCCGCAACGAGGCCGGCAGCGACGTGCAGCTCGAGGCCAGCGGCGGCGTGACGCTCGAAACCGTCCGCCGAATCGCCGAAACGGGCGTCGAACGCATCGCCGTCGGTGCCCTGACGCACTCGGCCCCGGTGCTCGACATCGGCATGGACATCGAGGCGAGCTGAGCCGACGCAGCCTATATCGCATTGGTATTGCAACAAACCAAAGCTGCGGTTCAGTCCAGGTCCAGTGCCTCGTAGATTGCGGCATTTATCGCGTTTTGCCTTTGTTGGTGGCAGGTTTCGCCGCACATGCCGTTGGTGGCCCACGCCACGACCAGGTCGAACGCCGGGTCGGCGAAGGCGCAGCTCGACTGGTTGCCGGAGTGGCCAAAGGCGTCGCGGCTGGCATGCGGGCCGTACCCGTAGCGGTGCTCCCCCGTCTGGATGAGGAACCCGTACCCCCAGTCGATCTCCTGGCCGAAGGTCTCGTCGCGCAGCCCCGTCCGCTGGCGCTGGGTGAACTCGGCCGCGAGGGTGGTGGGTGCTTTGCGGCGCTCTTCCAGCAGCCACTGGTAGAACAGCCCCAACTGGTTCACCGGGCCGCGTGCGTTCGCGCCGGGGCGGCAGAGGGTGGCGTAGGCCTCGGTGTTGGCGGTGGCGTGCTCGCGCGGCACCTCGCCGGGGCGGTCGGTCAGGTAGAAGCGGGCGATGCGCTCGCCGTAGCGGTGGAACAGCTCGGCGGGCATGCCCAGCCAGCAGTCACGCATGTTCAGCGGCTCGAATACGGTTTCGCGAATGAAGTTGAGCACCGTCCGCCCGCTGCGCCGGCGGATCAGCTCGCCCAGCACGTACCAACTGCTTGCCACGTGGTACCCGGCCCGTTTGCCCGGCTCCCAATCCGGCTCGATGGGGTGGTTGCAAATGCGATCGATGATCTCTTCGTAGGTCGCCGCGGAAAAGTTGCTGCTGACGCTGCGGAAGCCGCCGGTGTGGCTCAGGAGGTGCCGCGTAGTGATGGCTTCTTTGCCGCCGACGGCGAACTCGGGGATGTACGTCGCGACGGGCTTGTTCAGGTCGAGCAGGCCGCGGCCCACGAGGTGTGCGATGCCGATCGCGGTAATCGGCTTGCCCATGGAGAGCCAGAAGAGCAGCGCATCGGTCGTCATCGGCACGCCGGGCCGGCTTTGGCCGACGGCCGCGTCGGTCACCACGCGCCCGTCGTGCCATACGTAGACCTGGGCACCGAGGTGGTCGTTGCGTTCGATACCTTCACGCAGGATGTCGAGTACGGCTTGCACGCCCGAAGCATAGCCGAACCAGGCGGCGGTTGTCCGCGGGCGTCAGCGTGCGTCGCTCTCCAGGCTCAGCCACTTCAGCTCGCCTGCGGTCAGTTGAACGTTCACGGCCGGGAGGCTGCTGCGGAGTTCGCCCAGCGTTCGCGGGCCGATGAGGGCGATGCTCGTGAACGGCTGGCACAGCACGTACGCCGCGGCGATGTTGATGGGGCTGACGCCCTTTTCCCCGGCCAGTTGCTTGGCGCGGTCCAGGCGTTTGAAGTTGTCCGGGCTGTACCAGCTTCGGGCCAGTTCCTTGTCCGCGAGGTTCTCCGGGGCGGCCCGGCCGGGGACGAAGAAGCCGCGGGCCTGGCTGCTCCAGCTGAAGTTCGTCATCTGCCGCTCGTGGTACCAGGCAAGGCTGGCCGCGTCCGACACGTGCACGCAGCCCGCCCAGACCGGGTCGACCATGTGGGCGAGTGAAAGGTTGTTGCTCGTGCCCCCCATCGGGCGTTTGTTGTTGGCCTTGGCCCAGGCGTTGGCCTCGTTGACGCGGGCCGTCGACCAGTTGCTGCCGCCGAAGATGCCGCGGATCAGCCCGGCCTCCACGCATTCGTTCATCGCGTCGACGAACCCCCCCGCCGGCACGTCCGGGTTGTCGCGGTGCAGGAAGTAGATCTCGCAGTGGTCGGTCTCGAGCCAGCGGAGTTGCTCTTCGAGTTGCGGGCGGACGAACATCGGGTAGTTCGCCGGGGTGTGGCAGCCCTTGCAGATGAGGTTCACCTGCTCGCGCACGCCGCGGTTGGCGACCCACTGGCTCAGCACTTTGCTCCGGTCGCGGCCGTAGATGTGGGCGGTGTCGAACGTATTGCCGCCGGCGGCGAAGTAGGCGTCGTACATCACGCGGTTCGTCGGCAGGTGGGCGACGTTGTCCACGCCCATGACGAACCGGCTCACCGGCGTTGCGATGCCGGGGATCGTGTCGGCGGGCATCGGCGCATCGTTCATCGCCCCGACGCCCACGGCCACCTTCCGCCCGGCGACGCTCACCTTCGGCAGTCCGGCGGCGGTCTCGGCGGGGTAGGTCAGGCCGATGCTGCTCCGCCAGCGGTCCAGCGCCTGCAGGTTCCCCAGCGTGTCGGCGGCGTCCATCATCGGCCAGGGCACCCGGCCGGTGGCCACCGCCTCGGCGAAGGCGTCAGCCTCCAGGGCGTACAGGTGCTGGGTCGTCTCGACGGCGATTTCTTCGCGTTCCTTCCCGTCGCGATGGACGTGGATCGTCACCGTGCCCCCTTCGCGTGCCGGGATCCAGAGGCTGGGCACTTCGATCCGGCCCTCGTCGCCCCAGAGGCGCACGGTATTGTCGGCGTTGAGTCGCACGCCGGTGCGGAGTTGGGCGGTCAGGCCGCCGGCAAACTGCAGGCTGGCCGTGGCGATTTCGTCCACGCCGGAGGGGCCGATGTCGGCGGTGCCGGCGAACTTCGTCGGCTCGGCGAAGGGCTTGTCCTGCGTCACGCCGGCGAGCAGCCGGGCGAGGCTGGTGGTGTAACAGCCGACGTCGAGGATGCCGCCGCCGGCCAGTTCCGGCGCGAAGAGCCGGGCCGTCGGGTTGAAGCCGGCGCGGAAGGAAAAGGGGATGTCCATGTGCCGCAGCCGGCCGACGGCCTGTTGCTTCACCAGGTCGCAGAGCCGGGCCGTCTGCGGGTGGCAGCGGAACATGAAGGCCTCGAGCACGACGACGCCGTGCGCTTCGGCGGCGTCGAAGATGGCCATCGCCTCGGCGGCGTTGATGCCGATCGGCTTCTCGCAGAGCACGTGCTTGCCGGCCTGGGCGCATTGGATCGCCCACTCGGCGTGCTGCGGGTGGGGCGTGGCGATGTAGACGGCGTCGACGGCGTCGCTTGCCAGCATGGCCTCGTAGGTGCCGAACGAGCGGTCGCAGCCGTGTTTGGCGGCGAACTCGGCGGCCTTGGCCGCGTCGCGGCTGGCGACGGCGGCGAGCCTGCCGCGCTGGGCGTCCTTCAGGCCGGTGGCGAAGGTCCCGGCAATTCGGCCGGTGCTCAAAATGCCCCAACGCAGCGTCTTGGTGTTCATGAGCCGAGGAGGATAAACGCCGGCCGACAAAGGGGGAAGCCGGGCCGACGGCTCGTCGTCGAAATCCGCCGAAATCCCCGCCCGAGCGTCCGATAGGTCCGCAGTATCAGAGCGCCGCTGCGTCCCGGCGCTCTTCCGGGAAGTCCCGGCGCTCTCCGAAGTAGCGCCCGCACGCCGCCGCGCGTCTGCCGCATGCCGACCGAAGACCGAAGTCCGAATTTCCCTCGACCCCTCGATCCCTACTCCCTCGATCCCTTCCCGTGCTGCCCTCGTGCTTGCTTGTCCCTCGCCTCCTATGCTCTATCCTCACGCCCCCTCATGCTGCTTACCGGACGAAACCTCGCCAAAAGCTACGGGCCGCGGCTGCTCTTCTCGGGCATCACGCTCGGACTCGCCGAGCAGGAGCGGACCGGGCTCATCGGGCCCAACGGCAGCGGCAAGACCACGCTGCTGAAGATCCTGGCCGGGCTCGAAGTGCCGGACGAAGGCCAAGTGCAGCGGACAAGGTCCGCCCGCGTCGGATATGTGCCGCAGGAGGAGACGTTCGAGCCGAACCGGGCGTGCATCGACATCGTCGCCGACGCCGTGGACGTACACCTGGACGACCACGAGCGCCACCTCAAGGCGGCGGTGCTGCTGGGGCAGATGGATTTTTCTGACCCCGCCGTGCACGCCGGGACGCTCTCGGGCGGGTGGAAGAAGCGGCTGAGCATCGCCAAGCAACTGGCCGGCGAGCCGGACCTGCTCCTGATGGACGAGCCGACGAACCACCTGGACATCGAGGGGGTGATGTGGCTCGAAAGCCTCATCAAGAGCGGGACGTACGCGACGCTGATCGTGACGCACGACCGGCGGTTCCTGGAGGAGGTGGCCGACCGCATCGTCGAGCTGGACAGCAGCTACCCGGACGGCTTCTTGAGCCACAACGGCACGTATTCCGACTTTCTGGAGAAGCGCGAAGGCTTTTTGGCCGCCCAGCAGGGCCGGCAGCAGGCGGTGGCGTCGGGGGTGCGGCGGGAGATCGCCTGGCTGCGTCGCGGGGCCAAGGCGCGGACGACCAAGGCCAAGGGGCGCATCGAGCGGGCCGGGGAGATGATCGAGGAACTGGCCGACCTGAAGCAGAAGAACGCCGAGCGGGCCAGGGCGCAGGTCGACTTTTCGGGGACGGGCCGCCGTACGCGCAAGCTCGTGGAGTTCAAGCGGGTGGGCAAGTCGATGGGGGGGCAGCGGCTGTTTTCCGGGCTGGACCTGGTCCTCTCGCCGGGGAGCAAGCTGGGGCTGATCGGGCCTAACGGCAGCGGGAAGACGACGCTGATCCGGCTGATCGCCGGCCAGGCGGAGCCGGACGCCGGCGAGGTCTTCCGGGCCGACGGCGTGAAGGTCGTCGTCTTCGACCAGCACCGCGCCCAGCTCGACCCGGAACAGGACCTCCGCCGGGCGCTCTTCCCCCACGGCGACTCGCTGAACTTCCGCGGGAACCCTGTGCACGTCGTCGGGTGGGCAAGGCGGTTCAACTTCCGCAGTGAGCAGCTGGACCTGCCCGTCAAGCAGCTCTCCGGCGGGGAGCGGGCGCGGGTGCTCATCGCCAGGCTCATGCTCCAGGAGGCGGACGTGCTCATCCTCGACGAGCCGACGAACGACCTGGACATCCCGACGCTGGACGTGCTGGAGCAGAGCCTGGAGAGCTTCCCCGGGTCGGTGGTGCTGGTGACGCACGACCGGTTCCTGCTGGAGCGGGTGAGCACGGACATCCTCGCGCTCGACGGCCGGGGCACGGCCCGGCCCTACGCGGCGCTGGAGCAGTGGGAGGCCGCCCGCGACGCCGACCAACAGGCCCAAAGCGAGCAGCGCAAGGCCGACCAGCGGGTCGCGCAACAGACGTCGATGTCCGCGGGGACCTCCGGCGGGAGTGCGGGGGGGAGCGCGGGCGGTAAGCCGGCGCGGAAGAAGCTCTCCTGGAACGAGCAGAAGGAATTCGACGGCATGGAGGCGGCGATCGTTGATGCCGAGGCCCGGCTCGCGGCGTTGCAGCAGAAGGCGGCGGACCCGGCCGTCGCGGCGGACCACGTCGCCTTCGCCGAGGTCTGCACGCAGATGCATGATGCGCAGACGGCCGTCGAAACGCTCTACACGCGGTGGGGCGAGCTGGAAGCCAAAGTCGGGTAGCCAAGCCGGTCCGGCAGGGGCTTTGGGCGACACCTCGGCCGCCGGGCGTGACTGCGGGAGCGGCATCGGCTAAACCTGATGCGGATGAAGGCTTCGACGTGGCTGTTACCGGGCGCGTGTGGCCTGGCCGTTCTCACGGCCGGCTGCACGGGCGAGCGCTACCAACGCTGGGCGGACCGCGAGGTCAACGACCTGCTGGAGGACCGCCGTGCGGAGGTGCTCGACTACCAGCCGCAGGTCGAGGCGAAGGTGACGACCGACGCCGAGCCGGACCCCGTCGCCTTCCGCCGCGTGCCCGTGACCCGCGTGCCGCAGGAGATCACTCCGACGCTCGAACCGGCGCGGTACGAACTGACGTTCGCCCCCTACGGCCCCAGCCCGCTGGAGGACGACGTCGACCCGGACATCGGCCCGACGGGCATCGGCCTGCTGGACGACCTGAACATCGAGGAGCTTCGCCTCGGCCCGCCGGCGCGGCTGCAGGAGCTGGTCTCGCTGGACCTGTTCGGCAGCATCAACTTCGCCGTGCGCAACAGCCGCACGTACCAGTCGGAGATGGAGCAGCTTTACCTGGCCGCGTTGAGCGTGACGCTGGAGCGCGACGCCTTCGAGCCCGGCCCGTTCGCCAGCATCGGGTCGGTCGTGCGGCATACCGACGGCTTTGGCAACTACCAGACGGCACTGGACGTCGTCGGCCGGGCCGGCGTGGCACAGCGGCTGCCCTACGGCGGCGAGGTCGTCGCCAGCGCGCTGGTGAACGTCGTCGAGAGTCTGAACAACAACGTCGTCGAGGGCGAAAGCGCCGAGCTGGCGCTCACGGCCACCATCCCGCTGCTGCAGGGGGCGGGTATCGTGAACCTCGAGCCGCTCATTCAGGCGGAGCGGAACCTGGTCTACGCGACGCGGGACTTCGAGGCCTTTCGCCGGTCGTTCGCCGTGCAGGTTTCGACGCAGTACTTCAACATCGTCACGGCGCAGCGGTCGTTGCAGAACCGGTACCGCAACTACCTTAGCTTCGTGGACCTGACGGAGCGGACGCAGGCGCTCTTCGCCGCGGGCAACCTCACGGCGTTGCAGGTGCAGCGGTCCGTGCAGAGCCTGCTGAACGCCGAGGACGCATTGAACGACGCGCAGCGGACGCTCGAAGACCAGCTGGACCGGTACAAGCTGCTGCTGGGCATGCCGATCCGGACGGAGCTGGAGGTGGTGCCGGTGGAGGTCGTCATCGAGCGGGCGGACGTGGACGACCCGAACGTCGTGCCGCTGGCGTTGACCTACCGCCTGGACCTGCAGACCGCCCGCGACCAGGTGGCCGACGCACGCCGACGCGTAAACGTCGCCAAGAACGGGCTGCTGCCGGACCTGGACGTGATCCTCGACGCCCGCGTCGGCTCGGAGCCGGGGGAGAGCCTCCTGGACATCGACCGGCGGACGGGGGACTACTCCGCGGGCTTCAGCCTCGACATCCCGCTGGACCAGCTGCCCGAACGCAACCGCTACCGGGCCGCGTTGATTACGTTGGAGCGGGAAAATCGCGGCGTGCAGTTGCTGGAGGACCAGGTCGCGGTGGACGTGCGGGCCGCGGTGCGGGCCATCCGCTCGGCGGAGCTGACGCTCGAGCTGCAGCGTCGGGGTATCGAGCTGGCCCGGCAGAGGCTCGACTTCGCCAACGAAAGCCTGCTGCTCGGCCGGACGACCGACAGCCGCGACGTGGTGGAAGCCCAGAACGACCTCCTGGACGCGCAGGACCGGTTCGAGCGAGCCCGCGCGAGCCTTCAGGTGCAGATTCTGGAGTTTTTACGCGACACCGGCACCCTCCGCGTGGACCCGGCCAGCGGCACGCTCGGGCTCGCGATGGACCGTCGCCTCGACTTCGTGCTGAACATCCCCGAGCCGGATCTGCTGCCCTGAGGGCCTGCCCCGGGGTGCGACACATCGCCCCCGGCCGCCCTGTCGGGGGGCTATGCCGGGTGCGGATTGGGCGGGTGTCATGCCGGCACGATTCGCTTGTGGAGGTGACGCACGCGGCATGGCGGCTAGACTAAGGCTGGGCAATCCCCGATGAAACTGCAACCTGACGGCCGACGGGGCGTTATTGATGTGGCGGTTTGCCCCTCGCCCGGGCCTCGGCCGGAGTTGGAATCAACATGAACAAGACGTTCCTGAGTCTCACGCTTGTCGCCGCGATGTTGATCCTGGGGGTCGTCGGCTACTTCGCCTGGCCGGCGCTGGCCGGCTCCGGCGACGGCGCTGCCGTGATGAGCACGCGGCTGGCCACCGCCGAGGTCGGCGACATGGACGTCACGCTGACCAAGCGCGGCGAGCTGCACGCCATCGAGAACATCGAGATCATCAACCGTGTCGAGCGACGCACGTCGCTCACCTACCTCATTCCCGAGGGCACGCGGGTGAAGGAGGGGGACCTGCTCGTTACCGTGGACGCCAGCCAGACGGCCACGGAGCTGGAAGAGACGCAGATGGAAGTCGCCGCCGACGAGGCGGAGCTGGTGAATGCGCGCGAGCAGCTCGAAATCCAGAAGAGCAAGAACGCCGCCGAGCTGGAAGGGGCCAAGGTCATGCTCCAGCTGGCCGAGCTGGAGTTGGCCGAGTACACCAACGGCAAGTTCCCCCAGTTGAAGCGCGACGCCGAGACCGAAGTGCAGATGGCGGAGCTGAACCTCAAGAACAAGGAGGACGACTTCCGCCAGACGCGTGCCCTGCAGCGCAAGGGCTTTGTCACGCAGGCCGAGACGAAGAAGAAGGAAGAGGAACTCATCCAGGCCCGCAACCGCCTGGTGAAGGCCCGCGGCGACCTGCAACTGCTGCTGGAGTACACCCACCCCAAGGACATCACGAGCCTGAACAACAAGCTCATGCAGGCTACAGGTGACCTGGAGCGCGTCGCCCGGCAGAACTCGGCGGAAATCGCCCGGCTCGAGGCGCAGGTGCGGAGCAGGGAGCTTCGCCTCATGAACCGCCGCCAACGGCTTGCCCACTGGGAGCAGCAGTACGCCGCCACAAGAATTACGGCACCGGCACCGGGCATCGTCGTCTACAACAACGACGGCCGAAACGACAGCGAGCAGATCATCGAAGGCGCCGAAGTCCGCCACCGCCAGACGCTGCTGAAGCTGCCCAACACGGAGCAGATGAAGGTCGTCGTACGCATCAACGAGTCGGACGTGACGCAACTGGACGTGGGCATGAAGTCGACCGTGCGGCTGCCCGGCGGCGGGCCGACACTCTCGGCGACGATCACGCGAATCGCACCGCTGGCCGACAGCGGCAACCGCTGGTTCAACCCGGACCTGCGTGAGTTCCCCGTCGACCTGGTGCTGGACGAAACCCCCGGCAACGTGAAGCCGGGCAACAGTGTCGAGACGACCATCTTCATTGAACGCCTGTCGGACGTGCTGAAGGTCCCGCTGACGAGCATCTTCCGCGTCGGGCAGGCCAGCTTCGTCTTCGTGCCCGAGGGTGAACGCCTCACGCCCCGACAGGTGCAGATCGGCGCGATCAACCAGACGGACGCGCAGGTCACCGACGGCCTGGAGGCCGGGGACCGCGTGCTCGTGCTGCAGGTCGGCGAGGGGGCAAGGCTGCTGGAACAGGCCGGCATCAACCTCGAACAGTTCCGCACCCCGCCGCAACGCCCGGGCCGCGGCGGCCCGCCACAGGGTGCGCCGCAGCAGGCCAACGCCGAGTGAAGCCCCCTCAGCCCGCCGCCAGCAGAACCTGCTCGGCGGCGTAGCTTATCTGCTCGTCGCTCAGCTCCGGGTAGACGGGCAACGCCAGCACCTCGGCACAGGCACGCTCCGTCTCGGGCAGGTCACCCGCCTTGTAGCCCAGGTGGGCGAAGCACGCCTGCAGGTGCAGCCCCAGCGGGTAGTAGACGCCACTGCCGACGCCGGCGTCGGCCAGCTTCTGCCGCACGGCGTCCCGGTCGGGCACCCGAACGACGTACTGGTTGTACGTGCTGACATTGCCCTCGATGATGCGCGGCGCCGCCACGGCCGTGCCGGCGAAGGCCGCGTCGTAGATCGCGGCGTGACGCCTCCGGGCTTCGTTCCAGCCTTCCAATCGGGCGAGTTTCACCTTCAGAACCGCCGCCTGAATTGCGGCGATGCGGAAGTTGCCCCCCACCATCTCGTGGTAGTACGTGTGCCCGCTGCCGTGTACGCGGACGAGCCGCACGCGCTCCGCCAACGCATCGTCCTGGCAGCAGACGGCCCCCGCATCACCGAATGCGCCCAGGTTCTTGGTCGGGTAGAAGCTCAGCGCCCCGGCGAAGCCCATGCCGCAGGCGGGGGTGCCGAAACGCGTCGCGCCGATGGCCTGGGCGGCGTCCTCCAGCACGTAAATCTCCCGGCCGGCGGAACAGGCGATCTCGTTCAGCCTCTCCACCTGGGCCATCTGCCCGAACAGGTGTACGGGAATGATCGCCCTGGTCCGCGGCGTCACCGCCTTCTCCACCGCGGCCGGGTCGATGTTGAACGTATCCGGGTCGATGTCCACGAACACCGGCGTCGCGCCCACGCGGTGTACGCAGCCGCCCGTGGCGAAGAAGGTGAACGACGGCACGATCACCTCGTCGCCGGGGCCGATGTTCAGCGCCATCATGATCGCCAGCAGTGCATCCGTCCCGCTCGAGACGCCGACGGCGTGGGCGGTGCGGCAGCAGGCGGCCAGGTCCGCCTCGAAGCCGGCCACGTGCGGGCCGAGGATGAGCGACTGGGTCTCACAGACCTCGTCGATCGCCTTTCGGACGTCGTCCTTGATCGTCTTGTACTGGGCCGTCAGGTCGAGCAGGGGCACCTTCATGGTGCGGCGATGTTACACGAGCCGCCGCCGGCAGGCACAGAGGATGACGTGCGCCAAAAGTGCGACCAGGCCGCACGTCTACCTCGCCGACCTCGCCTACGCCGCGAGCTTGCGGATGCCGTCCTCGGCCGCGAGCTTGTAGGTCTCGGCGAGCGTCGGGTAGTTGAATATGCTATCGATGAAATAGTCGACGGGAAAGTTCGCCGCCATCACCGCCTGGCCCAGGTGCACCAGTTCGCAGGCCTGCGTGCCGATGGCGTGTACGGCCAGCAGTCGGCGGCTTTGCGGGTGGAACAGCAGCTTCAGGAAGCCGTCGTTGTCGCCCAGCAGGTGCCCGCGGGCCGTCTGGCTGTAGTTGCAGCAGCCGACGGCGAACGGTTGTGCCGCGGCGACCAATTGCTGCTCCGTCGGGCCGATCATGCTGATTTCCGGAATCGTGTAGACGCCGAACGGGAAGATCGGTTTGGAGTCCGCGTGGGGCACCGCGTCGCGGTCGGTCCAGCAGCCGAACATGCTGCAGGCCGCGGCCCGGCCCTGTTCGACGCTCGTGGCGGCCAGCGCCGGGAAGCCGATGACGTCGCCGGCGGCATAGATGTGCGGGACGCTGGTGCGGAACGCCTCGTCGACGACCAGTCGGCCGCGGTCGTCGGGCGCGAGGCCGGCCTTGTGCAGGTCCAGGCCGCTGACGGCACCCTGCCGCCCGAGGGTGTAGAGCAGTACGTCGGCCTTGGTCGCCCGGCCGTCGGCGATGATCGTGGCGGACTTGCCGTCGGTGCGAATCGGCCCGACTTTCACGCCGAGCCTCAGGTCCACGCCCAGCCCGATGAGGTGGGCTTCGAGCTTCCGCCCGATCTGTTCGTCCACGAAGCCCAGCAGGTTGTCGCGGCGTTCAAGCAGCGTCACCTTCACGCCGGCGCCGGCCATCATGCAGGCGTACTCCGTGCCGATGACGCCGCCGCCCAGAATCAGCATCGATTCCGGCAGTTCCGGCAGCAAAAGCAGCTCGTTGGAGTCGATGACGGTCCGGCCGTCGAACGGCACGTCGTCCGGGCGGGCGGGCGTGGTGCCCACGGCCACCAGCACGCGCTCGCCGAAGATGTCGCTGGCGTTGCCTTCGGTGTCCTGCACGTGAACCACGTGCGGCGAGACGAAGCTGGCGTCGCCGAAGAACATGCAGATGCCCGCCGTCGCCAGCCGCTTGGAGAGCACCTCCACCTCGCGATGCACGACGCGGGCGGCGACGTTCAGCAACTCGGACATGCTCAGGCGGCGCTGGACGGGGCGGTCGTGCAGGTAGCCGCCGGCCATGCCCGTCAGGTGGAGCACGGCCTCGCGGATCGCCTTGCTGGGGATGGTGCCGCTGTGCACGCACACGCCACCCAGAGACTGGCGCCGCTCGATGAGGGCGACGCGCTTGTCGAGTGTGGCGGCCTGCTGCGCCGCCCGCTGCCCGGCCGGGCCGGAGCCAATCACGATCAGGTCGAATGGTTCGTCTACGCTTCGCAAGGGAACACCCCGGTATGGCTATGCCGACGGAAGTGTCGGGATATGTCTTGCATCGACGTAACCGCCCGCCCACTTGATGTACGCCCGACAAACCGAACAGCCCGCCCGCCGTCACGAGGCACACCGGTCGCCTCCCGTCTCCCCATGAGCGAGACGGACGGCAAAGAGAAACCCGACATCCGCAAGGACTTCTACGATCACGTCAACATGAGCCCCAGAGAACTCGAATCGTGGATCGAAACCGATGAAAGCAAGCAAACCGGCTGGGACCCTGGACGCGATGACGCCCCTCTTCACCCCGGAGGGGCGAGGAAGGAGGTGGAGCTTCGGGGCGGGGAATGCGGCGTCTGTTCGGGGCGAGCAACGTAGAATTGGCCGACGTTCTCCGCGTCTCTACGCTCCCACGCTCCCACGTCTCAACGGTCCCACGTCTCAACGCTCCCATGTTCCCGGACCCCCGGCGGATGGGTTCTGCCGGGTTCGAGGATGCAAATGCCCGGCCTTGTGACGCCGGGTATCGCCGGGCGGGGGGAAGGGCGTAGAATGTTGCCCGACCCGGAGGACCGACCCGTGAAACAACTGGCTTGCCTGTTTTTAACACTTTCGCTCTTCACCGTGGGCTGTTCGGTGAGTGACCAGACGGTCATCGCGCAGAGCAACAACGCCCACGTGCAGCTCGAGCCGGCCGTGGTGAGCGACCCGGTGCTGGACGGGTACCTGGACGAGATCGGTGCCCGCATCATCGCCGCGGCCAGGGAGCTTTACGCCGAGGACTTCGGGCCGGAGGCGGCGTTCGACGCCGACGCGGAGTGGATGTTCCAGGAGACGAACTTTCACTTCGTGAAGAGCGACCAGTTGAACGCCTTCACGACCGGCGGGCCGCACGTCTACATGTACACGGAGCTGTTCACCACCTCGGCGACGGAGGACGCATTCGCGGCGGTGGTGGCGCACGAGTTCGGGCATATCTACGGGCGGCACGTGCACAACGGCATGCAGCGGCAGTACGGCGTGCTGGGCCTGGCCGCCGGCGGTGCCGTCGCCGGCGGGCTGCTCGGCGGTGAGGACAACTGGCAGACCGGCGCCGCGGCCGGGGCGGGCATCGGCGGGGCGGTCGGGTCGTTCATCGGCATGGGCTTCAGCCGCGCCGACGAGCTGGAGGCCGACGAGCTGGGCTTCGCCTTCTACGTGCGGGCCGGGTACGACCCGGAGCGGTTCGGGGACTTCTTCCAGCAGATGGTCGACGCCGGCCAGGACTCGACGCCGGAGATGATGAGCACCCACCCGAGCCTTCAGCGTCGGGTGGAGCGTGCGCGCGAGATGGCCGCCGAGTACATGGCGCGTGTGCCGGAGGCGCAGCGTCGGGCGGTGCGTCGCCCGCCGGTGGCGGCCGGGTCGGCGTATGCACAGCTCCAGGAGCGGGCCAAAACTGTGGAAGCCAGGGGCGGGCCGGAGGAAGTCCAGACGGCACAGCGCATCCTTGCGGCGTTCCCGAGTTGCGTCAAACCGACGTATTCCCGGCAACAAGTTGATGCGCAGCAGGAACTTTTGGGGCCTGAGTGAGGCGGGGTGGACCGGCGTCCGGTTTCATTGGACTTCCTGTGGCCTTCCGATGGACCCAGGGCCGTTTTTTTGGACATAAGGTGGCCCGACGGTGAACGTCGGACGGCTCGGCGTGGACGAAACTGGACGCCGGAAATACCTACATTCCTATAGGTAGTTGACATGTCGATGAACGCTCGCTAGCGTGTGGGAGTTGAGTTGATTCCCCATAGGTAAGGAGCGTTATGTTGAACAAGGGTTCGGTATCGGTGTTCGCCGCGGGCGTGCTGGCATTGGGCGCGGGCGTGGCATTTCTGGGCGGCGGCGTCTCAGCGGAGCAGGCGGGGCAGGTTGCCGGCGTCGAGGCCTCGCAGCCGGCCGAGTGGGGCTGGACGTACTTCACGACCGCCGAGCAGCTCGCAGCCCGCCTCGGAGAGCCGAACCTGCTGGTCCTGGACGCCCGCAGCCCCGAGGCCTACGCCCAGGGGCACATCCCCGGTGCGGTGAACCTGCCCGGCGAGGACCTGCGAACGCCCAGCGCCAAGCCCGGCCAGGGGGACAGCCAGTACATCTTCCGCAAGCCCGACGGCTCGCCGGACGTGGCGAAATACGTGCAAATCTTCTCGGAAATCGGCGTTTCGCCCGAGACGCACGTGGTGGTCTACGGCAACCACGCCGGCCAGACGGACGGGTCAATCCCGGCGATGATCCTGCACTGGCTCGGGCACGAGCAGGTCAGCTTTCTGGACGGCGTGGGCGTGGAAGCCTGGAAAAACGCCGGTTTTGAGCTGTCCGCCGAGCCGGTGAGCCCGAGCCCGGCACAGTTCCGGGCCGAGCCGATCGAGGGGTTCGTCTGGAACCTCGACGACGTGCTGGCGAACCTCCAGAACCCGAACGTCGCCTTCTACGACACCCGCAGCCTGGGCGAATACACCGGCCAGGACAAGCGGAACAACGCGCACGGCGGGCACATTCCCGGGGCGGTTCGAATCGATTACGCCGAGCAGATTCAGGGGCAGGGCAAGACGCTCAGCGAGAAGGACGCGATCGTGCAGCGGCTCAAGGCCGAGGGCATCACGCCGGACAGGACGATCGTGTTGTACTGCCAGACGTCCACACGGGTAAGCCTGCCGTACCTGATCCTCAAGGACCTTGGCTACCCGGACGTGGTGGTTTACGACGCGAGCTGGCACGAGTACGGGAACCTGCCGGGCACGCCTAAAGCCACGGGGGATGATCCGGTCGTGGCGGGCCGATAGCGGGACAGGATCCGGGCCTTTCGGGGGGAGAGGCAGACGGATGACAAGCCGGCCGGGCGGAGGACGACCTCCGCCCGGTCGGTTTTTTGCGTCCCCGACGGGGTGGGCGGGCTGGCGGCGGGGTGCGGCAGGGTGCGGCAGGGTATGGCAGAGGGCATGCCGAGCGGGCATGGCGAGCGGGCATGGCGAGGAATCGCGCGGCCGGCGGACGGGTTGCTGCATTTGCGGGCAGACGATCGCCCGGTAATCGTGCAATGGAGATGAGCATTGGATGTGAGACGGCTTTGGAGGCGTTCGTCGGGGGTTGGATAAGCCATTTTTTCCAGAATGATATTCATGGCACGGTTCTTGAAGCACCGATGACTGCTGCAGGATTAGCCGGTCATATGCCTAGTCACTGGGCGACGGCTGATCCCGATAGGTATGTTTTTAATCAAGGCATAAAGATGGAGACCATGTTCCGAGAGCGATTGGCGAAAATTGTGGGCGAGCTGGAGTCGATCGAGGTCCAGGGCGCAGGTGTGGCGCGGTTGGAGCGTCGGCGTCGTGAGTTGGGCCTGGTCGGTAACCGGGCGGCCTTTCTGAAGATGGGCACGGAGATGCTCAAGGCCGCGACGACCGCGGACGCCGAGCCGAATGCCGCCGCCAAGGTGCCCAACGCCCGGCTCACGGGCCTGTTCTGCCCCTCCTCGGACGCGTCGATTGACGACGTGCAGATCAGCGACCAGATGACGCCGGCCTGCCCGGTCGAGTCGGGTCGCAGCCGGTACCTCAAGGCGTTCGTGCCGACGGTGTTGGTGAGCCTTTTCGTGTCGTTTTTCGCACTTTTCGGCGCCCAGACGCTGATGAACCAAGCGGCCGAGGCGTTCATCATCCCGACGTACGTCAGCACCCTCGAGGCGGGTATGCCGGAGGTTCCGGTCGTGGCGACGCACGCCGCCGCCGCCGCCCCCGCCGCCCCCGCCGCCGATGCCGCCGCCGCCGATACCGAGACCCAGGCCGTGGAGCAGGTCGCCGGCAAGTAAGTTGATCCCCGTCATCAAGCCGTACTCTCATGCCTACCCTGGGAGGGGAGTCTGAGAGACGTGAAGGCGACCGTCCCGAGCGCGGGACGGTCGTCTTTTTTGTTCCGTATTCACTTAAAAACCCCGGTTTTACACCCCGGCGACCAGTTCCTGATACCGGGCGGCCAAAGCGCCGCCGCCGGTCAGCGGGGCGGTCTCGAACCGGTCCAGCAGCAGCCCGTCGCGGAGCACGGCCACCTCGTCGGCGTAGGCGGCGACGCTCGGCTCGTGCGTGACCATCACGATCGTCTTGCCGGTCTGGCGGCAGAGGCTCCGTAGCAGGTCGCAGACGGCCTGGCTGTTGGCGGTGTCCAGGTTGCCGGTAGGCTCGTCGGCGAGGACCACGGCCGGGTCGGTCGCCAGGGCCCGGCCGATGGCACAGCGTTGCTGCTCGCCGCCGCTCATGGCGTCGGGGCGGTGGCCGGCCCGTTTGGCCAGGCCCAGGGTGTCGATCAGGTCGCGGACGCGGGCCTTGGCGGCCCGGTCGAGGCGGCCGTCGAGCATCAGCGGCAGGCTGACGTTCTCTTCCAGCGTGAGCGTCGGAATGAGGTTGAAACTCTGGAAAACCAGCCCGATCTGCCGTCGGCGAAAGAGCGTCAGCTTCCGGTCGCCCAGGCGGGCCAAGTCCGTACCGACGACGCGGACGGTCCCGGCGTCGGCGGTGGTGAGCCCGGCCATGAGGTGCAGCAGCGTGCTCTTGCCGCTGCCGGAGGCACCCATGATGGCCATGAACCGCCCCTCGGGCACGCCGAGGGTCACGCCGGCCAGGGCGCGAACCGTCTGGTCCCCCTGGCGGTAGTGCTTCTCGACATTCTCGACGGTAAGTGGGTCCATAAACGTCCGGCGGCGGTGCAGTTGCAGGCGCTCCTGCCGGCAACAAGGCGGCGATGTTACAGGCAGACCGCCCGCTTGTCAGTTACAGGCAGCCGCCGCACAACACGCAGGCGTCGCAGCCCGTCTGGTCATGTCGGCGGCGGGGGGCTAGGTGGCTTGAAAAGCCATGGGTGCGTGCTAAAGTCTCCGATTCATCGGTCAGGTAGCTCAGTTGGTAGAGCATGCGACTGAAAATCGCAGTGTCGCCGGTTCGACCCCGGCCCTGACCATTCCCGCCTTCAGGCCTTCACGCTCGGCGTCAACCGCCATAACTTGATTGCTGCACAAGGATTGGGCCGGGCTCAGGCTGGGTTCAGCCTGGGCTCAGGCCGGGCCGTCTGGGGCGTCGGCCCGCAAGGTTGTGCCGGATTGCACCTGATTGGCTTTGCCGGCCGTCCCATAACGGCCTTCGGTGCATGTGCCCGCCCGCCAAGGCCGATGACGCTTGGGCGATGGATGTGCCTTCTGACAAACAAACTCTCCTTGAGGCGTTCGAGGCTCGGTTCGATGAGGCCGTGCAGCAGCTCGAGATGCTCAAGCGGCAACTCGAGGAGAGCCAGCGTCTGGCGACCGTCGGCACGATGACGGCCATCATCGCCCATGAGTTTAACAACATCCTGACGCCCATTGTCAGCTACAGCCAGTTCGCCCTGGCCTCGGCCGAGTCGGACAACCCGGACATGGAGCTGATCCGCAAGGCGCTGACCAAGTGCTACGCCGGCAGCTCCAAAGCGGGACGCATTTGCTCGAGCCTGCTGAATCTCACCCGTGGCGAGAGCTACTCCGGCGACGTGGACCTGCAAAAGCTCGTCGAGGACACCCTGCTGGTGATGGCCCGCGACCCCGCCAAGGACGGCATCGCCCTGCGGCTACGCGTGCCGCCGGGCCTGGCCGTCCAGGGTGATGCCGTCCAGCTCGAACAGGTGCTGCTGAACCTGCTGATCAACGCGAGGCAGGCGATGCTCGGTCGCGGCGGGTCACTCACGGTCGTGGCCGGGCTTCAGCCGGACGGATGGGTGACGCTCAGCGTCGCCGACACCGGCCCCGGCGTGCCGGCAGACCTGGCCGAGCGGATCTTCGAGCCGTTCTTCACGACCAAAACCCCCAGCAAACGTTCGGCCGGCGGCAACGGGCTCGGGCTGGCGCTCTGCCGGGAAATCGTCGAGCACCACGGCGGGCGCATCACACTGGACAGTGCCCCCGGCCGCGGGGCGACGTTCACCCTCTACCTCCCGGCCGCCAACGCCCAGACCAAAGCCGCCTGAGCAACTTCAACGCTCGGCCGTGATGCCGTGGGCCTGGAGCAGCGGCAGGACGGTTTCCATCGGCAGGCCGACGATGTTGCTCCAGCTGCCTTCGACGGCGGTGACGAACGGGTCGCGGTCCTGGATGCCGTATGCGCCGGCCTTGCCCCGCCACAACCCCGAGGCGACGTATTCTTCGAGTTCGGTCGGTGAAAGTGCCCGCATGACGACCCAGCTCGTGCAGGCGCCGGCCAGGGTCGGCCGCCCCTCCGCCGGCCCGGGCAATGCCAGGGCGTACCCGGTGACGACCTGGTGCCGCCTGCCCGAGAGCTTGCCGAGGATGCGGCGGGCCTCCTCGGGCGTCTCGGCCTTGCCGAGCAGTTCGTCGCCGACGGCCACGACGGTATCCGCCGCCAGGACGAGGGCGACGGGGTGCCGGGCGGCGACGACGGCGGCCTTGGCGCGGGCGAGGAACTCGCCGACGCCGACGGGGGGCAGGGCCGGGTCGTAGGCGGTTTCGTCGACGTCGGCGGGGTCGACGTCGAAGGCGACGCCGGCCTCGGCAAGCAGGTGCCGCCGGCGCGGGGAGGCACTGGCGAGGATGAGTTTCAAAGCTGCCATTGAGACGCGGCCATTGAGACGCGGGCATGTCGCCGTGGGCAGGGACGACTGTCGGCGTGGGTCAGTCGATGAGGTGGTACGCCCAGTCGCCCGGTACGGGCCGACGGCCCAGTGTTCCCGGATACGGCTCGAACTCGACGTAAAGCGCGTCGTCTTCCACGCGGATGACCTCGCCCGTGGCGATGGACTGGCGCGTGCCCGGGTCGAGGAAGGTGATCAACTCGCCGCCCTTGAAGTCAGAGACGGGGATTCGACCCACCGAGGCGAAGGGCAGCTCCGGGAGGGTTTCGTTGACGAAGCCGATGCGGTAGTTGGGGTTCTGGTCCTGGAGGCTGTTGCGGAAGCTGTCCAACTCCGGGCCGGCCTGAACCTGAACGGCCTGCCCGTTGTCGCCGTCGGCCTGGCAGCCGGGTAGTGTCGCGGCCAGCAGCAGCACGGGCGCGACGGCCAGGGCGGTGCACTTGAAACGGGCGATGCGGCGTTTTGCCAGGCGGATTCGGACGGTATGCATCGGTGCGGTCTCCGGTTGGGGTTGCCAAGGGTAGCGGCCACGGGGATTGTCGCACTGACAGGCGGGCTCGTCCATGCATGATGAATTGCCAACAGCGATTTCCCGTAGAACATAAGGGTCGGCCGGTGGTCCTGCCGGAACACGCCCAACGCCCCACGACCCCGTCGTATCGGCAACAGCCGAAAGGAAAGTCAGATGACGAGCGAACCTGCCGGACGGCTCTGCGAAGCCGATTGCCCGAACGTCAACGTTCGTGCGTGGATCGAGAAGTGCGTAGCTCTGACCCAGCCCGACAAAGTCGTGTTCTGCGACGGGTCGGACGCGCACCACAAGGCGTTGTTCAAGCAGGGTTGCGAAGAGGGGGTGTTCGTCGAGCTGGATCAGAAGAAGTGGCCGGGCTGCTACTTTCATCGGTCCAACTCCAACGACGTGGCACGCACCGAGCACCTGACGTTCATCTGCGGGCCCAGCGAAGAGGTCGCCGGGCCGACGAACCACTTCATGGAGTCGCGCGAGGCGTACGGCAAGCTCACGCCGCTGTTCGAAGGCAGCTACAAGGGCCGCACGATGTACGTGCTGCCTTTCGTCATGGGGCCCAAGGGCTCACCACTGGCGAAGGTGGGCGTACAACTGACCGACAGCATCTACGTCGCGGCGAGCATGCAGATCATGACGCGGCTGGGCAAAATCGCCTGGGAACAGCTCGGCGACGGCGACGAGTTCACCCGCTGCCTGCACTGCACCGGCGACGTGAACCCGGAGCGACGCTACATCTGCCACTTCCCGCTGGACAACACGATCTGGAGCTTCGGCTCGGGCTACGGCGGCAACGCGCTGCTCGGCAAGAAGTGCCTGGCGCTGCGCATCGCCAGCTACCTGGGCCGCCACCAGAACTGGATGGCCGAGCACATGCTCATCCTGGGGGCCGAGGGGGTGAACGACTGCGAAGGGGGTCGTGAGAAGACGTACGTGGCCGCGGCGTTCCCCTCGGCGTGCGGGAAGACGAACTTCGCGATGATGATTCCGCCGGAACGATACCGCAAGACGGGCTGGAAGATCACGACGGTCGGGGATGACATCGCCTGGATGTGGGTGGACGAGGCCACCGGCCGGCTGCGGGCCGTGAACCCGGAGAAGGGGTACTTCGGCGTGGTGCCCGGCACGAACGACAAGACGAACCCCAATGCGATGGAGATGATCCGCCGGAACACGATCTTCACGAACGTGGCGTACATCCCCCAGACGCGCGACGTCTGGTGGGAGGGGATGACCAAAGAGCCCCCCGCGTATTGCATCGATTGGAAAGGCGAGGAATGGACGCCCGCCCGCGGCACGCCCGCGGCGCACCCCAACAGCCGCTTCACCTGCCCCATGGAGAACAACCCCGTGCTGGACCCCGCCGCCGACGACCCGGCCGGCGTGGAGATCAGCGCGATCATCTTCGGCGGGCGACGCAGCAAGGTCATCCCGCTGGTCTACCAGGCATTCAACTGGATTCACGGCGTCTACGTCGGGGCGACCCTCGGCAGCGAGACCACCGCCGCGGCCACCGGGCAGACCGGCGTCATCCGCCGCGACCCCATGGCCATGCTCCCGTTCATCGGCTACCACATCCGTGACTACCTGGTGCACTGGTACCGCATGCGCAAGCTGATGCGCGACCCGCCGCGGATGTTCGCCGTCAACTGGTTCCGCAAGGACGACGAGGGGAACTTCATCTGGCCGGGCTTCGGCGAGAACATGCGCGTGCTCAAGTGGATCATCGACCGCTGCCACGGCCGAAGCTACGCTGTCGAAACCCCGCTGGGCTGGATGCCGCGCTCGGCGGACATCGACCTGGAGGGCCTGGAGGACATCGACCACAAGCTGTTCCGCGCCCTCGAATACGTCGACCCGCAGGATTTCAAGGCGGAAATCCTCAGCCAGGAGGAGCTTTTCCTCCGCCTCGCCGGTGATTTGCCCAAGGAAATGATCTTCCAGCGCGAGTTGCTCATCAGCCGGCTCTGAACCGGCGGCTTCAACACATGGTGGCGTCAATACGAGGCGGCTTCAGGCCGACGACGCCGCGAGTTCCGCGGCACGCAGGGTGTTGCTCATCAGCATCGCGACGGTCATCGGGCCCACGCCGCCGGGGACGGGCGTGATGTGGCCGGCTTTTTCCGCCACGGCGTCGAAGTCGATGTCGCCGACGGTCACCGTCTTGCCGTCCGGACCCGGCACGCGGTTGATGCCCACGTCGATCACGCACGCGCCGGGCTTGATGTGGTCCGCGGTGATGAGCCCCGGCCGGCCGACGGCGACGACGAGGATGTCCGCCCGGCGGGTGTGCAGCGGCACGTCCGCCGTCTCCTTCTGGCAGATGGTTACCGTCGCCTTGCGCTGCGAGAGCAGCAGTGCGATCGGCTTGCCGGCGATCTCGCTAGCGCCGACCACCACGGCCTCGGCACCCTCCAGCGGCACGCCGGAGGCCTCGACCATCGCCACGGCCGCCATGGCCGTGCACGGGCCGATGAGCGTGCGGCCGTAGACGGTGTAGCCGATGTTCGCGGGGTTGACGCCCTCCACGTCCTTGGCGGGGGTGATGCGGTACTGCAGGTCGACGGCGTTGAGGTGCTGCGGCAGTGGCAGGTGGAGCATGACGCCGGTGACGGCGGCGTCGGCGTTCAGGGCATCGATCTGCCCGCAGGCGGCCTGGAAGCTGACGTCGGCCGGCAGGGTGATCAGCTGGTACTCGATGCCCAGCGCGCGGCACGCCTCGCCCTGCCGGCGGGCGTAGACCTCCCCGGCCGGGCTGGCGCCGACGAGGATCGCGGCCAGTTGCACAGGGTGGCCCAGCGCCTTGAGTCGGCGCACGCCGGCCTTGACCCGGCTGCGGGTTTCGATGGAGAGGGTCACGCCGTCGATGATCGTTGCGGGCACACGGGGAGTATCGCACATTCGGATCGCCGAGTGCGAGAGGCCCAGTGCGAGAGGCCCAGTGCGAGAGGACGACGTCGTGTCACGTCGGCCCGCTGCTGACCGTGGGGTGCTTAGCACCTATACTCGCCCACAGATGATTCGTGCCCAGATAGCCCGCCGCCTCGCCTTGCAGATTTTGTTCGCCTGGGACGCCAACATGGCGGACCTGGATTCGGTCGCGCGCTCCGTCGTGCGGGAGGAGGCGGATGAGGTCGCCCGGACCCGTGCCGTGGAGACGGCCCGGGGCGCGTGGGTCAGCCGGGAGGTGAACGACCGCTGGCTGGAGCGCATCAGTCCCGACTGGCCGCCACGACGCATGCCGGCGGTCGACCGCAACCTGCTGCGCCTGGCCGTGTGGGAGTTGACCGACACCGACACCCCGCCGAAGGTGGTGCTGGACGAGGCGATCGAGATCGCCCGCGAGTACTCCACCGCCGAGAGCGCCGCGTTCGTCAACGGCGTGCTGGACACGATCCTGCGGGAAATCCGCGAACTCCGCGGCTCATAGTGACCTGCCCACGCGTCTGGTCATTAGTTTCCAGTTTCCTGTTCCCTGCTGCCTGTTCCCTGCTCCCTGTGCCATGGCCTTCTTCAGCAAAACCCTCGACAAGCTCAAAGGCGCCCTGACCAAGACGGCCAGGGTCCTTAACACCGACGTCCGGACGTTGTTCATCCCGGGTCGGCAGATCGACCGGGCGTTCCTCGACGAGATGCTGGCCAAGTTCATCGCCGCTGACATGGGCGTGGCCAACGCCGAGCGTGTGGTGCAGGCCGTGGACGACCGGTGGCGGCTGGGCAAGATCAAGAACGCCGAGCAGGCCGGGCAGGTGGTGCGCGAAGAGCTTGCCGCGGGTTGGAAGGGGCCTGAGGCGCGTGAGCTGCGTTTCGCCGCGGCCGGGCCGACGGTGATCATGGTCGCCGGGGTCAACGGAGCGGGGAAGACGACGAGCATCGCCAAGCTCTGCTGGGTGTTGAAGGAGCAGATGGGCAAGTCGGTGATGGTGGCGGCGGCCGACACGTTCTGCGCCGCGGCCGTGGACCAACTCACCATCTGGGCGGACCGACTGAACGTGCCGATCGTGAAGCACGCCCACGGCGCCGACCCGGCGGCCGTCGCCTACGACGCGTGCGAGGCGGCCAAGGCGCGCGACATCGACGTCGTCATCGTCGACACCGCCGGCCGGCTGCACACGCAACAGAACCTGATGCGCGAGCTGAGCAAGATCCGCGACGTCATCGCCAAGCGCATCGAGGGGGCCCCGCACGAGGTGCTGCTCGTGCTCGACGCCACCACCGGGCAGAACGGCATCAACCAGGCGAAGAACTTCAAGCAGGCGATCGACGTCACCGGCATCGTCCTGGCCAAGCTCGACGGCACGGCCAAGGGCGGCGTGGTGCTGGCCATCCGCGACGAGCTGCAGATCCCCGTGAAGTTCATCGGCCTGGGCGAAACCCCGCAGGACGTAGAGACCTTCGACCCCAAGCGCTTCGTCGATGCGCTGTTCGGTGCCCCTACCCAACAGCCGGCCTGAGACTGTCGGGCGATGGTTCACACGCCTCAGGCCTCCAAGGCGCTTCTCGACGCCCCCAACCAGGCCGACCGCACCTCGGCCGTGGCATTGCGATCTGGCGTGCTGAGGAGGTCAGGTTAGAAGCCGCCCTGGTGGATC
The DNA here is from genome assembly GCA_050329715.1 of Phycisphaerae bacterium. GTDB lineage: Bacteria > Planctomycetota > Phycisphaerae > Tepidisphaerales > Tepidisphaeraceae > DAIOTR01. The sequence goes on from JBHJOM010000078.1 coordinate 24,763, forward strand.
GACGAGATGAACGCCTGGTGAATCTTGTCGTTGGACTGCTCCCGGTTCTTGACCGTCTGGGCGTGCATCTTGGCGAGTTCCTCCCGCTGCTGGGCCATCTTCCTGGCGTTCTCCAGCGACAGCTGGCCGCTGCGGTTCTGCATCTCGATGTTGATCGCCGACCACTGCGGCGTGGAGCGGATGCTGGCCAGCACAGTGGCGGCCTGGGGCATGGCGGCGTCGAGCCGCCCGGCCGGGGCACGGATCGCGTAGCACTGCAGGCGGCTCCAGTCGTAGCTCATCATCGGCGGCATTATGCCCATGCCGTTGAAGTCCATGCGGGTGTGCGCCATGACGATCAGGAAGGACTCCTCAAACTCCTGCCCGCCCTCGGTGTAACGGATGCGTGCCTCGTCGGCGGTCAGCCACATGTTGGCGTTGTAGCCGCCTTCGCGCAGCTGCTGGGCGAGCTGGTTGAAGTCTCGCATGGTCGGGCCGAGCAGATCCTCCCAGACCTTTTTCAGTTCGGGCAGTTGCTTTTGGCTGACGACGCGGACGTTCTGCGCCTGCGGGCGGTGATCAGGCAGGATGTCACGCGTCACGTGTCCGCCGGGGCTGTCCGGCGGCATGAGGAAGGTGCTGCCGTTGAGCGTCTCCTTGCCGGGGCGGAGGTTGAACTGCTGCACCGTCTCCATGTGGTTGGTGAAGGTGTACGGCCGGGACGTCAGCACGTGCGCCGAGACGCCGGCGGGGGCTGTCAGTGTCATCTCCGGGCTGGCGAAGAAGTTGGCGTGCGGCCGCCAGACGATCCGAACGTCCGCCGACCACCCGGCCGGGAGGTCCACCGTGTGCGTCGCCATCTGCATACCTGCGTCGACGACCTGCACACTGCCCGGCCCGACGGCCGGGCCCGCCGGCACGTTGCCGGCGGCGGGCGTGTTACCCGCCGCGTTGCCGCCGGGTTGCGGTTTGTCGCCGCCGCCCAACTGCCCGATGAACTGCCCGCGGGCGGTCAGGCATGTCAGGGCAAGGATCATCATCGTCAGGTGCATCGTGAATCGCATGGGCTCTCCGTCGGCGTAAGTGGCCTCTCCCCATTAGGCGCTGCCCGGCCCGCGGGCGGGCCAGAAATCCCCCACGGGCATAAAAAAAGCCCCGGGCAAAGCCCGGGACTTGGGGAAATGAGATCAGGTCTGTCGCGCTCAGGCACCTCAACCGCGGTTGAGCACCGTGCCGCCGACGCTCACCGGCACCGGCTGTGGGGCCGGCTGGTAGCTGGGCTCCAGCGCGATCTGCAGCGCCCGGCGCTTTCCGGAAGGGGGCAGGCCGTCGGTATCGATGATCCGCTGAAGCGCCATGATGCCCTCGATGAGCGTCTCGGGCCTCGGCGGGCAGCCGGGCACGTAGACGTCCACCGGCATGAACTGGTCGATGCCCTGCACCGTGGCGTACGCGTCGAACACGCCGCCCGTGCTGGCGCAGGCACCCATGCTGATGACCCACTTCGGCTCGGTCATCTGCTGATAGATATGCTGGAGCACCGGCATCATCTTGGTCGTCACCCGGCCGGCGACGATCAGCAGGTCAGACTGGCGGGGGCTGAACCGCATGGCCTCGGCACCGAACCGGGCCAGGTCGTACCGGCTGCTGGCGGTGGCCATCAGCTCGATGCCGCAGCAGGCGGTGGCGAACGGCATCGGCCAGAGGCTCGATCGGCGGGCCCAGTTGACGACCTTCTTAAGCTGCGTCGTCAGGACGTTGTCGGGGAGTAACTGCGTATCCATGGTGTTTCTCGTTCAATCGGCGTTCGGTCGACGGTGAATGTTACGAATCCGCCGGGCCGGGTTCCAACCGTTTTGCCATCCGAATTCGCTGAAACGTCGGTTACGGTGCCTCGGAGCTACAGCGAACGCACCACCCGCGCCGGGTTACCCACTGCCAGAACCCCGGCCGGCAGGTCCTTCACCACCACGCTCCCCGCCCCGACGACGGTACCCGCCCCGACGCTCACCCCCGGCACCAGGATCGCCCCGCCGCCGATCCAGCAGTCCGCCCCGATCGTCACGGCAAGCCCCCGCTCGAGCCCGCCGGCCCGCTCGGCGGCGTTGAGCGGGTGCTGGGCCGCGTACACCTGCACGGCCGGTCCGAGCAGCGTCCGCTCGCCGATGTCGATCACATTCGTATCCAGCAGCACGCAGCTGCAATTGAGGTACGCCCCGGCCCCGAGGCGGACGTTGTAGCCGTAGTCGCAAAAGAAGGGCGGCTCGACGTGCGCGTCTTTGCCGAAGGCTCCCAGCAGTTGGCGGAGCAGCTCGTGCTGCTCCCGGCGTGGCTCGCCGAGGGACTTGTTCAGCCGGTCCAGGAGGGTGCGGGCGTGTCGGCGTTCGCCGGCGAGGAGGGGGTCTTGCGGGTCGTACAGCTCGCCGGCAAGCATGCGATGTTTCGCGGTGGTCATGCTCAGGAGCATACCCGCTGGCGAGGGATCGTCGGACGGCGTTACTGTCGCACCCGAATCGGATGTGAGCGGAATGTGGATAACCAAGGGGCGCCCCTGGTTAATCGAACCCGGCCCGCGCCCGCCGAAGTGCGAGCAGTTGCTCCCGCGCCTGCCGGAGCTGGCTGTTGTCGGCGACGCGTTGCTCGTAGTCGTCCCGGGCTTGTTTGAGTGCGGCGTAGGCGTCCTGCAGGGCGAACCGCGCCTCCATGGAGGCGGAGTCCGTCAGCACCGCTTCACGCTCGAGGCTGCCCAATTGCGACCGCAGCCGCAGCAGCCGGTTGGCGTGCTTGAAGCGGGCCTCGAAGGTCTCCTCGGCCGCGGAAAGTGCCTGCCGCGCGCGGTGTACTTCTGCCTCGATTTGGCGGTACGCCGGGTCCTTGCGGAGGGACTTGATCACCTCCATCCGGGCGGCATGGTAGCGTGCCCGGGCGGTGTCCGCGTCTCGGCGGACGGCGGCTAAGTCCATGTCGTACGTGAGGATATCGCGACGCACCGCCACTTCGACCTGCATGACATGCCGGCGGGCGTCGATCATTGCGGACGTCCCCGACCGCGCGCCGCCGGCGACGTCTCCCGAGTCCGCCGCGACCTCGGCGACGGGAAGACATGCCGCCACAAGCCCGAGGGCTGTGGCGAACGCCACTGACGGTAGACTGGCAGGTCGAAGGCATTTGAGCATGGGTGCTCCTGCGGTCATTATCGAACTGAAGCGTCGGCCACTTGACCCGGACGCCGGGCCGCTTGTTACACGAATCTACGCCGACGGCAGGAAGGTTGCGAGATGAATGCCACCCGCCGAATCAGGGCAGCGATGCTCTTTCCTGCCCTCATCGGGCTTTTGCTATCCCTGTGGGAAGTGTACCAGTCGCTGGCGGTTCCCGGGCCTGTGGAAAACCTGGGCACGGTGCTGCTGCTGGTGGGCGTCGCGGCGGCGTGTCTGCTGGTGGTGTTCGACGCCGGGCGGCAACGCCGGCTGCTCCTGGCCGAGGGCTCCACAGGCCGTGGATGAGTTGTGGATGAGCAGCGAAATGTCAAGGGGTAAGTTGAAGAAATATATGGTTCGGTTCCGATAAAGTATGCGGGAAAGGTGCGGGCCAGGGCTTGGTCCGCGACGACAGCTATGGGACCAGACACCCCCGACGAACTCGCCGCGGAGCTTCGACTCATGTCGCGTTTCACGCAGGCCTATCGCACGAAGTTTGCGACTATGGTAGGCCGGCTCAACGGTCACGACACCGGTGCCGAGCAGCAGAGCCTGCTCCTGTGCGTCGAGGCGATGAACATGCTCCTGGACAGCCAGGACCGCATGACTCGCATGCTCGCCAAGCTGAAGCTGGAAGACGCCGACCTCCGCGATAACGACCTCCGCCGCGCCGCCTGAGCGACCGCCACCTGCCTCAATCTGACCGCGGCGGACTGCTATACTCCGGCCGTGAACGACTTTGACGTCATCGTGATCGGCGGCGGGCACGCCGGGGCGGAGGCCGCCTGGGCCGCCGCGGGCATCGGCTGCTCCGTCGGCCTGGTGACCCTCCGCGCCGACCGCATCGGGCAGATGAGCTGCAACCCGGCCGTCGGCGGGCAGGCCAAGGGGCAGATCGTCCGCGAAGTCGACGCCCTGGGCGGCCTGATGGGCCTGGCGGCCGACGCCACCGGCATTCAGTTCCGCATGCTCAACCGCTCCAAAGGCCCGGCCGTGTGGGGCCCCCGCTGCCAGTCCGACAAGTACGCCTACGCTTGCGAAGTCCAACGCCTGCTCCGGACCCGCCCGAACATCACCGTCGTCGAGGGGGAGGTGGCGGGGCTTGTGGTGGAAAGGCACGAAGGCACGAAGGCACGAAGGCACGAAGGGGTGGAGGTGGGTGCGCCCCACGCCGGTCCTGAGCGCAGTGAAGGGCCGGGTCGAGCGGTGAAGGGCTTAACGCTCGCAAACGCAACCACACTCACCTGCCGCGCCCTCGTCGTCACCACCGGCACCTTCATGCGGGGCCTGATGCACACCGGTGAGCACAAGACAGAAGGCGGCCGCGTGGGGGAGGCGCCCAGCCGCACGCTCTCGACGCAACTCGCCGAGCTGGGCTTCGAACTCGGCCGCCTGAAGACCGGCACACCCCCGCGCCTGCGGGCCGGGAGCATCCAATGGCACCGCCTCGAAGAACAGCCCGGCGACGAGACGCCAATGCCGTTCAGCTTCATGAACGAGTACGGGGAGGTACGGAATTCAGGAGTCAGAAGTCAGAAGTCAGAAGTCAGAAGTGAGAAGTCAGGAGTCACTAATCAGAATGCGGTTCGCGATGCTACTGACTCCTGCATTCTGACTCCTGACTTCTCTTCCTGGACACCCCCGCTTCAACAGGTGCCTTGCCACATCACGCACACCAACGCCGCGGTGCACGCGCTCATCGAGGCCAACAAGCACCGCGCGCCGATGTTTTCCGGCCAGATCCAGGGCACCGGCCCGCGGTACTGCCCGAGCATCGAGGACAAGGTCCACCGCTTCGCCGACAAACAGAGCCACCAGATCTTCCTCGAGCCCGAAAGCCTCGAGACCGACGAGGTCTACTGCAACGGCATCTCCACGAGCCTGCCCGAGGACGTGCAACGGGCGATGGTGGCGAATATTGCAGGCCTTGAAGACGCAGTGATGATCCGGCCCGGGTACGCCGTGGAGTACGACATGGTCTGGCCGCGGCAGATCCGCAGCACGCTGGAGACCAAGCTCGTGGCCGGGCTGTTTCTGGCCGGGCAGATCAACGGCACCAGCGGTTACGAGGAGGCGGCCGGGCAGGGGCTCGTCGCCGGCATCAACGCAGCCCGGCACGCCCTGGCCGACGACCGGCCGTTCGTCCTCCGGCGCGACGAGGCGTACGTCGGCGTGCTGATCGACGACCTGGTCACCAAGCCGCCGACCGAGCCGTACCGCATGTTCACCAGCCGGGCCGAGCACCGCCTGCACCTGCGGTCCGACAATGCCGACGAACGCCTCACGCCCCTGGCCCGCGAGGCCGGCACCGTGACGGACGACCGCTGGCAGGCGTTCGAGCACCGCCGCTCGGCCGTCGCGAATCTTCAGGCGCGTGTCGCGTCGGCGCGTATCGACGGCGTCCGCGGCGACGAGTACCTCCGGCGGCACGAGGCGACGGTGGCCACGCTGCTGAACGACGAGACGATCGACCCGGCCGTCGCCCGGCTTGTGGAGATCGGCTGCAAGTACGCCGGCTACATCGACCGCCAGCAGCGCGAGGCCGAAAAGCTGATCCGGCTGGAGACGAAGCTCATCCCCGAGGCGCTGGACTACGCCCGCGTCTTCGGCCTGCGGAACGAGGCCCGGCAGAAGCTGACCGACTTCACGCCGCGGAGCCTCGGGCAGGCGCTACGCATCAGCGGCATCACCCCGGCGGACGTGACGCTGCTGGCCGTGCACCTGGAGCGCGGCCGGTAGCGTCTAACGCTTGACAACCCCGCCCGCCCGGAGCAAAAGCGGGGTATGTCCGAGCACATTACCCACATCGCGATTCACGACGACGTCCGACGCCTGGTGCTGAAGCTGGGCGATGTTCCACAACCGTTGCGCGACGCCTGGGAGAAGAACCCCGAGGAGGCCCGGATGGGCGGCGTGACCCGACGTGCCGACAACTGGTCCGCGCAGATCATCGACTGGGCCCGCGGCGAGCAGGCCAAGCCTTCCCACGACCGGGACCCGAACGCGGGCCGTAAGGTCGCCTTCGTCCTGGGCGCGCTGACGCACCGGAGCATCGACCGGCACATGAAGCCGGTGTTCACCCACTTCAAGCAGGCGATCGACGCCCGCATGATCGACGACACGCCCCTCAACGAGTGCACCATCTATTGCGACGTGCTCATTCTCAAAGAAGTGTTCGGCCTGGACGACGTCTTCACGCCCGACCTGCTGGCCCGGTCGGAAATGGACCGAACCGCCACGATTCATGACGCGCTGATGAGCACCTTCCGCCGCGTGCTGATCCACATGCACACCTTCAACCCGGACGACGCGAACGTGCACACCTGGCTCGACCGGTTGTTCCGTGGGATGCAGGGGTTCAACATCCGCCTCGCGGAGTATGCCCGCGTCGCCGGCGCCCCGGACCCGGCGCTATGGCAGAAGTACCTGATCGACATGAACTTCTACGACGCGAACGACCCGCTGATCCACGCGGCCCGCACGCTGCAACACGGCAAGGACGTCTCCGAGGCCGAGGTGAACCGCGCCGTCGACGGGACCGACCACCAAGCCAGCCGCTACGCCCGCGCGATGCGCCGCGCCATCGAGTACATCCGTGCCGCCGGTGAGCTCTTCGACGGCAAAATCACCATCGACGAAGCCAAACCGAGGCTGGACATCGGCGTGCCGGAGTTGGCGCTGGGGGTTTGAGGAGAAGTCAGGAGTCAGAAGTCAGGAGCCAGAATGCCCGTATTCCTTCTGCATTCTGCATTCTGCATTCTGACTCCTGACTTCTCGCCCCCCCCTCACCCCAGCGTCAACTCCACGCTCACCTCGCCGGCGTCGCCTTCCACCAGCAGCAGGCGGTAGACGCCGTGGCGGTTGGCGATGAGTTCCGTGCCGAAGCCGTAGCGGGCCTCGTCGTCGAACGCCACCATCAGCTCCGCGCCGCGGTAGTTTACGTGTACGCGGCCTTCGAGGGCGCGCAGCTCGCCGGCGGCCTGGCCGTCCGTCTCCAGCAGGGGCGCGGTCATCCGCACCGGCATGCCGCCTTCCACCCGGCTGCTGACCCGCAAACGCCCTGCGGCCAGGCGGTAGGTTTCCGTCACCGTCGGGGCGTCCACGAGCGTGTAGCGGATCGTCACGGTCTGCTCCGGCACATCGGCCTCGGCGGAGTCGGCCTCGGCGGCCGACGAGTTGTCGTTGGCGATGGTGACGTCGGCTCGTTGAACGGTTGCCCCGGCCAGGCGGGCCCAGCCGGCTTCGGTCCGCCATTCCACGCCCACGGCTGCGGCGGCGGGGGAGATCAGCCCGGCCGGGAGTTCGTACTTCGGGCTCGCGGTGAACGGCATGCCGGGGCCCAGTTCCAGCGGCACGCCGCGACGGCAGAACCGGCCGACGCCCGTCGCGTCGTACGCCAGGTCCGCGGCCGTGTCGATCTGCACCGACGTGCCGGCCACGTTCATGAACACCTTGTGGAACGCCGGGGAAAGCTCAAACGCGTACCCGCCCACCTCCGCCGGGCAGGGGCTTTCCAGGATCGTGTCATCCGCCAGCAACGCCGCCAGCGCGAAGAAGCTGGCGGCGAGGCAGCCGTACTTGGCGACGGAGCCGTACCCGTCCTCCCCGAAGCGGCTCTTGGGGTCGAAGGCGTTCTTGATGTGCCGCATCGGCTCGGCCGCGATCCACCGCCGGGTGGCCAGCGCCGAGAGGCGCGCCTGCCGCTTGAACGCCCCGGCCACCGCCGGCTCGCTGCCGGCCCAGCGTGCGGCTTCGATTTCGCAGACGGCCGCGGTCATCGCCTCGTTGAACTGGTACCCGTGGCTGCGCCCGCCGAAGGGGAAATGCCCGCCGGGCGTCATGTAAAGCAGCCCCACCAGCCCGCCGCGGGCCAGGCGGGTGTTCAGCTCTGAAGCAGCTGGGCCGGTGTAACCGGCGGCCAGCGCCAGCAGCAGCTGCAGGCGGGTGGTCATGTCGTAGGTGAGCGGGTCACCCGGGTCGCGGTAGAGGCCGTCGTCGGTCAGCAGGTCGAGCTGTGCCGGCATGTGTGCCGTGGCGAACGCGCTGCCGGCCGGGCTGGTGCCCGGGCCCGGAGGCAGCAGGCCAAGCCGCTCGCGCAGCATCTCCCCGGCCGAGGCGTAGGCGGCAAAGTTGGGGTTGCCCTGGCCGTGGGCACTGTGGTTGGTGTTGGTATCAAACGCACGCAGATGGGCGGACCACGCCGCCAGCTTCGCCTCTGGCGCGACGTGGCTCAGGCAGGCGTAGGCGGTGCAGAGTTCGCGCATCCAGAAGTCGCGCAGCTCCTGCTTGCCGGCGAGGGTCGCGCAGGCGTGGTCCATCACGCGGTAGACCGTCTGACTGAGGTCCGTGCAGCGGCCCATTGCCAGCAGCGGCCCGGCCGCGCCGACGAAACGGGGGGAAGTCTGCAGAAACTCCCGCTCGAGGCCGGGGTCGATCACGGCACCGGTCTCATCCACCCACGCGGCCGCCTGGCGCACGATGACCTCGGCCAGGTCCAGGTACAGGTTGCGGTCGTACCCGCTGGGCGAAAAGTCGGCCGGGGGCTCGGCGGCGATGCTGGCGTACGCCAGCGACGTCAGCGGCGTTGCGGCCAGTGCGTCGGGATCGGCCGGCAGGACGGAAACGGGGAGCATTGCCAAAAGATTACCATACGCCCCGCGGCGTCACCCGCCTGCCGTCTGCTGGAGATGCGATAGATGCCGGCTGCAGCCTTCGGAGTCGTGTTACGTCACCTGATGACACGCGCGCCGCCGACCGGCCGCGTCGCGAAGGCGACGGGGTTCTTCTTCCATCTGTCGGCGTACGCCGGCTTCACCTCGGCGATGAAACCCTCGACGGCCTCGGGCTTCACGAGGCTCACGGTGCACCCGCCGAAGCCGCCGCCGGTCATGCGGGTGCCGTAGACGCCCGACTGGTTACCGGCGAAGTCCACGATCCAGTCCAGCTCGTCGCAACTAACTTCGTAGTCTTTCGCGAGGCTCACATGGCTTTCGAGCATGAGCTTCCCGGCGGCGGCGTAGTTCCCCGCGGCCAGGAAGTCGGCGAAGGTGCCCACGCGCGCGATCTCGCGCACCACGTGGCGGCACCGGCGGTAGACGGTGTCGTCCTCCTCGCCGGCCAGCGCCTCGACCATCTCCGGCGTGGCGTCACGCAGGGCCTGCAGGTTGCCGAAGCGCTCGGAGAGGGCGGCCAGGCCGGCTTTGCACTGCTTTACGCGGGCGTCGTATCCGCCGTCGGTCAGGGCGTGTTTGACCATCGTGTTCACGACCACGATGCTCACGTCCTTCGGGACGGGGATGAACCGCCTGGACAGGTCGCGGCAGTCGAGCATCATCGCCGAGTCGGGCTGGGCGCAGGCGATGATCATCTGGTCCATGATGCCGCACTGCACCATCTCGCGCTCGGCCGCCTGCGCGATGACGGCGAGGCGACCGGCCTCCAACTCGTGACCGCCGACGGCCATGCACAGCTTGCCAAAGCCGACGAGCAGCGCCGCCGAGCTGGAGAGCCCGCCCCCCTCGGGCAGGTCGGCCACGAGCAGGGCGTCGAAGCCGGTGAGCGGAATGGCCGCGGCCTTGAGCTTGTCCGCCATGGCGCGCGGGTAGTTGCCCCAGGCCGGTTCGGTTTTGGTGAAGGCGGCGTCGAGGTCGAGGGTGACGGGCGTATCAGGGAAGCTGGTGCTGGCCAGGTGAATCTGCTGGTCGTTGCGTCGGCGGGCGGCGAAGTAGATGCCCGGCTCGATGGCCATGGGGCAGACGAAGCCGTCGTTGTAGTCGGTATGCTCGCCGATGAGGTTCACCCGGCCGGGGGCGAAAACGCACACCTCCGCCTGGGAACCGAACTGCTGCTGGAAGAGGTCACGAAGACGGCTGGTGTCCATGGTCGGCAGGATAAGTAGAAACGGGCAGGAGCCGAAATCCGCCGTCGCAAGACGCATGGCATTGCACGCGTGTTGCGGGGAAGATTTCGGCTCCGGTGTTTCGGGGCGGCCTCGGGCGGATCAGCGACGCGTCGTGCCGGACATACGGCGGGAGATCATCCCGAACAGCTTGCGGGCCAGCGCGAGTTTCAAGAAAGCCTTCAGCATGTCGAACTCCTTTCGTTTGGTTGACGCACCGCATACCGCAACGGGCGTTCCACAGAACTGAAAAGCACGCAAATGCCAAGGATCATTCACATCGAGGAGCCGAACGTCGCCGTCACGGCGGTGCTGAAGCGGCGTGTCGGCGGCACGTGGCAGGAAGTGAAGAAACTGCTGTCGGGCCGGCGCGTGCAGGTGAACGGGAACCTTTGTCTGGACGAAGGCCGGCGTGTGTCGGCCGGTGACGTGGTGAAGGTGCTCGACCACGCCGCCGCCAGGCCGCCGGGCGAGGCGGATTTGCGGATCCGCCACGCGGACGAGCACCTGGTGATCGTGGAAAAGCCGGCCGGGCTCACGAGTACCCGCCACGCCGAGGAGCAGGGCTGGAGCAACCGCCGGCGGAATCTGCAGCCGACGCTCGAAGAGTTGCTGCCCCGGGTGCTCGCCCGGCAAAGCGGGGCGGGCCGGGCCGGAAGGCGCGGGAAGCCGGCCGGGCGTAAGCCGGGGCCCGGGGGGCGGTTCGGGCCGGCGGGTCGGCTGCCACAGGTCATTGCGGTGCACCGGCTGGACCGCGACACCAGCGGGCTGATGGTCTTCGCCCGCACCCCGGCCACGGCGGCGGCGCTGATCGCGCTGTTCAAGCGGCACGACGTGGACCGGCGTTACCTGGCCGTCTGCCACGGGCACCCGCAGCCGATGACGATCGACGTGCCGATCATCCGCGACCGTGGCGACGGCGTGCGCCAGGCCACCGACCACCCGCCGCCGGGTAGCGCGCCGCAGCGGGCGGTGACGCACGTCTGGCCGCTCGGGCCGGTGGGCGGGGCGTACCACCTGGTGGAGTGCCGCCTGAAGACGGGCCGCACGCACCAGATCCGCATCCACATGGCGCTGGCCGGCCACCTGATCTGCGGCGAAAAGCTCTACAACAAACCCATGTCCGGCCCGGCCGTGCCGGACGCCAGCGGTGCCCCGCGCCAGGCCCTGCACAGCCACCACCTGGGCTTGGTCCACCCGATGACCGGGCAGCAACTGAACTTCAAGATGGACTGGCCGCCCGACATGCAAACCTGGCTCGACGGGCTTGCGGCAAGGTGACTTTTGCTTGTGAGAACATACGGCACAGAGGCCACAGAGATTGGGAGATCGGGGAGAAGAAATAACGGGTAAATGTGCCAGAAAAGGCCAATTCTTCCCACCCTCTGCGGTCTTCAACTCTCTGCGCTCTCTGCGGCTCTGCGGTGATAAAGACGGTAGGTGCAAACGGGTCCGGTGCATCCCACCACGCAGAGCCTCTCAAGACTTCGTGTCTTCCTTCGCGGCTTCGCGCTTTCGCGAGCGCATTTCCCCGCCGGCTTGCCTCGGATAGACTCGCGGGCCTCATGGACGCTCAACTCCGCAAGAAGCTCACTCCCGGCACGCGTGTGAAGGTCTTTCAGCAGATCGCCGCCCGTCACTACTCCATGGGCACGCCGGTCGTCGGCACCATTGTGAAGTACGAGCAGAAGCAGACCGGCAGTTGGTACGCCCACAGCCGCGACGGCAAGCTCTGGCTCGACCGCCTCACCATCCGCAAGGACAGCGGCGAGGTCAGCGTGCTGAACCTGGACGACTACACCAACCTGGACGTCATCGGCTCCGACGAGGACGAGCACGCCCCCGCCCCGAACGCCTGAACCCGCCGCCGGTTCACGCCCGCGTCTGGCCGTTGCCGGTCACCACCCATTTGTAGCTCGTCAGGTCGGCCGCCCCCATCGGGCCGCGGGCGTGGAGCTTGTCCGTGCTGATGCCGATCTCGGCGCCCAGCCCGTACTCCCCGCCGTCGGCGAAGCGGGTGCTGGCGTTCACGATCACGCTGGCCGAGTCGACGCCGGCGACGAACGCCTCGGCCGCCGTCACGTCGTCGGTCAAAATCGCGTCGGTGTGCCCCGAGCCGTGGCGGTTGATGTGCTCGATCGCCTCCTCGAGGTCGTCGACGCGCTTCATGCTCACGACCAGGTCCAGGTACTCCGTGTCCCAGTCGGAGTCGTTGGCGACCTTCGCCGGGCTGAACGCCTGACGGATCGCCTCGTCCCCGCGGACCTGCACGCCGGCCTCGTGCAGCGCCTCGGCCGTCTCGCTGATCAGCGCTGCCGGCACGTCGGCGTGAAACAGCACGTGCTCCACCGCGTTGCAGACGGCCCCGCCCGGGTAGCCGGCCTTGGCGTTCACCACGATCTCGGCGACCCGCGAACGCATGCGCGTAAGCGTCTTGTCCACGAAAATGTGGCAGTTGCCGTCGAAATGCTTGAGCACCGGCACGTGGCTCTCGGCCGTCACGGCCTCGATGAGCGACCGCCCGCCGCGTGGGATCACCACGTCGATCCGCCCGCGCTGCTTCACGAGCAACGGCACGATCGCCCGGTCCGTCGTCTGCACGAGCTGCACCACGTCGCGGTCGATGTCCGCCTCGGCCAGGCCCTGCCGCACGGCGTCGAGCACGGCCTGGTTGGTGTGGAATGCCTCGCGGCCGCCGCGGAGGATCACGGCGTTGCCGCTCTTGAGGCACAGCGCCGCGGCGTCGGCGGTGACGTTCGGGCGGCTCTCGTAAATGAACAGCACGACGCCCAGCGGCACGCGGCGGCGTTCGACCCGCAGGCCGTTGGGCCGCACGTGGCCTTCGATCGTCTGCCCGACCGGGTCGGGCTGCTCCGCGATCTGCTCGAGCCCGGCGGCGGTCTTCTCGATCCGCGGCGCGTCGAAGACCAGCCGCTTCTGCGTCGGCAAGGCCACGCCGGCCGCCTCGGCGGCGGCAAGATCCTTCTGGTTGGCCGCCTCGATCGCCTCGACGCCGTCCCGCAGCGCCGTGGCGATCCGGCGGATCGCCCGCGTCCGCTGCTGGCCCGTCGTCAGCACGAGCCGACGCGAGGCAGTCCGCGCATCGTCCGCGAGCGACAGGGCGATCTCGTTCAAATCCTTCAACGACAGGTCGGGTTCGGGCATCCCGGGATGGTACCGTGAGGAGAGGCAACAGGCAGCAGGGGCAGTAGCAGGGTGCAGTAGCAGGGTGCAGGGGGGCATCAGGCGGCCATGTTCCCCTCGATGCCTTGATGCCTCACTCCCTCGATCCCTAACCCTTCGTGCCTTCGTGCCTCGTCTTCCCCTCGATCCCTCCGACTCAGCGCCGGCGACGACGTAACAGCCCGGCGGCGGCCAGCATGGGGGCCAGTGTCGTCGGCTCCGGCACGTTTGCGGCTTCGGCGGCGGACCACAGGGCGGCCAAGTCTGCGGCCGGGTCGTCCGTCGGCACTGATGCGCCCAGAAGAATGCTCTTGCCGAAGTTCGCCGCCAGCAGGTTGAAGTCGGCCAGGTTCACCACGCCGTCGTAGTTGAAGTCGCCCTCATGCCAGTAGCCGTCGGTGCCGAAGTTGACCGCCAGGCTGTTGAAGTCGGAGAGGTTCACCATGCCGTCGAGGTTCGCGTCGCCGGCGAGCGTGACCAGGACCAGCACGTCGTCCTCCTCGTACGCCTGCCCGAAGAAGCTGCCGCCGAACGCCGGGGCGGCCGAGCCGGTCGCGTAGCCGATCCGCTCGTCGGGCGCGGCCGTCGAGCTGTTCAGCAGCCCCGCCGCCAGCATCGCGCGGACGTCTTCGAGCGGGGCCTCCTCCCCCTCGGCGACGTCGATGAGCACCTTCTGGTCCGTGATGTCAAAGTCGCCGCTCACCGCCAGCATGCCGACGCGCACGACCTTGTTCCCCCCGGGGCTGATGGCGGCGGTGCCCTCCACGCTCAGGGCGTCGAAGGTTTGCGAGGTGAGGAACGCCGCCTCCCCGGCGGCGCGGACCAGCACGGGCCCGATGTCCTGCGGCGCGGCGAACTCCACGCGGCCGCCCTGGACGTCGGTCGCGCCGGTGTAGTCGTTCTGCGTCTCGATGCGGAGGGTGCCGGTGCCCTGTTTGATCAGGCCGGTGAACCCGGTGATCTTGCCGGGGCCGAAGAAGCGGTAGACGCCCGAATCGACGTCGTTGTCGACTGTGACGCCGCCGGGGGCGACGGCCGCGACGATCTCGACGCTCGGCTGGAGCGTGACCGGCCCGAAAAGCACGCGGTCCCCCTGCTGGTAGGTGACGAAGCCGAAGTCCGCCAGCCAGTGTGCGCTGGTGTCGATGTCCCACTCGTTGGCGTTGGTGAAGAGGTCGCCGAACCACTCGAGGTCGGCCTTGGTGCCGGTGGTGTCCTTGAGCTGCAGGCCGAGCACGCCGTTGGGCTGGTCGAAGGTGAGCCAGTCGAAGAAGCCGCGGGAGAGCCCGCCGATGACGGGAAAGTCCCCGGTTTCGATGAGAAACGCCGAGGCGACCATGTTGTTCATCCCGAAGATGCCGTCGAGCGTGATCGTCTGGAGCGTGTCCGGGTCCTCGACGCTGATGTCGAGCACGAGCGTCGGCCAGAGCTGGTAGTTGAGGTGGTTGGCGTCGGCGTCGTTGGCGGCGTCCCCCTCCTGGGTGCGGACCAGGGCCGAGTCCATGAAGAAGCCGGCGACCTTCTTCGTGCCGCCGGTGCCGCCGACGGTGAGCTGGAACTGCTCCTCCAGCGGCACGCCGGCCAGGACGGGGTTCGCGTCGGTGGAGTTGGCGGCGTAGGTGACGCCGAGTTGGGCGGCAACGCCGGTGGAGACGATGTTGGTGGCCGCACCGGTGTCCAGCAGCAGGCTGGTCTCGACGGCCAGGCCGTCGTAGCTGAGCTTGACGCCGGGGGTGGGGTCCGCCGGGGCGGCGGGGTCCAGGGCGAGCACCGGGTTGGGGCCGATGAACGGGTTGTCCTCGAAGCTGGGCGCGGGCGCGCCGGCCGGGCCGAGCGTGGTGAACTGGCCAAAGTCCCCGTAGGAGAGCGTAACGTGGCGGTTGGTGGCGGGGATGCCGGGGTTACTGGCGGCCGTCGCGGCGTTGAAGGGCGTGCCGGGGTCGTAGACGTACGTCCGCATGGTGTCCAGGAAGGTGTCGACGGGTTTGGGGTCCATGACGACGACCTTGTTCTGCATCAGCGGGATGCCAAAGACGTCCAGGTCCGCCAGGAGGGGGTTGCCCGGGTCGATGAGCAGCGGGCCGATCTGCGCCCGCTGGTTGGTGAACTGCTGGTTGTAGACGGTCGTGTAGGTCGGCAGGTTGTCGACGTCGGTCAGCGGGTTGTAGGAAGCCAGGCGGACATTCAGCAGCTCCGAGACGTTGTACTCGCTCGTGCCGCCTACGCCGACGTCGGTGTAGACGGCACGCTGCCCGCCGACTTCGACGCGCTGGACGCCCAGGAAGTCGGCGGTGTTCTGGGACATGACGATGCCGCTGGCGCCGGTGTCGAAGAAGGCCTGGATGTTGAAGGTGTCCAGGCCGCCGAAGTCGGCGGTGAGCGGCCCGCCGCCGGCGGGGCGTTCCAGCAGGGCGTTGATGCGGGGCTGGTCGAGGCTGGCCGGGAGGACGCCGACGAGGTCGGTCGCGAACGCCGGCGACGCGGCGAACGGCGACAGGCCGAAAGGCGAGACGGCAAAGGGCATCGCGGCGACGGCGAGAACGACGGCGGTACGGCGGTGGTGCATCAGGCGGTCCTCCAGCCGTTAATGTACCGCAAAGGCGAAGCGAATGGGACGGAAACGCTTTTGGGCGGAACGGGGTTTGCCTACCCGTGTGCCATGCAGCGTGTCGGTACAACCAGCAACGTCATCGCGGCGGTCTGCAGCTTCATCATCCCGGGGCTCGGGCAGCTCGTTCAGGGGCGGTGGGGCGTGGCGATCGTCCACTTCGTGGTCGACGTCGTGCTCTGGATCTTCCTGCTCGGCTGGCTCATGCACATCTGGAGTTGCTACTCCGCGGCCGTGTGGCAGCCGGACTACCTGTACGCCCCGGGCTGAGCCCGTCTGAGCCGGCCGGAGTCGCTCAAGGCTTGGCGAGGCGCACGCTGAATGTGGTGCCGGTGCCGGGCTCGCTGTCGGCGACGATGTCGCCGCCCATGAGGTCGACGAGCGTCTTGGCGATGTACAGGCCCAGGCCGAACCCTTTGTCGTCGGTCTCCTTGCCGCGGCTGAAGGGCTGGAACAGCCCCTTGGCGACATCCTTGCTGAAGCCGACGCCGTCGTCGACGACGTCGATGATGACGCGGTCCTCCTTGTCGTAGATGCGGACGTGCACCGGGCCGACCCGCGCGTACCGGACCGCATTGCCGATGAGGTTGTCCAGCACCCGCTCCAGCAGGCCGCGGTCGGCAAGGGCGGTGGCGTTCGACGGCTCGGTCACGTGGACCTCCCGGCCGGCGGCCTGCTCGTGCTTGGCCACCACGGCACGCACGGCCGGCCCGACGGGCGTGGGTACCAGCCGTAACTCCTCCTGCCGCGTCCGCTCCGCCTGGAGCAGGTGGTTGAGCATCTCCGCCGTCTTCAGGATGTTCTGCCCGAGGTGCCCGACCTCCTCGGCCAAGGCCTCATGGCCTTCTGAAAGGTCGGCGGCGACGGCCTGCAGGCCCAGCACGGCACTGTTGAGTTCATTCCGCAAGTCGTGGGAGACGAAGTTGAGCCACATACGGGCCGACTCGTTGTCCCGCTTGGCTTCGGCCTCGCGCTGCCGGGCGAACGCCGCGACGCTGTGCCGGAGGCACAAGTCCATGGCGACCTCGAATGCATTCAACTCCCGCCGAGCGAAGGGCCTGGCCAGATGCCGCCGCAGACGTGCCCGCAGAACCCGGCGAAGAAGCTGGAACTCGTCGACCATCTGAATGGCCGAGTACTGCTGCCGGACGCGGACGTACCCGTGCAGCGGCGCCTCGCGCAGCAGGCGTGTGACGGGCCAGTGGCCCGGCTCGGCGAAGGTCTGGATCAGGTCGTCCAGCAGGGCGGGCAGGTCGTCCAGGACCTCCTCGCGCGACATGCTCCGGGTGTGGGGGAAGCGAAGACGGACCAGCCGCTCCCAGTCCCGCAGGACGTGCTGCCGCTGCTCGGCGAGCGAGCGTGCCAAAGCCGGGAACGTGCCGCGGAGCAACCCCCGGGCCGCGGCTGTGGCGGAGACGGCCAGGTCCGGCCCGGTCAGGTCCTGGCCAGCCGGCTCGGTCGGGCCGGTCTCTGTGAGGCCGGGCTCCGTTCTCTGGGGCGCATCGTCTTGTGTCTCTGCCGGTTGGGTCATGGCTCGTATACGGGGCGGCTCGGGGTCTGCGGGCTTTCTCGCCGAGCGGCTGAGGTCGTCGGCGGGGGTCATGGCGTCTCTCCAGAGTCCAGGGCCGGTGAGGTGCCGGGTCCGGTCCGGTCCGGTCGCGGACGGTTTTGGCCGTGAAGGATAGCCGATGCCGCCGTAAATGCGCTGTTCAGGCGCATCGGTTCTGCCGTTTCGATCCCTCGGCGGCTAGCCGGTGCCGAACGACGGGTCGGTGCGGTAGGATGCCGGACATGAAAGTTGCCATCACTGGTTCAAGCGGGTTCATCGGGTCGGTCACCTGCCGGTCCCTGGCGAAACTCGGCCATGAAGTCGTGGCGCTCGTCCGCGAGACGAGCCGGCGGGCGCACATCGAGGACGTCGTCGACCGCTTCGTCGTCGGCGACCAGGCGGACGTTGACGTGCAGAAGGCGCTTATTGAAGGCTGCGACGCCGTCATCCACAACAGCGTGAACTGGTCCGCCCGGGACCAGTCGCCGGCGAATCACTTCCGCTCCAACGTCCTGGGAAGCCTGGACTTGCTGGAGAATTGCCGCCAGGCGGGCGTGCGGCAGTTTATTTTCGTCTCCAGCGTCGCCGCGCTGACGCAGATCCTGCCGGAATGGAACGGGCAAATCACCGAAGACCACCCGACCTACCCCAGCAGCACCTACGGGGCGTACAAGGCCGCCGTGGAGCCGCACCTCAAGGCCTATCACCTGGGCTTCGGCATGAACACCAGCGCGTGGCGGCCGGCCGCTGTATATGGCGTCGACCCGGAACTGGAACGCAGCCAGTGGTATAACCTTGTGAAAGACGTCATCGACGGCCGGAAGGTCGACACGCCCCGCGGCGGCAAGATCACCCACGTGCAGGACGTCGCCGACGCCCTGGCACTGGCCGTGGGGGATGAACAGGTCGCCGGGGAGTTTTTCAACCTGGTGGACGGATACCTCTACTGGCAGTTGCCGGCGGAATTCGCCGCCGAGATCACAGGCAGCAAGGTCCAGATCGTCGACCGCAGGGGCTCAGGGCCTAAAAACCAGTTCGACTGCGCCAAGGCGATCGCCTTCTTCAACCGCCACGGCAACGGCCTGGCCCTGCGGCGCGGGCCCGAGGGCGTGCGGAAATATGTCCAGCAGCTCGTCGAAGCCATCAATCGGGCCTGAAAGACAAGCCTTTCTGCATGCTCCAGATTGCATAAAGCCCGTCAGCTTGACGCAATCGCTTGCGTTTTCTACCTTTCCACGGCTTACGCGGGTGTCGGCCGTTCGATGCCCGTCAACGCCGGCCCGGGCCGGCCCAGGGGCATACAGGAGCGACTGTGGCGAAGGCAACCACTGGCAAGGCGGCCAATAAGGCTCCGGCGAAGAAGCCCGCCGCACGGGCAGGCGCGGGGAAAAGCCAAGCCGACAAATCGGCCAAAACGACCACAACGACCAAAAAACCCGCAAAAGCCGCCAAGAAAGCCGCGGTGACTGCCAAGCGTCAGTCTCCAGTCGCCAAGGCCCCGGCGAAAAACCAGCCTGCCGGCAAAGCCTCGTCAGCCAAGCCGACCAAGCCGACCAAGCCTTCCAAGCCCGCAAGCACGGCCGTGACGGCTTCCAAGCCCACGAAGGTCAAAGCGTCCGGCACCCGACCGCCCAAAACTGCTAAAACGGCCCAAACCGCT
This sequence comes from Phycisphaerae bacterium, assembly GCA_050329715.1. Taxonomy (GTDB): domain Bacteria; phylum Planctomycetota; class Phycisphaerae; order Tepidisphaerales; family Tepidisphaeraceae; genus DAIOTR01. Next base: position 43,840 of record JBHJOM010000078.1, read on the forward strand.
TCGCCAGCGAAGCCGGTCAAGACGGCCAAGGCAGTGTCGGCCAAGGCGGTGAAAGTCGCCCATAAGCCGACCCCCGGCACGTCGCCCGCCCCGAAACCCGCCCCGAAGCCCGCGCCGAAAACCGGGCCGAAATCCGGGCCGTCGCCCGCCCGTGCCCCCGGTTCGACCCCCGTCGGCGGGGCCGTGCCCGAGGTCATGCAGCAGCCGGCCGGCCCCAAGCCCGCCAAGCTCGGTGCCAAGGACCTGCAGCGGTTCCGTGAGTTGTTGCTCGAGAAACGCCGCGAACTCGTCGGCGACATCGACTCCCTTGAAACCGAAGCCCTCCGGAGCGACGACACCGGCGGCTCCAGTGTGCCGGTTCACAACGCAGACCTGGGCACTGACAGCTGGGAACGAGAGTTCACACTCAACCTCGCCGCCAAAGACCGCGAAAGGCTCCGCGAGATCGACGCGGCCCTGAAGAAGATCGAAGCGGGCACCTACGGCATCTGCGAAGGCACGGGCAAACCCATCGGCAAGCCCCGCCTGGAAGCCCAACCCTGGGCCCGCCACTCCATCGAATACGCCCGCGAACTGGAAAAACCCGCCTTCCGCCGGTGAGGCGCGTCACGCCCCCGTAAGCCGCAGGCCGAAGGCCGCGCTGCGAGCGTAAACGGGCTTGATGTCGTTTCGACGCTCGAAGCGCGACCTTCGGCCTGCGGCTTAACTGCGCGAGTGGTAGCCGATGGCGGGCTTTTCGGACGAATCGGGCTCGTTCGGGCTGACTCGGGCCCCGTTACGGTCTATCGTCGCGGCATGAACCTCATGCGATTTTTGCTCGTCGGGCTGCTGGCCGCTCCTGTGGCGGCTTACCAGGTGGACCCTGAGACCGGCTTCCAGGTTCGTGACGGCTATGCCGTGCAGACCGTCGCTTCGGACCTGGGCGAGGCCCGGTTCATGGTCTTCGGCGACGACGGGACCCTCTACCTGAGCCAGCCGCGTGCAGGGCGCATCCTGTCGCTCAAGGATGCCGACGGCGACGGCAGCTTCGAGACCCGCGCCACCTTCGTCGAGAACCAGCCCAACGTTCACTCGATGGACGTGGCCGACGGGTGGGTCTACTTCACCAGCGCTCAAAAGGGCTTTGCCAAGCGGGCCCGCGACACCACGGGCGACGGCGTGGCCAACGAGGTCGAGATTGTCATCGCCGAGGGCAGGGCTGACGGCATCCCGGCCGGCGGCGGGCACGCGTTCCGCGGCATCCTGGTCGCCCCGGACCGCATCTACATCACCGTCTCGGACCCTGGCAACATCACCCCCGACCAGGACACCGACCGCAAACAGATCTTCACCTTCAGCCGCGACGGCTCGAACCGACAGACCTTCGCCACGGGCATTCGTAACACTGAGAAACTACAGTTCCGCATTGCCGCGGACGGAGGCGAAACCGACGAAGTCTGGGGTGCCGACCACGGCTCCGACTGGTACGGCCGGCCGCTGGGTGACACCAAGGAGAGCCAGCCCATCACCGACCTCATCCCGCCGGACGAGCTGAATCATTACGTCGAGGGCGGCTTCTACGGCCATCCGTTCTTCCTGGGCCCGCGCATCCCCCGGCTGGAGTACATGGACCGGCCCGACTTCCACGAGCTGGCCGAGAAGACCATCCCGCCGGCCTATAACTACCCGGCCCACGCCGCGGCAAACGGGTTCACCTTCCTCTCGTCCCGCGCCGGCGAACACTTCGGCCCCGACTACGTCGGAGACCTCGTTCAAGCCTTTCACGGCTCGTGGAACCGCTCGGACAAGTCCGGCTACAACGTCACCCGCATCCTCTTCGACGCACAGACCGGCGAGCCGTACGGCCACCTCGTACTCGTGAGCTGCCTGGACCCGAACAACCCCGGCAAGTGGCTGGCCCGCCCCGTGGACGTCGCCGAGGCACCCGACGGCTCGCTGATCTTCAGCTGCAATGTGACGAAACGTCTATTTCGAATCACGAAGAAAGATTGAACGTTAAGGCGGATGGCATTGAAGCCCGTTCATCAATCGACGAAACGACGCCGGCGGGCGGTCGGTGTGTTCTTGGTATTGTCGCTCGTGATGCTCGTCGCCGGCCTCGGCGTGCCCGCCGGGCCGGAGGTCTACGCCGACGCCGGCCCGGTCCCGCAGACGCAGCCGGCTTTAGCCTTCGCGGCCCTGGCGTACTTCAACACGAGCTGCGCCACCTGCCACGGGGACTATGGCAGCTTCTACGGCCCGACCTTTGGTCAAGGCCTCTCGGACGTGCAGCTGCACGACGTGGTGGAGGAGATGGCCGACGGCCCGGCGGCCGCCCCGCTGGCCCCGGCCGAGCTGGCCGCGGTGATCGCCTACCACCGGAGCCTCATCGCCGGCACGCCGTACCTGGCCGTGACGGAACGCGACGGCACCCGCGTGGCCGGTGAGGTGACGCCCGGCGCGAGCGTGAGCGTCCGCACAACGGCGGGGGAGCTTGCCGCGGAGGTGCAGGGGCATGCCTGGTCGGTCACGCTGGCGGAGGAGGCGAAAGTGGAGGGTGTCCAGGCGGTTCGGCAGGGGCAGCGGACGACACTGTCGGCCGGGGCAGGCTGGTCCCACGCCGAGCCGCTGGAGGCCAAGTAGCAGCGAG
>JBHJOM010000079.1:0-17851 GCA_050329715.1 Phycisphaerae bacterium
GCGTCATTGCGCGGCGTGGCAAAACGGTTTTGTCGCGCGCCCACGCGCCTCCGCGGCGTGGCAAAACGGTTTTGTCGCGCGCCCACGCCCCTTTGCCGCGCGCCACAACCGGCCCGCCGCGCGCCAAAACCGGGCGGCGTGGCGGCCGAAACCGACTGCGGCGCGGACGGGCCGTGTCGCCGGCCGGCCCACCGGCGGTGCCTCGGGGGGGCACAACGGCCACGCATAGAACCTGACCACGCCGTCCGGCATCCCGTCAGACCGTGGCCCGCTTCTCCCAGGCTAATTCCCCCGGTCGATCACCCGGATGCTCACCTCGTCCAGCTGCTTCGCCGCCAGGCCGGCCGGGGCGCCGCTCATGACGTCCTGCCCGGTCTGCGTCTTCGGGAAGGCGATGACGTCCCGGATGTTGTCCAGCCCGCGCAGCAGCATCACGATCCGGTCCAGCCCGAAGGCGATGCCGCCGTGCGGCGGGGCGCCGAATTTTAATGCGTCCAGCAGGAAGGCGAATTTCTCCCGCTGCTCGTCGGGGCCGATGCCCAAACGCCCGAAGACCCGCTGCTGCACGTCCGTGTTGTGGATACGGATCGACCCGCCCCCCAGCTCGTTGCCGTTGAGCACCAGGTCGTACGCCTTGCTCCGGATCCCCTCGACCGTCGCCACATCGTCGCTGCCCAGCTTCTCCAGGTCCTCGTCCAGCGGGGCGGTGAAGGGGTGGTGCAGGGCGAAGTACCGCTTCTCCCCGGCGTCGAACTCGAACGCCGGGAAGTTCACCACCCACACCCACGCCCACTCGGTGCTCGGCGTGAGCTTCAAGTCCTTCGCCATCTTCAGGCGCAGCTCGCCCAGCACCTTGTGGACGATTTTCGACGTGTCGGCCGCGAAGGCGATCAGGTCCCCGTCGTCGGCCCCCAGCCGCGCGATCAGGTCCGCCGCGATCGGCTCCAGGAACTTGGCGACGCCCGTCTCCAGCTTCCCGCCCTGAACCTTCGTCACCGCCAGCCCCTTGGCGCCGAACCCCTTGGCCCACTCGGCCAGCCCGTCGGTCTGCGCCCGCGTCATCGTCGCGCCGCCGGGCACCACGATCGCCTTCACCAACGGGGCGGCACTGAAGACCTTGAAGTCGGTCTTCTTGCCAAGGTCGGTCACGTCCACCAGCTTCATCCCGTACCGCAGGTCCGGCCGGTCGCTGCCGTACTGGTCCATCGCCTGGGCATACTCCATGTGCGGGATGGGGCTGGGCACCTCGACGCCCAGCACCTTCTTCCAGATCTCGCGGATCACCCCCTCGGCCACGCCCATCACGTCGTCGCGGTCCACGAAGCTCATCTCGATGTCCAGCTGCGTGAACTCCGCCTGCCGGTCGGCCCGCGGGTCCTCGTCACGAAAACACCGGGCGATCTGCATGTACTTGTCCGCCCCGCCCACCATCAGCAGCTGCTTAAACAGCTGCGGGCTCTGCGGCAGCGCGTAAAACATCCCCGGCTGAAGCCGGCTGGGCACCACGAAGTCCCGCGCCCCCTCCGGCGTGCTGCGGCAGAGCATCGGCGTCTCGATCTCCATGAACCCCTCGCCGTACAGCACGTCCCGCATGATCTTCGTCACGTCCGACCGCACCCGGATCGTCTTCTGCATCGCCGGGCGACGCAGGTCCAGGTACCTGTACTGCAGCCGACGCTCCTCGCCCACCTTCTCATGTTCATCCGGCGTGAACGGCGGCGTGGGGCTGGCGCTTTCCACCGTGAACGTCTTGACCCGCAGCTCGACCTTCCCCGTCGCCAGCTTGGGGTTCTCAAACCCCTCGCCGCGCGGCTTCACCACGCCCTGCGCCGAGATGACCCACTCGTGCCGCAGTTTCCGGGCCGTCTCCAGCCCGTCGGTGCCGCAGTCGTCGGCATCAAACACGAGCTGCGTGAGCCCGTCGCGGTCCCGCAGGTCGACGAAGACCAGCTGCCCGTGGTCGCGGTAATTGTTCACCCACCCGGCAAGCTTGACGGTCTGTTCGACATGCTCGGCCCGAAGCTGGCCGCAGGTGTGGGTGCGATACGTGTTGCTGGTCATGGTCTCTTTCAAGTGGATGGAACCCGCACAGGTTACCCACGCCGGCCGGCGGGACAAGGGCGGGTAGGGATCGAGGGAAGGGGTATCGAGGGATCAAGGGGAAGACGGTCGGTCATTCGCCGACAAGCTTTGGTCGGCGGACGACCGACCGTCTCCCCCTCGATCCCTCGATCCCCACTCCCCCGATCCCTCCCCTTCGTGCCTCCGTGCCTTCGTGCCTTATCGCCCCCTCGATCCCTCCGCGAGTCTGGCCGGGTTGAAGCTCACGCGGTTTCTGCCGGTGGTGACCAGGCCGTGTTTGCGGAGGTCGGTCAGGGCGAGGCTGACGGTTTCGCGGGCGACGCCGACGCTCCAGGCGAGTTGCTGGTGGGTCAGGCGGAGCATGACGGTGCCGTCGGCGGTGGCGGTGGCGGCCGGGGAGCGGCTCAGGCGGACCAGCGCTCGCACGAGGCGGTCGTTGCAATCGCGGAAGATCAGGTCGGCGGTCTCCTGGCGGGCGGTCTCCAGCTTGCCGGCGAGGCGGCGGGTCAGCTCCAGCAGCATCACCGGGCGGCGGGCGAGGCTGGCGAGCAGGTCCTCGGCCGGGACGCGGCTGACGACGGTCGGCCCGGCGGTGACGGCCCGCACGCCGAAGGTCGGCTCGTCCGACAGGGCGGCGGTGCCGAAGACGTCTTCGGGCCCGGCGATCTCGACGAGGCGGGTGCCGCCCGAGGGGCCGTCCTGGTACAGCCGGACCTGCCCGCGGTGGACGCCAAAGAGGGCGGTGGCGGGGTCGTCGGCCTCGAAGAGGGTGGCGTCGTCGCGGAAGGCCTGCCGGTGCGCGTTGAGGGAGGTGTCGGCCAGGAGGTTGGCCAGGAAGGACCGCGGGGCGGCTTCGATGGGTCGGCGGTTGGCGTGATCGAGCATGGTTGCCTCGCTGTGGACGCGGATCTCGGCCGGGGCAGCCCCGGCATGAGGCTGATACGAAGCAACAAGTGGCAGGTTCGCTGGAGGGGAGGAAAAGGTGGTCGGGGTGCAGTAGCAGGGTGCAGGGTAAGGCAGCAGGGGGCTTGGATCCCGCTTACCGCTTCAGGCCGCTGGCGACGAACAGGGCCGGGCCGGTGGCGCCAGGGTCGGGGGGGATGGGGCGGAGCTTGACTGCCGTCAGTCCGGCGGCCTTCATGGCCTTCTCAATCTCGGGCGGCTCGAAGCCCATGCGGCTCTGGCCCAGGTCGCGGCGGAGGTCGTCGCGGTCGTGGCGGAGCAGGTCGGTCACGACAGCCCGGCCGCCGGGCTTCAGCACCCGGGCAAGCTCCCGAACCACCGCACCGAAGTCCGGCACGTACGAGAGGGACAGGCTGCACAAAGCGGCGTCGACGGCGGCATCGGGGAGGGGCAGGGTGTGGAGGTCGGCCTCGTAGAGCTTGACGTTTTTGAAGTTTTTCAGGCGTTTGTGGGCGGTTTCGAGCATCTCGCCGGACTGGTCCACCCCGATGACCTGCGCCACCGCCGGGGCCAGCGCGCTAATGCCGTTGCCCGTGCCGCAGCCTAAGTCCGCAACGACGGCGTCTGGGGGCAGCATCGCGGCGAAGGCGGCGGCCAGGAAGCTGTGGCCGAAGTGCTCGGCACGGACAGCCTCCCAGCGGTCGGCCATGCCGGCAAAAAAGGCTTTAGGGTCCCCCCGGCGGGTCTCCATCAGGCGGTCGAGGCGGAGCTGGTCCTGCTGGAGGGTGGCCCAGCCGGCGGTCTGGTCGCGGGCCAGAACCCACAGGTCGCGGGCGGGCTCGTCCAGCTCGTCCAGCACCATGGCGTACAGGTGGGCGGTGCCCCGACGCCTCGAGACGACCCACCCCTGGTCCGAAAGCGTCTTAAGATGCCTGCTGACCGTGCTTTGCGGGATGCCGAGCACCTCGCAGATCTCGGCGACGCCCAGCTCCTGGCGCTCCAGGAGGCGAAGCAGCCGCAGCCGGGTCGGGTCCGACAGGGCATCCATCCAGGCGAGGAGGCGTTCGGGTTGGATGCCCTTTCGAAGCATGTCTGCCAGTATATCCGTTTATCCGGCTAAAGCGATTGACAACTTTGCGCCCCGCCCTCACGCCGCCCTGGCGGTGATGACCGGAAGCTTGTCGGGTCGCTGGCGGAGGATCGTCTCGATCAGCGCGACCGGGTCGATCGGCTTTGTTGCGTAATCGGTGCACCCGGCGGCGAGGCACTTTTCGCGGTCGCCGCTCATGGCGTGGGCCGTGAGCGCGACCACTGGAAGCAACGGATAGGCTATCCGAAGTTCAGCCGTTGCCCCGTACCCATCGAGCACAGGCATCTGCATGTCCATCAGAACGACGTCGATGTCCGAGTGTTCCGCGAGCTTGTCCAGTGCCTCTTTGCCGTTGACCGCCGTGACGATCTCGGCCCCGGCGCGCTTCAGGTGAAACGACAGCAGCCGCCGGTTGTCCGGTCCGTCCTCGGCCAGTAGCAGCTTCATGCCCGCAAGTGGCTTGAGGGGGGCGGGTCGGTCCTGGTCGGCGGGTTTGGCCTGGCTCGCCGGGCCGACGAGGCGGCATCCCGTGGCCGTCCCGGCCGGGAGCGTCAGCCGGAAGGTGCTGCCTTGTCCGGGCGCGCTCTGCACGGTCAGGTCGCCGCCCATCAGCCGGGCCAGCTTCCGCGAGATCGTCAGCCCGAGCCCCGTCCCGCCGAACCGCCGCGTCGTCGAGCCGTCCGCCTGCGTGAACGGCTTGTAGAGCCCGGCGATCTGCGCCTCGGTCATGCCGATGCCCGTATCCACCACCTCCAGCACCCACCGCACCCTGGGCACGCCCGGCGTGGTTTCATCGACCACGAACGACCGGATCGTCACGCCACCTGCTTCCGTGAACTTGATAGCATTTCCAACCAGGTTCACCACGATCTGCTTGAGCCGAAGTGCGTCGGTCCGCATCGTCTGGGGCATGCGGCTTTGCGGGTCGATGCAGAGTGTGATGCCCCGCTCCGCCGCCCGCAGGCGCAGCAGCTCGTGCACGTCCTGGAGGACCGGCGCGATGGCCGTCGGCTCGGCCAGCACGTCCATCTTCCCCGCCTCGATCTTGGACAGGTCCAGAATGTCGTTGATGATCGTCATCAGGTGCTCGCCGTTGCGGCGGACCGTCGCGATCGCGTCCTGCCTTACCGCCGGCGTGGCGTCCGGGTCGCCCAGCAGCTCGGCGTAGCCGAGCACCGCCGTCATCGGCGTGCGGATCTCATGGCTCATGTTCGCCAGGAACTCGCTCTTGATCGCATTGGCACTCTCGGCGACGTCGCGGGCGTTGGCCAGGGATGCCGCGTCCCGCCGGGAGCGGGCCTCGGCCTCCTTCAGCAGCACCACCACCAGCCCGGCCGTGAGCTGAAACCAGACCATCAGCGCCACCAGCGTCGAGCCGTCGCGCCCGGCGCTACTCAGGAAGCTCAGGTAGCGCTCGGCCCCGAAGTCGACGCCCAGTACCCCCTCGACGTTGCCGGCCTCGTCGAAGATCGGGGCCGTCGCCGTGATCCATCGTCCCCACCGGTCCTCGCCCGGCTCTGCGTCGAAGACGGTCTTGCCGGCGAGGGTCAGCTCCAGGCCGCGCCACGGTTCGATTACCTCGCCGATGGGCGTCCGCGACTCGCGCTCGCCGCTGTAGACGCCGTCGCGGTTGTAGTCGGTTTCGCTGTCCACCAGCAGGACCCAGTCGCCTTCGGGGGTTTTGCGGGCGGTGTAGATGTCGGCCACCATCGGGTTGCTGGCGAGCCAGCGCTTCTGTGCCTCGATGATGCGGATGTAAGTCGGGTCGTTCGGGTCGGTATTTAGTTCGATCCCGGCGTGGCCGAGCATCGCGACCTCGGTGGCGTACGTCGGCGCGATTCCGCTGAGCATCATCCGGATGCGCTCGACCTCATGCTGGATCTCGTTGCGAACAAAGACCCCGCCGCTTACGAGCGTGCACGCCACCGCGACATTCAGCACGACCAGAATCCGAACACAGGCCCGCGTCTTGGGCCATGCCCACATCGCCACGAGCATCACGCTCGTCAGCACGCAAAGAAGCCAGTACTCGGTCGGTAAAGTCATGCAGCAGTCCGTCGCAGCGGAAAACATTCCATCTTTGGTGCTCATCGGCCAATGTCGTTCACCCCTGAAGTGGCCTGAGGCACGAAGACTCACCACATACGCCCCGGGACCGATAACCCGGTGCCCCGAACCCCAACGCCAGCGAGCCGGCAGCGCCGGACCGTGAGGTCAGGCGGCTGCCGGCTCGGAAGGCAGAGCAAGAGTGGGAACAGGAGCACAGCGAGAGACGTTGCGTCGACGATTCGTCGCGACGTCTATTCTTTGTCGGGCGTGAAAGGCTGGCCCGTGAAGTCGTAGGTATGGACCTGGCCGTCGGGCTTGGTCCACTCGAGTTTGCCGACGAGTCGGGCGGGGTTCGCCCGGCCGACGAAGACGATTCGGCCGCGGTGCTCGCTCCGCATGGTCGCGGCGAACGTCACGTCGCCGGCCTCGCCGCCGAGGGTGTACTCGGCCGGGGTGAAGCCGTACATGCTCAGGGCCTCGCCCGAGAGCCGCCCGCCGACGAACAGCAGGGACTCTTTGAACGGTTTCTGGCCCGCCTGGCTCGAGGCGGCGTCAGGGTCCGCCGAGATGCGCCACGTGCCGGCGAACGGGTCGGGCAGTGCGGTTTCTTCGGCCAGGGCTTGGGCGGCCACAAGACTCACGGCACCCAGGCAAACGAACAGGGAAAGAAAGAGTCGCCTCATAGGCACCTCCAACCGGGGACTAACTTCTGGCTGCTGGGAAGGATGTACGATTGATTCCCCCGGCGTGCAGGCACGACCTGAAATTTTCCCCCAGCTTCGCGCCAAACCTTCGCCCCCGACTTCGCCGCCCGACTTCGCCGCCCGCCTTCAACAACCCGACGGCGACAAAACGCCACGACCGACGCGTCGCGTGCCTACGCTTGGGTCCACTTCGGGTACAAACAGGACCAATGCAAGGAAACTCCATGGCAAAACTGACCCTCGGGCTGGGCGTCTCACTCATCGCAATCGGGCTGATCGGCTACGGGCTGGCTTCGTTCAGTGAGTATGCCAGTTGGACGGCGTTGATCCCCGCGATCGTCGGCCTGCCGTTTCTCATCCTCGGCGCACTGGCCCTGGCCAAGCCCGGCTGGCGGAAGCACCTCATGCACGCGGCCGTCGCGCTGGCCGTGATCTTCATCCCCGGTGTCTCCATGCGGCTGCCGACGACCTTCGGTGCCGACGAGATCAACGTCCTGGCGGCCACCATCCAGGTCCTGTCGCTGCTGCTCCTGCTCGGCTACGTCGCGGCCGGCGTGAAGAGCTTCATCGACGCCCGCAAAGCCCGCACGGCCAGCCTCGCGTAGCAGCGGCGGAGGTTGTGGACGCCGCCGCGAGTCGCAGCAAGCCCCGGAGCGGTGACAGGACCGGCCGAGGCTTCTGTCGCCCCTCCGGGGCTTGGATTGGTGGGGCCTCTTTCCCAGGGGTTGCGCTCGCGGCCGCTGCGCGGCTTCTCTCACTCCACCCCTGGCTACAACCCGTCGCACCGCCGGGGCGAGGAAAACAACGCTACCTCAACAACCCGACTACATTCCCCCCTCTGTGATCTCCAAAACTCCCCGCCCTCTGTGCTTTCCTCCGCCGCCACCCCGTAACAGATCGTCACGCCGGCTCGGAAGCGTCGTCAGGCGTGTCGTCGGCGCTCTGATCCCCCGCGGGCCGGCGTTCGCGTTCGGCTACGGCGTCGTTCTTCGTCAGCTCGCGCACGAAGCTCGTCGCGAAGGCACCCGGCGGCAGGGTGAAGGCCAGGGTGATGTAGTCGCCCAGCTCGTCCACCCCGGCCGCGAGGGAGGCGTCCGACGCCTTCACCCGCAACGGCCGACGTTCGCCCGGCGGCTGGTCGTAGCCCTTCTCGAACCGCATCTGCGTGATGCCGTGCGAGGCCAGCACGGCCTCTTCCAGTTCCAGTGCCGCCCGCTCCGGCCGGAGGAGTTTCGTGCCGAACAGGCAGCCCGTCGGGCTGATCTCGAATGCGTCCGCTCTCGGCTGTTCCGCGGCCAGGTCCTGCACGATGAAGCACCCGCCGTTGGGCTTCATCGCCACGTCGCCGTCCAGCAGCGTGCTTAGTGCGGTGACGCGGCGGGCGATGAGTTCGTTGAAGATGCCCGACTGCCCGGCCGCGACGAGGAAGCGGATCGTCCCCTGCCCCAGCGCCTTGATCGCCTTTCGCGGCGTGCCGCCGCGCAGCAGGATGCCCAGCAGCTTCGTCTCGGTGCGGGCGCGCTCGGGGAAAAGCTCGGCGGCGCGGGCCAGGTCGCCGGCGTCGAAGGCGGCGCGGGCTTCGTGCTCGTCCGGCTGGTCGAGGGTGTCGATCGGGTTGCCCAGCAGGTGCTTCAACGCGGCCTGCTCGTCGCCGCGGACCAGCGCCAGGCCCACCAGGTGGTTGTCGCCCCGGTTGCCGAACCGCTGCGGGCCGAAGTAATTGGGCACGCCGCCGGCCACGAGGCGGTCGACGACGGGGCGGAGCTTGACGACGTCGCCGGCGTTCACGTCGCGCACCTTGACGGCGAAGCGGTTGCCGGCCGAGTGCCCGGGCTTGAGTTTGTTCTTGTGCCTGGCCGCCCACAGCACCTGCACGTCCTCGATGGGGGTGGTCATGAGCTGTTCTTCGGTGACGCAGCGGACGGTCATGTGCTGGCGTGTGAGGGCGTGGGCGTCCTTAAGGCCGGCCGTGCCGATGTCGCCGCGGTCGAGGTTGAAGGTGCGTGCGATGCGTGCGACGGCCTGTGGCGTGCTGATGCCCAGCTTCTGGATTTCGCACATGACGTGTTCGCCCTCGCCGGTCGGCTCGTAGAGGGGGACTTCCTGAACGAAGAAGTCCTCGGCGCGGCGCTTGATGACGCCGCCGATGCCGGGGAAGTCGGGGGTGGCGAAGGGGAGGGTCTGGTGCATGGTCCGCCGACTTTAGCACAACGTGCGGTGCAGGGTCCGGGGTGCTGGCCGGCGGCAGAGGGGTCGGGGTGTCGTTGCGCGGGTTGAGGCCCGGTTCGGCGTCCGGGCAGCACGCCGCGGAATCATCGGCTATAGTGCCGGACCAACTCGCATCACCCGAAAGACTTGCCCCCGGAGAATTCAACCATGCCAGGCATGACCATCACTGAAAAGATCCTCGCCAAACACGCCGGCCGGCGTGGCGTCTCGCCGGGCGAGAACGTGTGGGTGAACGTCGACGTCCTCATGACCCACGACGTCTGCGGGCCGGGCACCATCGGCATCTTCAAGAAAGAGTTCGGCCAGCACGCCAAGGTGTGGGACGGCGACCGCGTCGTCATCATCCCGGACCATTACATCTTCACGGCCGAGGAGAAGTGCCACCGGAACGTGCAGATCCTCCGCGATTTCGTGAAGGAACAGGGCCTCAAGTACTACTACGACCCGGACTTCATCAAAGGTGAGGGCATGCCCAGCCCCTACCTCGACCCGGAAAACACCAGCTACAAGGGCGTCTGCCACAAGGCCCTGCCCGAGGAAGGCCACGTGCGGCCGGGTGAGATTCTGCTCGGCACCGACAGCCACACCTGCACGGCCGGGGCGTTCGGGCAGTTCGCCACCGGCGTGGGCAACACGGACGCGGCCTTCGTACTGGGCACCGGCAAGACGTGGCTGAAAGTGCCGCCGACGATGAAATTCGCCTTCCACGGCGAGATCCCGCCGTACCTGACGGCCAAGGACCTGATTCTGGCGGTGATCGGCGAGATCGGCGTGGACGGCGCGACCTACCGCAGCATGTACTTCACCGGCGAGGGCATCAGCAGCCTGACGCTCGAAGACCGCATGACGCTGACGAACATGGCCATCGAGGCCGGCGGCAAGAACGGCGTCTGCGACGTGGACGAGAAAACGCTCCAGTACGTCCGCCAGCGCTCGACGATCCCGAACTGGGACGTGGTGACCGAGGACGCCGACGCGCAGTACGTCTACGAGAGTTCGTGGGACCTGGCCGTGCTGGAGCCGATGGTGGCCAAGCCCCACAGCCCCGACAACAAGGACACCGCCCACAACTGCCGCGACGTGAAGCTGGACCAGGCGTACATCGGCAGCTGCACCGGCGGGAAGATCACGGACATGCTCTTCGCCGCGAACATCCTGGCGGGCAAGCGGGTGAAAATCCCCACGTACGTGGTGCCCGGCAGCACGGAAGTGCACTCGGACATGCGCAAGCTCAACCTCCGCGGCGTGCCGAAGGACAACAACGAGAAGAGCATCGAAGACGTGCTGAAAGACGCCGGCTGCCTGATCGGCGCCTCCGGCTGCAGCGCCTGCCTGGGCGGCCCGGAAGACACGTTCGGCCGGCTGAACGCGCCGCTGACGTGCATCAGCACCACCAACCGCAACTTCCCCGGCCGCATGGGCGACAAGCGGGCGGGTGTGTACCTGGCCAGCCCCCTGACGGCCGCGGCCAGTGCGCTGACCGGCCACATCACCGACCCGCGGGAGTACGTGCAGGGGCGGATCGAGACGGGGATGGCAGGGGTGGTGTGAGGTGGCGGGGCGTCGTTGACTTTCGCGTCAGGGCGCCTTCCATGTTGACGACGTTGGCGGCCGAACGCCGGCAGGCAGATCTTTTCGCGCAGAGCTACGATCGGTAAGGAACGCCCGTAGTTTCGACTGAGAGGGAAGGTGCTCCCGATGAATGATGCAGTCATTAAATGCGACCCGCGAGTCATGCACGGCGAGCCCTGCTTCGCCGGCACACGGGTCACCTTGCAGACGTTCTTCGACCACCTCGAAGCCAGTTACACGATTGATGGCTTCCTCGAGCAGTTCCCGACCGTTCGCCGCGAGCAGGTGCTGCGGCTGCTTGAGATACTCAGAGCAGACGCCATGCAGGCGGCGGTGGCCGTTCCCGAATGAAGCTCCTGCTCGACGAGAACCTCCCGCACCAGCTTCGCCTCGAGCTTCCGGGCCACGACGTTTTCACAACGGCCTACCTCAAGTGGACGGGCATCACGAACGGCGAGTTGCTTCGGCGCGCGGCGGCCGAGGGCTTCGACGCCCTCATCACCAACGACCGCGGGCTCGCCTACCAGCAGAACCAGGATGCTTTGCCGCTGTCGGTTGTCGTGCTCCTTGCACCGGCGAATACCGTGGAAGCGCTCAGGCCGATGATGCCACGCGTACTCGTCGTGCTGAGCGAGCTTCAGCCGAGAGTGCTGGTTCGCATCAGTACTGGCTGAGCATTTCTGCTGCCGAATCGCGGCTTCACCGGACAACGCGTTGCCCGTTGGTCCCATGCGACGCCCCCGGTAACATTCTGCAGGCACGTACTCCAGCAGAGGGCACGGTATGAGGCTCTTCGATTCATTCCGCAACCTCCTCGGCGGCAAGCCCGCCGAGACGCCGCCGGCCGAACCCTCATCCGACGACCAGGCCGCTTTCGACGCGTGGTACTACCGCAAGGAAGCCTGGCTACAGGAGATGCTCGGGGCCGAGCATGACAGGGTTATGCATGCCATCCTCCCCTACGCCATCGGCGGCGGGCTCGACCTCTACTACTACCCCAACCACCTGCCGGGGACGGCTGTTGCCACCAAGGAGCTGAGCGAAGCCCCCTTCGCGGGCTCGAACAACGCCGCCTACGACTGCTACGAACTGGTGATGTTCACCCGCCACCCGCTCGATCTGGAGAAGGCCACAGACGATAAACACCCCTTCGGCCGGGCCCATCGCAACATCAACGCCGTCCTTAACGCCATCGCCCGGTACAGCGCCGAGGCGACACTCAACCCGTGTGAAACCATCGAGTTCCCCCTCGAGATCGACTACCTCGGCGGCAAGTGCCTCGTGCTGGACGGCTACGACCAGCGCACCGACCCGGCCACCGGCAAGACGTTCGGCCTCCTGCTCGTCCTCGAGGTCCTCCGGGAAGAGATGGACTTCGCCCGACAGCAAGGCGGGCAGGCGCTGCTCGACCGGCTGAAGGCACACGGGGACTACCCGTGTTCCGATCTCGATCGGGAGCCGGTGGTGTAACATCCGCGGCCGAGACGCGGCGACGCTAAAGAGTTGCAGGAGTCGCCGGAGGACCTGATCGGCAGGCGTCGGCCGTTCCGCGTTAGGCGTTGTGCCGCGTGATAAGCGGGAAGTCGTCCGTTCGGAACGGCAGCACCGGCAGGCCTTGGCCGTTGAAGAGCGTCAGCTTCGGGTCGTCCGCCCAGGCGTAGCGGACGGCCGCCGGGTGCGGCACGGCCGGGCTGTGCACACGGACCTGCGGCGCATCGCCGCCTCCCTCGGGCAGCAGCTCGCACTCGGCCCAGGCCCATTCGCCGTCGGCGCCGCACAGCTGAAACGGACCGGGGCCGGGGTCGTTCGCCGGGTCGCTGCGCAGGTGCAGGCCCGCGGCGTCGGTGAACCGTAGGGTCGCGGCGTCGGCGGCGAAGGTCGCTTCCAACAACTGCGGGCTACGCCACGCCCGCGGCTTGTCGTAGGTGGTGGCCAGGGCCGCGTCGCAAAGCCGGCGGGCGACGGACTGCTTGTCCCGCGGGTGGATGTCGGCCGCCTCGCCGAGGTCGACGGCGGTCACCAGGTGAACCGCCGACACGGTGCGGGCGGTGTGAGCCTGCGCATCGCGCAGTTCCGCCCAGTTGCTGTCGGCGGGCTGGGCCGTACGGGGGCCGTAGTTGGCCAGCTGCACGACGTAAAACGGTACGTCCGCCCCGAAAGCGTGGCGCCAGGCTCGGATCATCGCCGGCAGGAGCGTGCGGTACTGCCACGCCCGGCCGGCGTTGCTTTCGCCCTGGTACCAGAGCACGCCACGAACCGGCAGCGGCAAGAGCGGGTGGATCATGCCGTTGTACGGCTCGGCCGGCCGAACGGCCACGCCGCCGGGGCTGCGTTGCGGCAGGGCGCGCTCGACGCGGTAGTGCCAGGTGCCCGACAGGTCGTGTTTCTGGCCGTCGGCGGTCTGGAGGAAGAGGCGCATCAGCGGGCCGCAGAAGCCGCCGTCGCCCCACTGGTCGAAGACGCGCACGGCCACGGTGTTCCGCCCGGGCCTGAGCAGCCCGGCGGGCACGTCGTACACGCGTTGGGCGCTCCACGGCGCGTTGCAGGTGGCGTCCATCCCGCCGACACGCGTGCCATTGACGTACGCGTCGTCGAAGTCGTCCAGGATGCCCAGGGAGAGCGTTGCTTCGCCCTGAAACACCTCGCCCGGGCACGCATCGGCCGGCAGGTCGAGGGTCCGGCGGAACCAGACGGCGCCGTTGTGGTTCAGCCCGTCCTGCTGCCAGCGGCGGGGCAGGTCCATCGGTTGCCACAGGGCCGGGTCGGTCTCGGGGTTGGGTTCGTTCTCGGCCCAGCCGCGGGGGTGGCCTTCGTTGCCGGTGTCTTCGTGGGGCTTGGGCGGCTGGCGCTGCTCGTCGGGGGTGTCGGCCGACGGTGCCAGGTGGGCCAGCGCCGGCTCGGAGCGTAGTGCCTCGCGCGGGGTCCATGCCTCGGCCGTGGTGCCGCCCCATGAAGCGCCGACCAGCCCGACCGGCACGCCCAGTTCCCGATGAAGCTGCCGGCCGAAGAAAAACCCCACCGCCGAGAAGTCCGCCACGGATACGGCTTGCGCCGGGACCCACTCGTCCGCGACGACGTCGCTCGGGCGGGGCTCGGCGTTCTTGCGCAGGTTCAGCAGGCGAATCCGCGGCAACTCGGCGTCGGCCAGCTCCTGCTCGGGGTTGTTCGCGCTGCGTACCGGCCACTCCATGTTGCTCTGCCCGCTGCAGAGCCACACCTCGCCAAGGAGCACGTCTGCCAGCACCAGCCGGGCGTCGCCGCAACGGACCACCAGCTCGTGCGGCCCGCCGGGCGGCATCGCCGGCAGACGGGCGACGAACCGGCCCTCCGCGTCCGCGCGCGTGACGGCCGTGTGGCCGGCCAGCGCCACCTGCACCTCCTGCCCGGCCGGGGCGCGCCCGCCCACCGGGAACGCCACGCCGCACTGAAGTACCATGCCCGCGCCGAACACATCGGCGAGCTTCAACTCCTGTTGCATCCGAACCACTCCACAGAACACCGCTTCCCTGAACACGACACCACGCCCGCCGGCAACGCCCGCGGCTTTCAACATGATGCTACCCCGCGGCCACTCCGCCACCAGTTTGCCGGCACTTCAACAGCCTCGGCCGGAGCTTTCGCCCACGTGACGTGCCCACACCTCCAGCACCAGCAACGCCCACAGCCGCTGTGCGTGGTCGAAGCGGCCGGTGTCGTGATCACGCAGCAGCTGCTCCACCGCGGCCGGGGCAAAGTGCCGGCGGCTGTAGCCGTCCGCCGCCAGCAGGTGCTCGTGCAGGTACTCCCGCAACGGCCCGCGGAACCACGTGCCGACCGGCACGGCAAAGCCCATCTTGCGACGCCTGAACACGAACCGGGGCAACTCCCCGGCGAAGGCCTCACGCAGCAGCCGCTTCTTCCCGCCGCCCACCAGTTGCTCGCCCGTCAGCCCCGAGGCCACCCCGAGCACGTCCGGGTCCATGAAGGGGCTGCGCACCTCCAGCCCGTGCGCCATGCTGCACCGGTCCACCTTGCGCAGCAGGTCGTCCGGCAGGTACGTCACGCGGTCGGTCGCGGCGGCGGCGGAAACGGGGCAGTGCGTCTTCTCCAACGTGCGGAATACCTGCTCCGCGCGGTCTGGCACGTCAGGGAGGTGCGGGGCCAGCTCGCGGATCTGGGCGTCGGTGAACAGCCGCATGAACCGTGCGTACCGCCGGGCGGGGGCCAGGTCCGCGGCCTCCAGCAGCCGGGCCAGACGGGTGAGCCGCCCCTTGGGGTGCCCGCCGAGGAACCGCCCGACCAACGCCCGCCGAAGCCACGCCGGAACGTGCCTGGCCCGGGCCGAGAGCCGCATGGCCACGTACCGGTCGTACCCGCCGAAAAGCTCGTCCCCCCCGTCGCCGGAGAGGGCAACCGTCACGTGCTTCACCGTCTCCCGGCACAGGTACCACGTCGGCAGGGCCGAGGAGTCGGCGAACGGCTCCCCGAAGGCCGTCACCACCGCCGGCAAATCCTCCACCACGGCCGGGGTGATGTCGAACACCTCGTGCCGCGTGCCCAGGTGCTTCGCCACGGCCAGTGCATACGGCGTCTCGTCGTACGCCCCCTCGCCGAAGCGCACGGAGAACGTCCGCACGTCCCCCGCGGCACGCTGGGCGCACAACGCGACCACGGACGAATCAATCCCGCCGGAAAGAAACACGCCCAACGACCTGTCCGACACCAACTGCCGCTCCACCGCCCTGCGGACGACGCCCGCGACATCCACCCTGGCCGACTCGGCTTTAGCCGCCGCGGACCTGGTCGGGCGGGCCCTGCAGGAGACCGCCAAGCCCGCAACGCCACCTGAGCCACGTTCATTGCACGCGTAGTAAACGCCCGTGCTCGGCCCGTCCGCGGTGAGGCGCAGCCAACTGCCCGGGGCCAGTTCATCCTGACGGATGTAGCCGTGGCGCAGGTACCCGGCCAGTTCCGCATCGTCCGGAAACCCGGGTGCCTGCGGCACACTGCCGAAGTACGCCCTCGTGCCGTCCCACGTCGTGTACAGCGGCTTCTGCCCCATGCGGTCGCGGGCCAGCAGCAGGGTGTTCGTCGCGGCGTCCCACAACGCCAGCGCGAACATGCCATTGAGCCTCACCAGCGCATCCGTGCCCCACGCGGCCAGGGCGTGCAGGAGCACCTCCGTATCCCCGGTAGTCAGCCACGGCGTGCTGTGCAGGCGGGAAAGTTCCTCGCGGAGCTGGCGGAAGTTATAGATCTCGCCGTTGAAAACCAGCGTGTACCGCCCGTCGGGCGTGTGCATCGGCTGGTCGGCCCGGGCGGCCGGGTCGAGCACGGCCAGCCGGCGGAAAGTCACCTCAACCCGCGGTTCGTCACGCGTCCCCGGCCCCGGCCGATTGAGCCAGTCACCCCGCCCGTCCGGCCCGCGGCAGGCCAGGCGCGGCGAAACAGCCTCCAGCCCACCGCCGCCGTCCGGCCGTCGCCCGCCAAATGTCACCAGCCCGGCAAACCCGCACATACCCCGCACCATAGCACGCCCGCCACGCCGAACCCATTGCGAACCCACGCCCCCGGGCGCAGCTCGGAAGCTGAAGTATGCCTTCCCCATCACCTTTCGTTGCCACGGGTCGGGACGTACCCGGCCGAAAACTAATGCGTCAACGCTCGACCACAGAAAGAGCGAGAGTCATACCCGTGCCGGCCACCCGCCGCCGCCCGCCCGCCACCGCCTGCCCGGCCGACACGTTTGCCCGCTTCTTCCACGCCCTGCTGACCGCCGGCGTCATGATCGCCCCGGCCCGGTTCGAAGCTCTGTTCATCAGCACGACGCACGATGAAGAAGCCCTGGACCTGACAACAAAAGCCCTGCACGCCGCGTTCGCGGCGGTGAAAGAGGGCGGCGAAGCTAAAACGCCGGCCGGCGGGTAGACACGACTGCAAGCCCCGCGGCCGGCCGGCGCAGATGGGGACGGCGATGAGCCTGCTCAAGCGGAATCTAGGCGACGACCTGAAGAGCCGCGACGGCCGAGGTAACAAGCGGGAGATGTTGAAGTTGCTGACGCACAACAAGATGATCATCAGACGGCTTAGGAGGGTGGCAACACAGCCGGTACGTGCGCTTAAGCTCGCCTGTCACAACAGAGGAGACTGGCGACCATTCGTGGGCAAGGCCACAGCTCAGCCGCGATCCTTATCCGGCTGCCCTTCGGTATCGTCTTCCGGTCCTCGTCGGTCTTCTTCTTGCGGTACGTTGTCCGGTTCGACCACAGATCCATAGGCCACGATCAGGACGAGGTGCTTCATCGTGAGCTTCGCCAACTTGTCGAGATTCGCTTCGTCGCCGGGGCCATTCTCGTTGTCCAGACCGATGACCAGGAGCCCGACATATCGACCGTCGCGATCGAAGAGCTGGGCTGAGAAGCTCGGGCGGTCTGCCTTGGCAACACTTACCGCGGCCTTGAGATGTCTACCAACCAGAAACATCGCTTCCGGCTCGATCATGCTCGTGAAGAAGTCTGTGTTCCTAGCCGCTCTGTCATCAACCGGCTTCTTCAACCCGTCGTGAGCAGCGGCTTCAGCCCAAAGCATCAGATCCCAATCCGACTCCGCCGCCCGCACTTCTGGCGGAACATCGATGCCTGCCGCTTCCAGGCCTGCGATGACCTTCTCCCTGAGCGACGAAATCTGTCCCAAGGTTGTCCAGTTGACACGAAAGACTAACTCGCTTTGCGCGAACGTGAGCGTGGCGGTGCCGGTGCCTCCGTTCTCGTTACGCACCGCGACCGATTGGTTCTCCAACAGCGGTATTCGGAGCGAACCCAGTGCATAGAGCGGCGGATCGACGCGTTGCGGCTCAGAAGGCGAAAGGTGAAAGACCGGCGCTGGAATCTTCGTCGGCTCGACTTGCGCGGCTTGAGCAAGTGTCTGCTGCACGCTGAATAGTAAGTGGATTGCAAATAGAATGCGCATGATCAATTCTCCGGAGGTATGAAGGTAACGGTATCAACATCGACCAATTTCGAAGTGACACTGATACCGTCGACCTCATCGGTTATTTCGTTTTCATTAGAACCTATCCCAAAACCGCCTTAAGCAGTAACATCGTGCAGCCGAGGTGCAGCATCCCCTGGAACATCGCCGTCGATTTCTCCCATCTGATACATAGTCGGCGGTAGTGTTGCAGCCACGCGATCGTACGTTCCACCTTCCACCGACGCTTGTAACGCCGCAGCGGCCGGCCGTC
>JBHJOM010000080.1:0-60662 GCA_050329715.1 Phycisphaerae bacterium
GCGTCAGGCTGCCGTCGGCCCGTGCGGTCAGCAGGGTGACGTCGAGCGGCTTGTCGGCGGGCGGTACGGCTTCTGCGGGGGCTTCACGATCAACGCCGGCCGCCGCCGCTTCCACCGGCTTGAGCACCACCGTGACCGCCGTGCCCGGCTCGGGCAGCAGGGCTTTGTTGGCCTCCCATTCGAGCGTTTCGTTCGCGTTGGAGACCAGGCCCGCCACGTCCAGCACGCTGTAGTCGAAGTTCACGATCGCCACGAGCTGCCCGGTGATGTCTGCGGCGTAGTCGCCCTCGTCGAGCATGCGGCTGCCGGCGAAGACCCACGTCCGGGCGGGCATAGTGGCGGTGCCTTCGATCCGTTTCATCAGCCGGGTAGCCGGAATGCGTGCCTGCCCTTCCCACTCGGCGAAGATCTGCACCGGCGGGCCGGAGGGGGGCAGCCAGCGGTCGGCGGCCTCGCTGTAACGCACGGGGCTGCCCGGCTCGAGCCCCAGCAGCAGCAAGGCGGCGTGGATGTGGCTCGGGCGGGCGTCGGTGCGAACGACACTTTCATGGTCCGGCCCGCCGCGGGAGACCATGAAGAACTCCAGCGGCATCTGCACGTCGATGACTTCCGCCTCGATGCGCACCTCGCCGGCGGCACGGTCGATGGTGATGAACGGAAACGCCACCGGTCGCTCGGCCTCGGCCCCCTGCGCCGGCTGCGCCCTGACCTGCGACTGGCACGCACCGCAGAGAAGAACCAGCGACAAGCTGACGACGATGTAAACCCGACTAACCATACCCCGGAGTGTAACCCGAAGCCGGCACGAAGCGGCAACCTCAGAAGACCGAACCGTTCGATAGACAGAAGCAGCGCCCAGGCCTGTTTAAGCCTCCTCGGCCTGCTCCACCGCCTCCACCCCGAACTGCTGCGCGCACAGTCGAGCGTAAAGCCCGCCCTGCCGGATGAGCACATCGTGCGGGCCTTCCTCGACCAGCTTCCCGGCCTTCATGACGAAGATGCGGTCCGCATTTCGAACCGTGCTGAGGCGGTGGGCGATGATGAAGCTCGTCCGGCCGCGCATGAGCCGGTCGAGGGCTTCCTGCACGAGCCGCTCGCTCTCGGAATCCAGCGCGCTGGTGGCTTCGTCGAGGATGAGGATGCGCGGGTCCTTGAGGATGGCCCGCGCGATGCTGACGCGCTGCTTCTGGCCGCCGGAGAGGGTCACGCCGCGTTCGCCCACCACGCTGTCGTAGCCGTCGGGCAGCTCGCTGATGAAGCCGTGGGCGTTGGCGGCGGTGGCGGCCTCGATGAGCTCTGTCTCGGAAGCGTTCGGCCGGCCGTAGGTGATGTTGTCTCGTATCGTGCCGCTGAACAGGAAGCTGTCCTGCTGGACGATGCCGATGGCCTTTCTGAGCTTGCGCTGCTTGTAGTCGCGGAGGTCGACGCCGTCGACGAGGATTCGCCCGCCGGTGACGTCGTAGAGGCGTGGCAGCAGCGTGACGAGCGTGGTCTTGCCGGCCCCGCTGGGCCCGACGAACGCGACGCGTTCGCCCGGCTTTACGTGGAAGCTGAGGTGGTCCAGCACGTTGCGCGGCTGCGGGGCGTCGGCGGTGGTGGTGGTGGCGGTGGCGGTGGCGGGCGGGCGGCCGTTGCCTGCGGGCGGGGGCTCCGTGGGATTCGCTGTCGGCACACGCTCGCCGCGTCCGGCCGGCAGCAGCTCGGGCTCCGGGAGGCGTTCGGTGGCGTTGGTGTGGTAGTCGAAAACCACGTCGTCGAAGATCACTTCGCCGCGGTCGGGAACCTTGTCGAGTGCACCGTCCTTGTTGGCAACGCGGGGGGTGATGTCAAAAACGCGGAACACCCGCTCGATGGCCGCGGACGACTGCTGGTAGATCACATTGATCTCGGCGAAGCGGCGTATCGGGAAGTACATGACCGCCAGCCAGCCCAGGAACTTCACGACCTCGCCGGGTGTAACGTCGCCACTCACGGCCAGGTAACCTGCCACGCCGATGACCAGCACCTGCCCCAGGTGTACCAGGCACTCCGACACACTCGTGACCCCGGCCGCCAGGGACCGCTGGGTGGTGGCGCGCTCGTAATGCTCCTCCGTGTCCTCACGGAAGCGGGCACGCTCGCGCGGCTCGGCGGCGTAGCTCTTGACGAGCGCGATGCCGGCCAATTGCTCCTGCACATTGCCTGAAATCTTGGAGATCTGCTGCTGCACACGACTGCTGGCGCGCTTCACCTTCGGGTTCAGCAGCTTGAACGTGACGGCGTACAACGGCAGCACGACGATCGCCGCGAGGGTCATCCGCCAGTCGATGGAAAGCAGCAGATAGAGGCCCAGGAACATGGAGAACAGGTCCATGGCCAGTGCGATCATGCCGCCGTTGACGATCTGGCTGGCCTCGGAAATGTCCGTGATGATCCGGCTGATGATGCTGCCAGTTCGTTCCCTGCTGTAGAAATGCAATGAAAGCCGGTGCAGGTGGTCGAAGATGTCCTGCCTCAGGTCGCGGATGATGCGGTTTCCCAGCAGGCTGGCCCAGTGGCTTCGGAAGTACGTGAAGAACATCTGGAGCACGGAGAGCCCGAGCCCGATGCCGACGAGCATCCATAGCTGGTCGATGCGGTCTTCACCGGTGGTGGGCACTTTCGGCTCGATGACCGTGTCGATCGCCGTGCCGATCAGCCAGGGGAAGCTGTAGTTGAGCCCGAACTTGCCGAACCCGGCGAGGATGGCCCCCAAGAGCAGCAGCTTGTAGTCGAAGCCGTAACTGAGAAAGCGACGAAGGTCTGAGCGGCGGTTGGTGTCCGACATGGTGTCGGCCGCCGACTATACCGCACCCGGGGCATTCGCCAACCGGCTCAAGTCGCCCGGGCAGGTGAACGCGGCTGCCAGCCTGCCTCGCTCCGCTCGAAGTGTTGAGGCGACTCCTCGACGAACCGCCCCTCCTCGAGGCTCAGGACGCGGAGCGTCGCCGTGTCGCCGGCCAGGTCCAGCAGGTTGAAGGCGTTCCGCTCGCCGCGGGTCCGTGTGCTGCAGGCGGTGCCCGCCTGAATGCTCAGGATGCCACGCTTCAGCGTCTCGTGGTGCGTCCGCACGTCGCCGGAGTAGCTCTCGTGCAGGTGCCCGGCCAGCACCACGTCCACGTCCAGCTGGGCGAGTGCTTCCAGGGCGGCCGCGGCGTTGTGCACGGTTTTGTGCTTGCTCTCGCCCGGCGGCGGCACGAACGGGTGGTGCGTTACCACCACCTTGAACTTCTTTCCCGACCGCTCCGTGAAACGCCTTCGGATCTCGGCGATCTGCTCGCGGCTTACCCGGCCGTCCTTCCAGAAGCCGTCGTACCGGCCCGTCAGGCTTCGCGCCGAATTCACACCGAGTACGTACAGTTCGTCGTCTTCATACTCCGGCCACATCTCGGCGGTGACGAGCGTTTTATAGTTTCGCAGCGGGTGCATAAAACGATCCCATACATTCCACAGCGGGATGTCATGGTTGCCCGGAACGACAATACGGGGGGCCGGCAGCCTGTCGATGAACGCCACCGCCTGGCGGTACTGGTCGGAACGGGCACGCTGCGTCAGGTCGCCGGAAAGGACCGTGAGCGTCGGCCGGGCCGCGTTGACGGCTTCGACCACTGCGTCAACGCGCGCGTCCTCATGGGCGCCGAAGTGCACGTCGGAAATGTGTGCGATACATGCCATAGCAGCAGTACGGAAACCAACCGGGGCGAAGAGCTTAAAGGCCAGCCTGCCAAGCCGCGAGGGAGGAAACCGAGCCCGGCATTTTGTCGTGCCGAAGGGCTGCATTCCCTGTTTGCAGGCCGACTACGTGGTTTGGCACCACGGTTGCCCTTGATTCACTCGTCCGCTCTTACGAAAGGATAGCAACATGGCATACTCCGAGACGACGCATCAAGCCCCCGCCCGCACCGGCGGCCTGGAGGGGTCCGACCCGCTGAAGATCCTCATCGCGATCTTCCTGCCGCCCGTCGGCGTGTTTATGGAAGTCGGTTTAGGGTTCCAGTTCTGGGTTAATGTGGTTCTGACGATCCTTGGCTATATTCCTGGGATCATTCACGCCCTCTACATTATCCTGACCCGCTGATCCGCTGATCCGCTGGCGGGGAGTCGCATCGAGTAACCGCCTGCCGTGTCGCTGATCGTGACACGGCAGGCTTCTTTGTCTATAGCAAGCCCGTTCACCGACATCATACGACCGCCCGCAGCACGTCCAAGCGTTCGCGAGCGTGGTGTTCGTTGTGGCACAAGCTCACCACGGTCGCGGCACCGACGAGCCGGTCGCGGTGGTATATCAGGCGGATCAGGCAGAAGCGTGTGCCGCCCTCGCGGTCGTCGGCCTCACGGGCATCCACGGCCATGACGCCGTCCTTTTCGTTCTCGATGCACGGCTCGGCCAGCACGCCGAGCGTCATGACGGCCTGGGCCTTTTCCTCCTCGTCGGCATAGCCGGGGCGGATGTGGCCGATGGGCCGGGGCTGGCCCGCGGCGTCGACGCCGAAGACGGCCGCCTCGACCGCCGGGACGACGGTCGCCAGCCGCGTGAGGCGCTGCCCCATCTGGCGGTCGCTCAGGCCGGCGTTGCGCGTCGGGTCGTCGAGGTTCTCTTGCATCGCCCGAACTTTAGCCCCCCCGCCGTCGGCCGGCGCGGCGACATGTCGCGGCGGATGCTTAAGATGGCCGGCTGAACCGGCCCGTTATGCCCGACCCCAACGACGACATTCTCCTCCCCGGCGGCCGGGCCGTGCCGACGAGCAAGCTGCGCATCAAGTTCGTTCGTTCCAGCGGCCCGGGCGGGCAGAACGTCAACAAGCTCTCCACGGCCGCGGAACTGCGGCTGACGGTTGAGGACCTCACCGAACTGCCGCCGGACGCCCGCGACCGCCTCCGTACCCTGGCCGGCAGCCGCCTGACGAACGACGACGAGCTGATCCTCGTAAACGAGTCGGAGCGAAGCCAGGAAGGCAACCGCCGGGAGGTGATGGCACGGCTGCGTCAGATGCTGGTGCAGTGCCTGCGTCGGCCAAAGCCGCGGAAGAAGACCCGACCCAGCCGGGCTTCAAAGGAGCGTCGGCTCAAAGCCAAGAAGGTGCGGGGCGAGGTGAAAACCCTTCGACAGAAGCCGGCCTGACGGAGCTGCATGCGACATCGTCAATCGCAATAGACGCGGGGTTTCTCGTCAGGGGTGCCTCGGACGGTTAGATTGTCCGCCTTCGGAGGTGATGGCTGCTGAAGGACCGCGATCCCATGCTCCCGAGCGGGTCGGCCGACTCAGTCTCGGCGGCGTCGGGCCGGTTTGTCACGTTCCGCTCTGCAGTGTTGGGGCTGCTGCTGGGCACCGGCATCTGTCTGCTGACGCCGTACAACGACTACGCCGTGGGCAACACGTTCCTCGTGGGCAATTACTTCCCGCCCGTGGTGGCCGTGGGGCTGTTGGCGACCGTGGTGCTGGTGAACGCCCCGCTGCTGCGGTTTGGCCCGCGGTGGGCGTATCGCCCGGGCGAGTTGGCGGTGGTTCTGGCCGTAACGCTGGTGGCCTGCAGTATTCCGAGCCAGGGGTTCTTGCGTTTCACGCTGCCTTACCTGGTGGTGCCGTTCCACTTCGGCGAGATACAGCCTGACTACTGGCGTGCATTCCTCGCATTGGAGCTTCCGACGTGGCTGTTCCCCGTGCAGGACTATGAGTGGGCGCGGACGAGCGGGGTGGTGGATTTCTTTTATGCCCGGCTGCCGGCGGGCCAGTCAGTGCCATGGTCGGCGTGGGTCGGGCCGGTGCTCGTGTGGGGGGTGTTCTTCGGCGGGCAGATGCTGGTGCTGCTCTCGCTGGCGGTGATCGTGCGGCACCAGTGGGCCGTGAACGAACGGCTGGCGTTCCCACTGGCGCGGCTCGAGGCGGACCTGATTCGTCCGCCCGAGGCGGGCCGATCGCTCAACAAGCTGGTGGCGGCGCGTGGCTTCTGGGTGGCCGCGGCCGCGGTGTTTGTGCTTCACGCGTTGGCCGTGCTTCACCTGCTCGACGGGGCGACGTTTCCGCGGGTTGTGTTGGGTTTTGACCTTCGGCAGGTGTTCGTCGAACGGCCGTGGTCGCTCACCAGCGGGTACATGAAGCAGGCGAGCATCTACTTCTCTGTGATCGCCGTGACGTACTTCATACCGTCGCGTGTGGCGTTCAGCATGTGGTTTTTCGTCGTGCTGCGGGAACTGGTGATCGTCAACACCGCCAGCTACGGAATGGACCTGCCCGGCGGAGCGTGGAGCGACCAGCACCTGGGCGCAGTCGTGTTCTTCGGGGGCACGATCCTGTGGCTCGGGCGGGCGCACTGGAAGCACGTGCTGCTTTCGGCCCTCCGGCCCGGGCACCACCCGGAGCCGGAGAACCCGTTCATCAGCTACCGGCTGGCCTCGGTGATGCTGCTGGCGGGGCTCGGGCTGATGCTGGCGTTTTTGCTGGTGTTTCAGGTCAGCTGGTGGGTCGCGGGGCTGATCGTCGGGCTGAACCTGCTGACGCACCTGGTCACCACGCGCGTCGTGGCCGAGACGGGCTTTTTGTTCTTCCGTACGCAGACGGACACGACGCTGCTATACGCCAAGGCCGGGGCCGAGGCACTCAGCGGACGCGACGTCTTCTTCATCGGCTCGGCGACCGGCAGCGGCACGCTGCAGACACGCGAGAGCCTGATGACCTTCGCCCTGCACGGCCTGCAGACGGCGGTACTCACCGGCGTTGCCCGCCGACAGGGTACCGCACTGGTCGGCCTGCTGCTGGGCATGCTGGTGATCGGCAGCGTCGCCGGAACCGCCTCGAGCCTCTGGAGCTACTACCACCACGACGTGCCCATGGCCACCAGCGACCAGCAGGTGCTCAACCCCGTGGGCCTGCTCGAAAAACCCGGCAACGACCACGTCCGCCCCCTGGCCCGCGACGCCGACGGCAATTTCGGACAGCAACGCCACCACCCCTTTGCGTGGGTCGGCCTCGGCGGACTGGTGACCGGCGTGCTAACGCTGGGCAGCCTGCGGTTTGGTGCCTGGCCGCTGAGCCCGGTCGGCTACCTCGTCAGCCACACGTGGTACGCCCACATGACGTGGTTCAGCCTGCTCCTGGGTTGGGGCGCGAAACTCATCGTGTTGAAACTGGGCGGATCTGGACTTTTTATGCAGGCCAAGCCGTTCTTCGTTGGGCTGCTGTTCGGCGAGGCACTTGCGGTGGCCTTCTGGCTTGTGGTGTCGCTGATAGCCGTGGAGCAAGGTTATGCGGTTCCGCGCATCACTTTGCTGCCGACTTAGGTGCCGCACGGGGCAAGCCAGGCACCGCGATGAACCTGGGGTGCATCAACCGACCCGCCGACCGGGCGAAGGTTGCAACGGGTACGCGACACCACGGCGAGTCGTCTACTAAGTGGAAAACATTTCAATCCGTCTGTCGTCGGTTCGGGGTGGGATTGGATGGCACCTTGGCAGGTAGCTGTATTGGGTTTGGCACGCTGGTTTTTTGGGTAGGTTCGTGGCGGCGGGGTTGGCGGTTGTCGGCTGGGCAGTTGCAACCTCGGTGGTTGGCCGCATACTTCATGAACCTGTGGATGTGGCCGACTGGCGGCCAGGTCGGGCGGGTGGGTGTTGTTGAACACGGAGGTTCTGGTGGCGAAGACGAATCCGACTGGGAAGCGGCGACTGGGGCGGGGTCTGGCGAGCCTGATGGAAGGCGGCAGCCGGGCTGGGAGGTCGGGCACGGGCAGGCCGGCGGACGAAGGCACGGGCCGGGAGGCGTCCGCAGGCCAGCAGGCGAAAGCCGAGACGCCGCAACGCCCCGAGGCGCCCGATACCCCCGAGCGCCCTGAGCGTTCCGAGCGGCCTGAGAGCCCCGCAAAACCGACCCCCGCCAGGCCGACCCCCGCCAGTACGGATGAGCCGGCTCGATCGGCGGAGCCGGCAGTGCCGGCCGAGGGGCGTTCGGAAGAGGCGTTCGGCGAGCGAGCGGGACAGGCGTCTGACGGGGCTTCCGGGTCGGGGGTTGGGTCGGGGGTCGGGGGTTTGAGTGAGGTTTCGGCGGGCATTCGGGAGGTGGCGGTCGATTCCGTGCGGCCTAACCCGCATCAGCCGCGCCGGTCGTTCGATGCCGGGCGACTGGCCGAGCTTGCGGAGAGCTTGAAAGCCAACGGCCTGATTCAGCCCATTGTTCTACGTGGAGCGCCGGGCGGGGTGGGTTATCAGTTGATCGCCGGAGAGCGACGGCTGCGTGCTGCGAAACTGGCGGGGTTGAAGACGATCCCGGCCGTGGTCCGCGACGTCGACAGCCTGACGCAGGCTCAACTGGCGCTGGTCGAGAACATTCAGCGGGAGGATCTGAATCCGCTTGACCGGGCCGAGGGGTACCAGGCGTTGATCGAGCAGCTGGGCCTGACCCAGGCCGAGCTGGCCGGGCGACTGGGCGAGGACCGGGGGACGATCGCCAACCACTTGCGTCTGCTGAAGCTGGCCGAGCCGGTGCGACAGTTGATCCGCGACGGCAAGCTTTCCCTCGGGCATGCCAAGGTCATCGCCGGCGTCGAGCAGCCGGAGGACCAGGTCAGGCTCGCGCAGTTGGTGATCGGCCAGAGCCTGTCGGTGCGGAACCTGGAGCGGAAGCTGGCCGAGGGGACCCCGGCCTTCGCCCGGCGAGAGCCGTCGCCCGAGAACCACCTGCGTGACCTGGAAGGCCGACTCACGCGGCAACTGGGGATGAAGGTCAAACTCGCCGGCGGCAAGGGCGGCCGGGGGCGGCTCACCATCGCCTACGCCAACCTCGACCAGTTCGACGCCCTCTGCGAACGGCTCGGCGTCCTGCCGGAATAGGGACCGGGCCGGTGTTCCACGTGGAGCGCAGCGTCCAATGCCCCCCCGCCTGCGCGTTCGCCCTTGGGCAACCGCCTCGGGACGGACATGCCTGGGCCCGGGCAATCCAGCTTAGTCCAGAGCGGTCTAATTTTGTCCAGAGGCATCGGCGTCAAGTCCATCGGCCGGGCAGGCTTGGTCCATCCAAAGTCCCGCGAAGGTGCGGCCGAGACTGTCGTTTGTCCACATGTCGGGACGTTCCCCGCCCGTCGGGTTCCGGAGAGAGCCCGGAACCGTAAAGCGGCATGAACCAATTGACTCCGCCAGCGCGCGACACCCTTCGAGCCGGCGTTCGGGAGGGTGAGGCTCCAGCCGAGCCGGTCGGCGGGGCCGAGCTGCCGTCGCGGAGCAGTTCCGAGCGAACGGCCGATACTTGTCCGGAGGCATGGCCTTCGGCCATCGGCTCGGCTGGAGCCTCGCCCTCCCGTGGCGCTACAGGATCGGTTAACATACAAATTCATCTTGGTCGATGTGTTGGCCCGCTCATGCTGGCACACTCGCCGGACGCCTACCCGGGGCGCAACGGTGCTTTCAGGGGGTTTTGTCGTTTCAGGCACACCTAACAAAAACCGTCCGCAATAGCAAGCGAGTCTCGGCCCGGGCCGCCCCACGTTCTAACCCTCGGCGAAACTTGTTTGGCGACGTCTTGCATCCCGCGCAACCTCGGCCATGCTGGCGTCCCATGAACGCCGCCGACCTCGCCGCCGTCATTGACCACACCATCCTCAAGCCCGAGGCCGACCTGCCCGCCGTCGAGCAGGTCTGCGACGAGGCCGTCGCGTACAAGTTCGCCTCCGTCTGCCTTCAACCCCGTTTCGTCAAGGCCGCCGCCGGGCGGCTCGCCGGGCGGGGCGTCGTCTGCACCGTCGTCGGGTTCCCCCACGGCGCGAACAAGCCGACGCTCAAGGCCATCGAGGCCACCGCCGCGGTCAAGGACGGCGCGACCGAAATCGACGTCGTCGCCCACCTGCCCTACCTGATCGCCGGCGACGTCGACGCCGCCAAGCTCGAGCTGATGGAGGTCGTCCGTGGCGCACGGGCGGTCCGGTCCGACGTGGTGATCAAGGTAATCGTCGAATCGGCGGCGTTGGTGCAGCTTTCGCAATTGGGTCAGGAGCGGGTCATCGAAGCCGCCTGCCGGGCCGTCCGTGAAAGCGGTTGCGACTTCATCAAGACCAGCACCGGTTTCCACCCGGCGGGGGGGGCCACGGTTGAAGCCGTCCGACTTATGAAAGAACATGCCGGCGGGCTACGCGTAAAAGCCTCGGGCGGCATTCGTGATCTGGCGACGGCAGAACAGATGCTCGCCGCCGGGGCCGACCGGCTGGGCATGTCCGCCGGCGTTGCCGTGATGAAACAACTGGCCGGCTGAGCCGTTCCAACCCGCGCCGGCGCAAGCAGAATTCGGGCACCAACATGGAACTGACCGCCGACGCCCTCATACCGCCTTCGGCGACCGCACCGGGCGTGTCCGCACCGGGCGGGATCATTGCCGCCGCGGACGGCAGGCCTGCGCGTCTGCAGCAGCGAGGCTTGCGGCACCGACTGGCCGTACGCCGCAGGCACGCGGCGATCCAGAAGCAGCGGCTGAGCCTTCGGCCCAACGTGGTGCACATGTCGGGGATCTTTGGTATCCGCTGGTCGGAGCGGCGCTTCGTTGCCGCACTTGCCCGCCGCCTCGAGGCCGACTACACCCACCTGGACTGGGTCGGGCAGCGCGGCTGGCATGAGGCGTTGACCCATATTCATGACAATCGTCTTATATCCCACCAGGTCGCCGCGAAGCTGGTAGCCATCAAGGCCGCCGACCCGTCGCGGCCGCTGCTGGTGACCTGTCACAGCGGCGGGGCGGGCATGCTCGCCTTCGCCCTGGAGGTTATGGTGTCATCTGCTGGAAATGCAACAGACGGCGCGCCGCCAAGGCCGGTGTTGGACGGCGTGGTGATGATCGCCCCGGCCCTTTCGCCCCAGTACGACCTGAGCCGGGCACTGGCCCGCGTCGGCGGCACCTGCCTGACCCTCTTCAGCCGGCACGACGGCCTGGCGCTTGGGCCCGGCACGTCGCTCTTTGGCACCATCGACCGTCGACACGTTCACGCCGCCGGCCGCGTCGGCTTTCAGCGGCCGGCGGGTGCCTGCAGCCTTGCCTACGCCAAGCTCGTCGAGGTGCCTTACACGGCGGCGTGGCTTCGACGGTTCGGGCACGCCGGCGGGCACGCCGGCGGCATGGGGCGTCGGTTCGCCACGGGTTACGTCGCGCCGCTCCTGGCCGAAATGGCCGCCCGCTCGATCGACGCCGGCCACTGCGTCCCGGCCAGCGAGCCGGTCTCGACCGTTTCTGATTGCCAAGTCGGGTAACCGGGCTGCTAAACTCCTCGTATGACTGGCTACCTTCTGGCCGTGGGCTTCTGCCTGGCAACCCTGTTGCCCCCGCCACCGGCGACCATGCCCGCGCCACCGGCGGCGGCACCGCAGGAGGTTCCTGACGCCGCCGACGCCGAACCGTCGGTGGTGGTGCTCCATCTGCCGGGCATCGCCGGACGGATGCCGGTCGACCAGACCTTCCTGACGGGCCTGCTGGCCGGCGGGTACGCCAATGCCCTCTACCTGCTCGACTGGACCGGCCCGAACCGCGGGCTGCCCGCGCTGGGCAACGTGCAGGTCCACCAGGCCGCCACGAAACAGGCCGTGGAGAAGATCCTCGAACTACGTCGACTGCACCCGGAGGCGCGACTGGTCCTCACCGGCCACAGCGCAGGCTCGGGCATCGCCGTCTTCGCCCTCGAGTCTCTACCGGCCGACGTGCGCATCGACCAGCTCGTGCTCCTTGCGCCCGCGCTCTCGCCGGGGTACGACCTGTCCGACGCACTGGCGCGCGTGGAAGGCAACGCGTATGTCTTTTTGAGTGAATACGACAAGGTCGTGCTGGGTGCCGGCACACGGCTCTTCGGCACTGTCGACCGCGTGAACACGGACGCCGCCGGGCTGGTCGGCTTCGACGTCCCGCCGGAACGCGCACAAGCGTACAAGCGTCTCGTGCAGGTGCCTTACGTCGCGGCGTACCTCCGGCTGAACAACCTGGGCGACCACATCGGCTGCATGAGCTTTGACTTCACCCGTCAGTTCATCGCACCACTTCTCAAAACCGGCCAGGCACCTCCCGTGCCCGAGCGGCCTGCGCACCAGCGGCCTGCGCACCAGCGGCCTGTGCACCAGCGGCCCGTGCACCAGCCGGCCACGAAGTAATCCGGCGTAAACCCGGCTAGGCGTCTCATACTCGGCATGGCGTTTGCCAGATGCTCCCTTCGCTTGAAAGGAGCGTTTATGACAACACGAAATGACAACTATCGTAATGAGCCGGCCCGCACCGACCCCGCTGACGCCGGTCGCCACGACCACGAGCCGGACACCAACCCGGACCCTATCACCGGCAGCCACGGCAGCCACCCGGCGGGCACCGGCATCGGGTCCATCAGCGGTGCCGCCACCGGTGCGGCTCTGGGTGCCCTCGGCGGCCCGATCGGGGCACTGATCGGCGGGATCTCCGGCGCAATCGTCGGCGGCGGCATCGGCCATGGCATCGGCGAGGCCGTCGATCCCACCGAAGAAGAGTCCTACTGGCGCGACAACTACCACAGCCGACCCTACGTCGAGAAAGGCCGGGAATACGAAGACTACGGCCCGGCCTACCGCACCGGCGTTGCGGCCGGCGGCAGCGTGCCGCCCGACACCGACTACGACCACGCCGAACCTCACGTACGCTCCGCCTACGACGAACACCGACACGAAAATCACATGGACTACGACAAAGCACGCCCCGCCATCCGCGACGCATACGACCGCGTTCAGGAAAAGCGACGCACCAACCAGCAGCGGCCTGGCGAGGACGCCGGCAGCAGGTAACGCCGCCTCATAGCGTCGAATCCACCGGCCCGAATCAACCGGCCCGAATCAACCGGCCTGAAGCAACCGCCCGAAGTAAACCGGCGGGGCTTCGGGCCGCTTGTTTTGCCATCGACGGCAAGCACCTTTGTGCGTGCCTGCCACTGCCGGGAATCAGGCGGATGGTAAGATGCCCCGCGTATGGGCGGCACGCATCGACAAACAGGCGGCGGCAATGCAGGCGGCGGTCTGGGCGGGTGGCTAGGCCGGCAAGTGGGGTACGTCCGACGGGCCGTGAAGACGAACGTCGCGGTGCGCACGCTCTACCGCCGGCAGGAGGTCCACGAGCGGCCGATGCCCGGCCGGCCGACGGTCACGCTCCGCCGAACGACGATCGACGAGGCCGTCGAGCACCCGCCGACCCCAACCGAGGTCGAAGGTCGCGGCCCAACGTGATCAGCTGAATGCCTCCTGAAGGACTACAACATGGCCTTCCCGAGGGTGAACTACAGCGAGCGAGACCGGTACGTCGGCCCGAAAGTGGCGCTCGTAGAGCTGAAGAACCACGTCCGCAAACTGCACAACAAGAGCCGCCAGGACTGAGGCCCACCCCGCCGCCGGCTCCTGGAGCCGCCGCGGTTCAAAGCTGCAGCCAAGCTCGCCTTGGACCGTGACGGTTCGCCTCGAACGAGGTTTCGATTCCGCTGAAACCGCTTGCCGCTCCAAATTGGGGACGGCATCTCGTACCATGTGCGGTGGCCGGCACGTCGGCCCGTTTCATGCAGTCCCAGCAGGCAACAGGATTATGGCCTTTACCGAACCCGTCCTCACCAAGCGTATCGACCTGGACCCCGCCAAGCGCAAGCTCCACTGGTATGACGACTACGTCGGCACCGGCGGGTATGAGGCACTCAAGAAGTGCCTTGACATGTCGCCGGACGACATCATCAAGACCGTGACCGACTCGGGACTTCGCGGCCGGGGCGGGGCGGGCTTCTCCACCGGGCAGAAGTGGTCCTTCATCCCCAAGGAGAAGAAGACGACCCACTACCTGGCCGTGAACGCCGACGAGTCCGAGCCGGGCACCTTCAAAGACCGCTACCTGATGGATTACGACCCCCATCAGATGCTCGAAGGCATCGCCATCAGTTGCATCGCCACGCGGTGTGATGTGGCGTATATCTTCATCCGGGGGGAGTACCACCGGCAGATCAAGGTGGTGGAGCGGGCCGTCGCCGAGGCGTACGAGAAGGGCATCTTCGGGCAACAGGGGATGCTCGGCACCGGCCACAAGGTGGAGTGCTACGTACACGCCGGGGCCGGGGCGTACATCTGTGGTGAGGAGACCGGGCTGCTTGAGGCGCTGGAAGGCAAGCGCGGCTGGCCGAGGCTCAAGCCGCCGTTCCCGGCCATCGCCGGGGCGTTCGGCAAGCCGACGGTCATCAACAACGTCGAGACGCTCTGCTGCGTGCCGCACATCATCGAGAAGGGGCCGGAGTGGTTCCGCGGCATGGGCACCAAGAGCTCACCCGGGCCGAAGCTGTACGGCATGTCCGGCCACGTGAACAAGCCCGGCGTGTACGAGGACGAGCTGGGCATCACGCTCGACTACGCGATCAACACGCTGGCCGGCGGAATGAAGGGCGGGGCGTTCAAGGGCTCGATCTGCGGCGGCATCAGCATGGGCGTCCTCGGGCCGGACCAGCTGGACATCAAGCTCGACTTCGACGACGTCCGGTTCCGCGGAGGCTGCCTGGGCCTGGGCACGGCCGGCATGATCGTCATGAACGAGCACACGGACATGGTCAAGGCCTTGCGCAACTGCGTGCGGTTCTACAGCCATGAGTCCTGCGGCCAGTGCACCCCCTGCCGCGAGGGCTCGGGCTGGATGAAGAAGATCATGGACCGCATCTGCGACGGGCAGGGGCGCGCGCGGGACCTGGAGATGCTGCTGGAGCTGGAAAAGACCATGGGCAGCATGCCCGGCACGACGATCTGCGGCCTGGCCGACGGCACGGCGTGGGCGACGCGGACGTTCATCAACAAGTACTATGACGAGTTCGCCGCCGCCTGCCCGGAGGAGCCCAAGCGGCTCACGCCGATCACCATCAGCCGGGGCGTGCACAACGTGACGACGCCGATGGGCAGCAACACGCGGTAGACCTGCGACGCGGGCGACGCGATGCGACCGTCGGCCACGGCCGTTTTTGAACCGATCGGCGGCGCGGCCCGCAATTAGCTAACGAAACTCCCGACGGCAGCTTGCAGGCGCTGCCGCACGGGAGGATGTCTTGCCGACAGGTACGCTTTCAGTCATCGATTACGTCATCATCGCCGCGTATTTCGCCTTCGTTTTCGGCGTCGGCGTGTGGGCGGCACGGCGGATTACCAGCGGCGACGACCTCTTCCTGGCCGGGCGGCGGCTGGCATGGCCTGTCGTGGGGCTCTCGCTGTTCGCCAGCAACATCTCCAGCAACACCCTCGTTGGCGTTACGGCCGACAGCTACCGCTACGGATTGGCGGTTTCCGCCTTCGACTGGGGCACCAGCCTCGTGCTGGTGGTCCTCATCTTCGTGCTGGTGCCATTCTACCTCGGAAGCAAGCTGCGGACGGTGCCGCAGTACCTGGAGCTGCGTTACGGCCCGGGTGCCCGGCGATACCAGAGCGCGATGAGCATCGTGGCGACACTCGTGGTCGACACGGCCGGGCCGCTGTTCGCCGGAGCGCTGGTGCTGCAACTGTTCTTCCCTGACGTGCCGCTCTGGGTGATGTGCGTCATTTTGGCGGTGGTGGCGGGCCTGTACACGATGGCAGGGGGGCTGGCGGCGGTGGTCTATACCGATGCCGTGCAGACGGTCATCATCTTCGTCGGCACGCTCATCATGGCGTTGTACGTCTTCTCGGAGTTCGACTTTT
Source organism: Phycisphaerae bacterium (assembly GCA_050329715.1). Lineage (GTDB taxonomy): Bacteria > Planctomycetota > Phycisphaerae > Tepidisphaerales > Tepidisphaeraceae > DAIOTR01. Next base: position 15,679 of record JBHJOM010000080.1, read on the forward strand.
CGTGGTCCAACGCCGTCGCGCAGCTCGAAGCGAGCCCCGGGTTTGACGACCACCTGTCGGTCATCCGGCCGGCCGACGACGAAAACCTGCCCTGGCCCGGCCTGCTGACCGGCGTCATGCTGCTGGGGCTCTACTACTGGAGCATGAACCAATACATCGTGCAGCGGGTGCTTGGCGCGCGGTCGATTCAGGACGCACAGTGGGGCGGCCTGCTGGCGGGGTTCCTGAAGCTCACGCCGATCTTCTTCATGGCGCTGCCGGGGGTCTTCGCGCTGGTGCTCTTCCCGGAGCTTGGCAAGGAGAACGCCGAGGCCGTCTTCCCGACGCTGATGCAGACCTACCTGCCCGTCGGGCTGCTCGGGCTGGTGCTGGCCGGGTTCATCGCGGCGATCATGTCGAGCATCGACAGCACGCTCAACAGCGCCAGCACGCTCGTGGTCGTCGACTTCGTCGAGCCGCTGAAACGCGGCGGGCTCACCGACCGCCAGCAGGCGAAGGTCGGCCGGTGGACGACGCTGCTGTTCATGGTCCTGGCGGCCGCCTGGGCACCGATGATCGCCAACTTCGGCAGCTTCTTTCAGTACCTGCAGCAGGTCTTTTCCTACATCGTCCCGCCGTTCATCGTGCTGTTCATGATGGGCATCTTCAGCCACCGCGGCGGGCCGAAGACGGCCGTCATCACCGTCGCCGTGACCCAGCTCTTCGCGCTGGGGCTCTTCTTCGCGGTCGTCGTCTTCGAGGCCGTCCGGATTCAGTACCTATACATCTCGCCGATCCTGTGTGCGGTGGCGCTGGTCGTCTTCTTCATCAGTGCCGCAATCGAGCGGGCACCCGGCGACGAGAAGCTTCGCGGCGTGACGTGGTACACCCGCACGAAGATCGACCGATCCCACCTCCGCTGGTACGCCAACCCGCGTTGGCAGGCGGCGCTGCTCGTCGTGCTGACGCTGATGATCGTCGTCGTCTTCTGGTGAGGAGGGCGCATTGGGCACGTTCGGCTGCTGCCTGCATTGCAGACACAGCACGCCCCGGCCGCCGGCTTACTGCACGAACAGGCCCGCGCTGCATGCGGCAGCGCGGGCCTGTTGTTTCGGCCGGGTATGATCCCGGCCGGAGATGGGGTACGAGTCTGCTCAGGCAGAGCGGCGCCGGTTCAGCAGCAGGCCGCCGAGGCCGAGTGCGGCAAGCGACGTCGGCTCGGGAATGGCGGTGACCGCAAGGTCGTCCAGACGCAACGTCGACTGGTTGTTGGGCACGTAGAACCCGATCGCGTCCACCTCGCCGGTGGGGGTCCCCAGGGTGGTGGGCACCGTGTTCTGAAGGCTGACGCCGGGCGTGAAGCTCAACTCGAGCCAGTCTTCGGTCTGAAAGTCCAGGCCGAGCTGCGGCCAGAGCTGCGCGTTGACGGTTTCGAAGCCTTCGGAGGCGTACCACTCGCCGCCGGCCCGGATGGCAACGCGAAGGAACGTCTGCGGCTTGTTCAGGAGCGTGTCGGAGTTGTTGCTGAAAAAGGTGAACGAATCGAGCTGGTCGAAGTCGCCCAACGACTGCTTCTCCGTCCAGATGATGATCGGACTGGGATTGGGGTTGTCGCCGAGACTGTCATCGCCGCGGAAGGTGCTGTGGATACGGCTGGTGCCGTCAACAACCGGGCCTTCGAACCGATTGACCGCACCCAGACTAACATTCGTGGCGGCCGATTGGTCCTGAGCGTCGACCGTGGTGTGTACCTGCCAGTCGTTGATGCTCAACGGCTGGAAGGTGTCCGGGTCTCCGGGGAACGTTTCGGTGAAAATGGCCGCACTGACCGACCCGACCGGGCCGGCGACTGCCGCGGCGAAACCTGCCGCAGCCAAAACAATGTGATAATGCTTCATATGCATCTCCTCGAAAAAGAATTAAACGGTTAATTACCAGCATTGCCGCTAAATGCCGGTGCGTCAAGGGTAGATATTGATCCGACCGACTCTCGTGACGGGACCGAGGTGATCTCCCCAAGCGGCCAGGGTGGCTTCGGGTCACCTGGCGGCTCTGGCCCGTCGGCGGGCTTCGGCCTGCAGGTGGTTGGCCAACTCGGAGCACCGTCGGGGTTGCCGAACGCCCCAAACCCCGGCACGCGCCTTGTACCCGAGACGCAACCCGGAAGCGGAGACCCGCGCCGCACGTCGGCAGCACGGGCTTGATTGTTCCTGGCGGGTAGCGCGTGCCTTCCTTCAGGCGAAGCGACAAGGGTTCAGCGGAAGCCGGCCGGCCAAGGCCGCCCCCGGGATTCAGATCGTTGTATGCACATGACACCCTAACGCGGTCCAGCTCGACCGTCGTCTGACGAAATTCCGCCGTCTTCCATCGGAAGCGCGCAGGCCCCTAGGCACCCTCTCGCCGAAAAACGGCCCGCCCCAGGCCGCAGTTCGAGGCCGCAGTTCGATGCCCAGCTCGAAGACCCGTCAGCGTCAGCTCTTGAAGATCGGTATCGGGCGGTACTGCGGGCCCAGGACCTTGGCCGGGTCGGCGTCGAGCCAGTCGGCAAGCACGCTGGCCATCGGCTGGCGGAAGTCCATGGTGTGACGCAAGTCGCCGTTGTCGAGGTTGGTGAGCGACGGGTACCGCCCGACGAGGCCCTGTTTGCACGCCGGGCCGAAGAAGAACATCGGGGCGGCCGCACCGTGGTCCGTACCGCCGGAGGCGTTCACCGCCACGCGCCGGCCGAACTCGCTGAAGGTCATCATCAGCACACGCTGTTCGTTCTTCTGGTCCTTCATGTCCGCCCAGAACGCCGAGACGCCCTGTGCAAGCTGCCGCAGAAGGAAAGCGTGCCGGCCGCCCTGGTTCGCGTGGGTGTCGAACCCGCCGAGGGTCACGTAGTAGACGCAGGTGGGCATCTCGCCGCGGATCATCGCGGCGACGGTCCGCAGGCCGTTGCCGAAGCTGCCGTTGGGGTAGGCTGCCGGCGGGTTGTGCCGGGCCAGCACCTCCTGGATGCGGTCGCTGGAGACGTGTGCGTCCATGGCGGTGCGGGTGAGGAAGTCGAGTTGGGCGGCGTGCTCGTTTTCGTCCACCTGCAGGCCGGCGAAGGGCTGGTTCAGCGCCTCGTGCGTCCCCTCGGCCGGGCCCTGGTACTGGTAGCGGGACAGGTCGTCGAAGCTGATGGGCCGGGCGACTTCGCCCTGCATCGCGAGGGGCAGTTGGTCCCCCATGGCGATGCCGGCCAGGCCGTCGACGGTTCCGGTGGGCTGGTTCGTCTTGGGGTCGATGCCGGCACACTCGCTGTCGAAGTACCGCCCGAGCCAGCCGGTCCGCCGTTGGGATTCGGTCGTGTCGGCGGTGTGCCAGATGTCCATGCTCGAGAAGTGGCTGCGGTTGGGGTTCGGGTAGCCGACGCCCTGGACGACGCTCATGAGGCCTTCGTCGTAGAGGGCCTTGAGCGGCTCGAAGCTCGGGTGCAGGCCGATGCCGGCGTTGAGCTTGTGCGTCTGGTCCGCGGCGACGGCCAGGCCGCCGCGGGCGCGGTAGTAGGCGTCGTCGCCGAAGGGGATGACGGTGTTCAGCCCGTCGTTCCCGCCGGAAAGCTGCACGACGACGAGGATCTTGCCGTCCTTGCCCGTCGGGTCCTGCACCAGCTTCTGGTCCCACGGGCGGGCCATGGCCATGACCGTCTGGCTCAGGAACGTCGGCACGGTCTGTGTCGCGGCCAGGAGCGTCAGGCCTTTGGTGAGGAAGGCACGGCGGGTGGTGACGTCGTAGTTCATTCGGGTTCTCCACGTAGCAGGGGCTTCTGGGCCATCAGGTTATTTGCCATATAAGATGGGCTGGAAGCCCATGCTACGAAACTCAGCAGAGCTGGTACTCCGGCATCGTCACGATCAACTGCACCATCTCCCGCACCCGGCCGTCGCTTGGCCGCTGGCCCAGGAAGGTCACGAGCGTCTGCCGCTTGCTCGGGTGGACCGGGCGGTGCACGAGTCGGCCGAGCCACCGGTCGACGATGCGGGCCGGGTCGCCTTCGGTTTCAACGCGGGTGTTGGCCGCCATCTCCACCGCCAGGTTGTACCGCTCGAAGAGCGTGGCGGTATTGATCCACGTCCGGCCGCCGGGCCAGCCTTTCACGTTCGGCGGGTAGAAGGGCACCTGGCCCATCTTGTTGAGTGAACGCAGCAGTTGCTGGCGGCGGGGCGGGTCCACGCTCAGTATGTGGGCTGTGCCGGCCACCAGTTGTACCGGGCTTTTGATCTTCGTGCCGACGTGCGCCTCGTCATAAAAGTACCGGCTCGTCAGCAGCGTGCGGAGGACGACGCGGAACTCGAAGTCGGCTTCCTTGAGCTGCTGGCCGAGGCTCCGCGCGACGGCTTCGTCCGGCGTCGCGGTGATGAAGAAGTCGATCAGTCGCCCGCAGATGTACCCCGGGCAGGCCGGGTGCCGCATGAGGATTTCGACGACCTCGTCCCCCCCGAACGGCCCGCTGAAGCCGAAGACGCGCTTGGTGCCGGTGTCGTGCTGGTTGGCGTTGAAGACGAACTGCTCGCCGTCGTGCTGCCAGCCGGTGAAGCAGCGGGCCACCTGCTTGATGTCGTTCTCGGTGTACTCGCCCACGCCGAGGGTGAACAGCTCCATCAGCTCGCGGGCGTAGTTCTCGTTCGGGGCGTCCTTGCGGTTCTGCTGGTTGTTCAGGTAGGTGAGCATCGCCGGGTCACGGCTGATCTGCTTCACGTACGCCTTGAAGTTGCCCGCGGCCATGCGGCGGTGCAGCTCGTTCTGCTGCCACAGCAGCCAGGCGTTCTGCTCGTTCTCGGCGCTGCTCGTGAAGTGGCCGTGCCAGAAAAGCGCCAGCTTCTCCTGGAGCGGGTACGGGCCGCGGGCCATCCGCTCGATCCACCACTCCCCGGCGGCAAGCACGGCCTGGCGGTTGCCGCGGCGGAGCATCTGGTCGAACGCCTGCCGCTCCTCCCGCCCGAGCGTCCGAAGCTTCTCCCGCCGTTCGCGAAACGTGCGCGGGTACCCCTCGATGTGCGAAAGGTCCGGCACGTCCGTCCGGCTCTGCTCGTCGGCGGGGGCGTCGGGGAAGTCCAGCAGCCTGTCCACGCTGGCGACGGGCCCGGCCTCGAAGACGGCCTCGATCTCGGCCTCCGTCCCGCCGAACCCCGCCCGGTTCAGCAGGTGTGCCGCCCGCGTGCGGTCCCAGGGCGTTTCGCTGGTATGGCTGTACGGCTCAAGGGCCGGGTGCAATCTGGCCATGGCGTTCCTCCGTCACCCTGAATCCTAGCTGTAAACGGCAAGGATGCAGGAATATTCCGGTCTATCGGCATTTCGAAGGCGGGCCATCGCAGGGAGGCGCTCGCGAAGACGCGAAGATCATGTTTGAGAGGGTCAACGACCATGGCGTTGGCACCGCAGAGGCGCAGAGTTCGCCGAGATTTGGAGAACGCAGAGTAGAAATGCTGATACATCGTCAAGGTGTCTCTGCTCTGCGTTTGCCGCTTTCTCTGCGATCTCTTCGTCTTTGCGGTCTCTGCGTTGCCTTCGCAGGCACATTTCGGGAGACCCCACCGCGGGATTTGGCTTCCGCCGGATTGAGCCTCACAATCCGCCCATGACTCAGCCGCCCGTCTCACCCAGCCAGCGACGCGTTCCCCTGCAGCAGGGGGGTCTCGGCGGCGGGATTCCGCTGTTCACGCTCTTCGGCATCGACGTGCGGCTGCACTGGCTCTGGTTCGTCGTCGCCTACTGGCAGATTTCCAACCCCGTCAGCCAGTACAGCAGCCTCGCGTGGAACATCGCCGAGTACCTTTCGCTCTTCGGCATCGTCCTGCTGCACGAGTTCGGGCATGCGCTGGCCTGCCGGAGCGTCGGCGGGCGGGCGGAGCGCATTCTCCTCTGGCCGTTGGGCGGCGTGGCGTACGTACAGCCGCCGAACCGGCCCGGGGCGGTGCTCTGGAGCATTGCGGCCGGGCCGCTGGTGAACGTGGCGCTGGCACCCGTCTTCATCGGCGCGTACATGCTGCTGCCGGAGGCCGGGCCGCAGGCGGCCGCGCTCATGACGGACCTCAACCAGTTCGCGTGGATGCTCATGGCGATCAACATCGTGTTGCTCGTGTTCAACATGCTGCCGATCTTCCCGCTCGACGGCGGGCAGATCCTCCGCTCACTCCTCTGGTTCGCCATCGGGCCGGTCAAGAGCCTGCTCATCGCCGCGGGCATCGGGCTGCTGGCGGCCGTCGGCATCGGCGTCTGGGCGGCGGTGCGGCAGGACATCTGGTTCATCGTGCTCGCGGCGTTCGGCGGTTGGACAAGCTTCACCTCCCTCCGCAACGCGTGGCAGGTCCTGCAGATCCAGCGGGCCCCACGCCGGTCGGATGCCGCCTGCCCCGTCTGCCGAACCCCGCCGTTGGACGTCGACGCGTGGCTCTGCCGAAACTGCGGCGGCCCTGTCAACCCGTGGCGCGGCCCATGCCCCCGCTGCAACTACGAGGACCCGTCCACCCAGTGCCCCGAGTGCTACAACGAAACGCCCAAACAAGCCTGGTACCGCTGAACCGCCCGAACAGCCGGCCAGGGAATCGTCTGCTACACTTGATCGTAATGCCGATGAGCCCGATTGCCGACGTTCTGGAAGACCTGCGTGCCGGGAAGATGGTGGTGCTGGTCGATGACGAGGACCGCGAGAACGAGGGCGACCTCGTGATGGCCGCCCAGTTCGTCACGCCGCAGGCCGTGAACTTCATGAGCCGCTTCGCCCGCGGGCTGATTTGCGTCCCGCTGACCGAGGCGCGGTGCGAGGCGCTGGAACTGCCCCAGCAGGCCGCGATGAACACCGCGAAGCTGGCCACCGCCTTCACGGTGACCGTCGACGGCCACCCGAAGTACGGCGTGACGACGGGCATCAGTGTCGCCGACCAGGCGAAGACGATCGAGTTGCTCGTGGCGGAGGACACCCGCCCGCACGATTTGCTCCGGCCGGGCCACGTGCACCCGCTGCGTGCCCGCGAGGGGGGCGTGCTGGTGCGTGCCGGGCAGACGGAAGGGGCGGTGGATTTGGCCCGGCTGGCCGGGCTCAAGCCGGCGGCCATCATCTGCGAGATCATGAACGAGGACGGCACGATGGCCCGCCGCCCGAACCTGGAGACCTTCTGCCAGCAGCACGGGCTGAAGATGTGCTCGGTGGCGGACCTGATCAGCTACCGGTTGAAGCGGGAGCAGATCGTCAAGCGGCTGCAGGCCGTCAAGCTGCCGACGAAGTGGGGCGAGTTCACGCTGTACGCCTACGGCTCCACCGTGGACCTGCAGCCGCACCTGGCGCTGTGCAAGGGGGACATCGGTCGGCGGAACACGGCCGGGGACGTCGTCCCGACCGAGGGGCCGACGCTGGTGCGCGTCCACTCCGAGTGCCTGACGGGCGACATCTTCGGTTCCGGCCGGTGCGACTGCGGCGACCAACTCGACACCGCCATGCGCAAGATCGCCGAGGCCGGCTCCGGCGTGCTCGTCTACCTGCGGCAGGAGGGGCGTGGCATCGGCCTGCTGAACAAGCTGCACGCCTACAAACTGCAGGAACAGGGCCTGGACACGGTGGAAGCCAACGAGCGCCTCGGCCTGCCTGCCGACAAACGCGACTACGGCATCGGCAGCCAGATCCTGCGCGACCTGGGCCTGAAAAAGCTGCGGATCATGACGAACAACCCGAAGAAGATCTACGGCATCGACGGCTTCGGGCTGGAGATCGTCGAGCAGGTGCCGATCAACATCCCGCCGGGCGAGTTCAACCGGAAGTACCTGGAAACCAAGAAGAAGAAGATGGGGCACACGCTCTGACCCGCCGGCGGCCGGCGTTTCGCGCTTGCGGCGAGGGGTCTTTTGCGGTTCGATTGCAGCATGCAGAAGCTACGACATTTCATGGTCTTCCTGTTGTTGTCGGCGGCGGCGGTGTCGGTCTCGCCGGCACGGGCCGCGGTGGGGGAGTTCTCCATCCCCGAGGTCTCGCCGTTGTCCGCAGGGCAGCTTGCGGCGCTGCGTGAGGTGGTGCAGGAGCAGGGCGGGTCGGACCTGCTGCTTGCCGTGCGGGCCGAGGCAGAGCCGTTGCTCGACGCCGAGGCGACGCCGCTGGCCGTGATTCATTACGAAGGGCTGGTCAACACCGACCCGCGGCGGGTGGAGACGGTCAAGAGCCTGAGCCAGATGGCCGACGCCGCCCGGCTGATGCGGTACTGGCAGGCCACCGGCGACGAGCGTGCCGCCGAGACGCTCCGCCGGCTCATCCTCGCCTGGACGGACACCTACAAGCTGACCGGCAACGACGTCAACGAGAACAAGTTTTTCCCGCTGCTGGTGGCCTACCACGGGCTGCGACCGACGTTCGCCGAGGCCGACCGCGAACGCACCGACGCGTTTGTCGAACGGCTCGGGGCGATTCACGTCGCGGCCGTCGAAAGCGGCGGCCGGTTCACCAACCGGTTCACCAAGCGCGTGCGCCTCGTGGCGGTCTGCGGCATGATCCTGGGCCGACCTGAGTGGGTCGATACGGCGCACCAGGGCGTCCGCCGGTTCGTCGAAGGGAGCCTCAACCCGGACGGCACCAGCATCGACTTCCTCCACCGCGACACCCTCACCTACCACTGCAGCGCATTGAAGCCGGTGCTCGAGCTGGCGATCGTTTCCGGCGAGGCGGGGCGGGAGCTTTACGTGTGGGAAAACAGTCGCGGCGGGTCGCTCAAACGGTCGGTGGACTTTGTGGTGCCCTACGCCCTGGGCCAGAAGACGCACGCGGAGTGGGTCAACTCGAAGGTGGACCTGGACAGAAAGCGGGCCGAGGCCGGCATCGAAAAGTACCAGCCGGGCCGGCCTTACGACCCTCGCGGCGACCGCGACCTGTTCGAGTTCGCCGCCTACTTCGACCCGGGACTCACCAACGTCGTAGAGCACTTGAGTGAGGACGAGGCCGACGGCATCGCGACATGGCAGTTGCTGGTGAACGAGGCCGCCCACCGCGCCGATCGGCAGTAGCATCACCACCGGCCCGGGGTTTCAGGCGGTTCGGGCCCGCCCGCCCGATTGCCAACCGGGCCGCAACCTCGTACGCTGCCCGCCCCGAAGGAAAACACCCATGGCCAAGGCACGCGCGATCGTCAAACGGCGAAAGGCCGTCAAAAACATCACGAAGATCACCCGCACCATGCAGATGATCTCGACGGCGAAGTTCCAGAAGTCGCTCAAACGGGCGACGGGGACCAAGCCGTACACGCAGAAGGTGCGCGAGCTGGTGCAGGAGGTGGCCGCGAGCATTGGGGATGTGGACCACCCGCTGCTCCGCCGCGTGACGCCCGAGAACCGCACCGACCGTGAGGCGGTGGTGGTGCTGACCAGCGACCGCGGGCTGGCCGGGGCGTACAACGGCAACGTGATGAAGCTGGCGACGCAGCTCCTCGACGAACTGAAGAGCGCCAACCAGATCGTGGATCTGTACGTGGCCGGGAAAAAGGGCGTGAGCATGCTCACCTTCCAGGGCCGGACGATCACGCAGCAGATCAAGCTGGGCGACCCGCCGACGTTCGAAAATGCCGAGCCGGTCATCAGCAAGCTGATGAAACAGTTCGTCGACGGCGAGATCGATTCGGTGAGCGTGGTCTACATGAACTTCATCTCGACGGGCGTGCAGCGGCCCGAGGTGACGACGCTCCTGCCCCTGGCCGGGGTGGACGAACTGATGGACCGCCTGGCCCGCGACGCCGCCGAGCGCGACCACCAGCTTCAATCCGGCGTGCTCGACGCCAAGGCCCACGAGAAGACCCCCGTCGCCCAGGCCGAAACGCACACCGTCGGCGAGGTGACGTACGACTTCAGCCCGGACGCCTTGACGCTGCTCGACGAACTGCTCCCGCTGACCGTCAAGACCGCCTACTTCCAGACCTACCTCGACGCGACGACGAGCGAGCACGTCGCCCGGATGGTCGCCATGAAGAACGCCACCGACAACGCCGAGAAGATGGTCAAGAGCCTCTCCCTGCAATACAACCGCGCCCGCCAGAGCCAGATCACGACGGAACTGAGCGAGATCATGGGCGGCGTTGAAGCGATGGGCTGAGGCGACCGGGGCTGGCGGTGGCGTCGGCGCCCGGCTCGATCATGGCGTCAGGGAACAGCGGACTCGCGTCATCGCGTGCAAGATCTTCAACGGCGGCTGTACTCGGCCGGGCGGCGGGTCTGCAGGTGCCGCTTGAGGTTGGACGCCGCACCCGGCAGGTAGATGACGCCATAGGTGGTGAGGGTGAAGTCGAGCATGATGAATGCCGCCGTCGTGACCCAGTCCGGCGAGTGGGTGCCCGCCATGGCATGGATCGTCCAAGCGAAGATCAACAAGCCCAATGCTCGAAGCATCCAGAAGGTGTAGGCGCGGTTGATCTTCATGGTCTGCGGGAGTTGATGCCGGCTTGTAGCGTGTCGTTCTGAGGGCGTGCTGCGCGTGGAAGGGGCCACCTGCTTGACCGAGCACGTGGGCGGCCGACGGGTTTTAACGCATAGCCGCGGCCGTGTCGTTATGTATCCGGGAATACGAACCGGCTTTGTCGCGTCTGTGGGTCTTTCGACGTGGGCGCGGGCGGGGCGGGTCATGTCCCGGCCGGCATGGGCGAGGGGGTGATGGGGGCGGGGCGGTATTCGGCCTGGTCGGCGGTGGGGGGGCGTTTGGCGGCGGCGACGTGTTCGGCCCAGAAGGTTTCGAAGGTCAGGCTCAGGCTGTAGTCGCGGCTTTTGCGCGTGCTGGCCTTGGCCATGGCGCGGAGGCGGGGCTCGTCGTTGAGCAGTTCGTCGATGGTTTCGACCCAGGCGTCGGGCTTTTTGCTGGGGAGGATCAGGCCGGTTTCCTTGTCGACGACGATCTCCTTCGGGCCGCCGTCGGGGCTGATGAGGCACGGCAGGCCGGAGGCCTGGGCTTCCATGACGACCTGGCCGAGGGTGTCGGTACGGCTCGGGAAGCAGAACAGGTCACTGCTGGCGTAGAGGGGGCCCAGTTGCTGGTCGTTGCACATGCCCAGGAAGGTGACGGGGCAGCCGGCGAGTTCCTCGGCCATCTTGGCGCGGTACGGCCCGTCCCCGGCGATGACCAGCGCGACGTCGTTCCGACGCTTGCACAACTGCTTGAACGCCTCGGTCAGGATCGGCAGGTTCTTTTCGAGGCTCACGCGGCCGACGAACAGGAGCTTGTACTTCTGGCTGACGCCCAGCTTGTCCCACAGGGCATCGTCGCGGTGGGTGGTGTTGAACTTCTGCGTGTCGATGCCGGGGATGATGCCGCGGAGGGCCTCCTCGGCGACGCCCAGGTCCAGGAGGTTGAAGCGGTAGGCGTCCGAGCGGCTGAAGACGGCGGCGGCGCGCTTGTAGAACCACTTCATGCTCATGACGCACATGGCCGTGAGGCGGTGGTCGTCGGTGAGCTTGTCCATGTAGGCGGGGAAGTCGGTGTGGTAGGTCATCAGCACGGGAATGCGGAGCATGCGTGCGGCCATGAGGCCGGTGAAGCCCATCGGCCCCGGCGTGGAGACGTGGATGACGTCGTACTGCTGGCGGTCGGCGTAGGAGAGGACCTCGAGGAACGGGGGGATGTTCAGGTCCAGCGCGTCGTAGAAGGGCATGACGCGGTTGAGCAGCGGGTCGAAGTTCACGCGCTTGGGGACTTCAAAGAAGGTTTTTTTGTGGCAGGTGTGGACGGTGAGGTCGCGGCCGGCGCGGTCGGCTTGGGTGGCCATGTCGCGGATGAAGCGGGCCACGCCGTTGATGTCGTCGAAGGTGTCGGTGAAGAGGCCGACTTTGAGCGTGCTGGCGTTCAAGGGCTTTTCCTGTCGGGTGAGCTTGGGGAGTAAGTGACGCTCCTTATTCTGGTGAAACAGCGCGAAATAGTAAGGGGCCAGCACGAACTGCTGCATGAGCGTGGCGGAGACGGCGTCGAACACGCCGGCGAGGTTGGCCCGGGCCACGCAGTCCAGCACGTGGTCGGCGATGCCGTTGGAGACGTCCCGGTTGAGGTTGTGGACGAGCTTCATGACCTCGTCGTGCTCGCCCAGCGGCGGCAGGCCGTGGTTCAGGGCGTCCAGCAGCTGCGGGTGCTCCGCGAGCCGCCGGCCGAAGCTCGCGCCGAAGAGCCCGGCCACCAGGGCATCATTCCCGCCCTGCTTGCGGCTGAGGCGGCGCTTCAGCTTGGCGGCCTTGTGCTTGATGACCTGCTTAACCAGCTCCCGCTTGCCGGGCTTCGGGCGTGCGCCGACCATGGTCTGCATGAGGGTGGCGGCGAGGTTGGGCTCTTTGTCGCCGAGCATGCGGTTGCCGTAAAAGCGAACGCCAACGCTGTAGAAGGCGTGGGCGAGCTTCTCGACACTGCCGGCTTCGCCGCCGGGCCTGCAGGTGCCTTCACGCAGACACTGGAGCACGTCCTGCACGGTCTTTACTTCGGGGGGGAACTCGGTCCAGGTCTTGCCGATGTTGAGCAGCGCATGGTCGTCGCTGCCGCCGGTGCGGGCCTTGATGTGCGGCTCGGGCCAGCGGGGGCGCAGGTCGTGCAGCTGGCTGAGGCGTGCGATCTCGGCGGGGTTCAGGCCGTCCAGAAGCGGCTCGAAGCAGGCGCGGTGCGTCGGGCTATGGGCGCCGTTAAGGACCTCGAAGCCCTTGAAGAGCAGCAGCAGGCGTTCCAGGTGCCAGCGTTCGAGTTTGTCGTTCTGGCGGTAGACGGGGTGGGCCACGGCGTGGGCGATGCCGTGCTTCTCCAGGTAGTCGGCGACGGCGTAGACGTCCCGCGCGCGGGCCTGAAGGTCGTCGTGCTGTTCCTGGTTGATGCCGAAGACGAGCAGGTGGATCTTGCAGCGGTCCTCGGGGAAGAGGACGGAGACTTCCTCGCCGGTGAGGACGTCGGTCAGGTCCGGGCGGGCGGTGAGCTGGCGGACGCCGGCGATGGTGTCGTGGTCGGTGATGGTGACGAAGTCCATGCCGCGGGCCTTGGCCTGGGCGTGAACGTCGGCGGGGGGGCTGAAGCACTCGGGGCAGCCGAGGGCTTCGAGCATGGCCTCGCCGGTCTCGTTGGAGGCCGACGAGTGGCAATGCAGGTCGGCGCGTTTGAACTGGGCGAACGAGAATCTCCGCTGCAGTTCAGGCGGGATTGTGTGCATGTACGCGTCTCCCAGAGTGGGGCCGGCCGACGATGCATCCTTGCAGACCCGGCGGCCGTCTCAGGCCGTGATCTCCGGGGTCGGACCTGCCTGTCCACTGCTTATCCACAATCTTTACCCAATATCGTCGATGAGTTTGTAAGTTTTCCGCGAAGAATCTCGCGCCGACACGTCGTTTATCCGGGGCTTTCTACACAACCCGCTTTCAGACCGGTATTTAGGTTCCGAGAATAATTTTCACGTCATGCCTCATTTCTCGACGCCTGCGAGTGCTTCACCAGCTTCTCCAGCGTTTGTGTGCCGAGCCCGGCCGCCAGGGCATCGTCGGCCAGCTTCAGGCCCGCTTCGAGCGACGCGGCTTTGCCGGCCACCACCAGCCCGCCGGCGGCGTTCAGCAGCGTGATGTCCCGGGCCGGGCCGGGCTTCCCGGCCAGCACGTCGCGGATCACCTCGGCACTGGCCGCGGGGGAGTCCACCTGCAGGTCTTCGAGCCGGGCCTCGGCGATGCCCAGGGCCGGGGGGTTCAACGTCCAGCAGTCCAGCTTGCCGTCCTTGAGTTCCAGCACGTGCGTCGGGCCCATGGTGCTCAGCTCGTCCAGCCCGTCCTCGGCGTGGACGACCCAAGCCCGACGGCTGCCCAGGGCCTGCAGCGCCTCGGCCACGGGCTTCATGAAGCCCCGCCGCCACACGCCCAGGAGCTGGAACGGGGCGTTGCCGGGGTTCGTCAGCGGGCCGAGAAGGTTGAACAGCGTCGGCACAGCCATCTGCTGGCGGACGTGGGCGACGTGCTTCATCGCCGGGTGGTGCCCCCGGGCGAAGGCGAAGCAGACGCCCGCCTCGCGGAGGCAGCGCTTCAGGGCGGCCGGGTGGGCGTCGAGGTTCACGCCGAGGGTCTCCAGCACGTCCGCCGAGCCGGACTTGCTGCTGGCCGAGCGGTTCCCGTGCTTGACGACCCGTACGCCGCAGGCGGCACAGACGAGTGCCGCCGCGGTGGAGATGTTGAAGGTCCCCTTCACGTCGCCGCCGGTGCCGCAGGTGTCCAGCACGGGGCCCAGGCCGTGGGTGTCGACCTTGACGCTGCGAGCCCGCATGGCGGCGGCGGCGGCGGCCAGCTCGTGCCCGACCACCCCGTGGCCGGTGGAAGGCCGCATCGCCAGGCCCATAAGGAACGCGCCGAGCTGGGCGTCGGTATAGCGGCCCTCGAACAGGTTCTCGAACACCTCCAGGGCCGTGGCGTTGTCCAACGGCTCACCAGTCAGAATCTTCAGCAACACCTCACGCATGGCCCGGAAGGATGCCGACTGAACCGCCGGCTTGCAACCCGCGCAAGCCCGACCCGAGCCGAGAGCCGACAAAGGCCGACTCCCGGCCGATCGGGCGGGTTCACATGCGTCCGGAGTGGTCCGGTTGACCGCCTCAGGCGCGTCGGCGGACCAGCCCCAGCCCGGCCAGGCCGAGGAGGACAAGCGTCGCCGGCTCCGGCACTGCGGTGATGTCCCGGATGATGTCGCCGCTGGCGATCGTGCCGACGAGCGAGGCGGCACCGGTGTTCAGGTCGATGGTGTAAAGCTCGCTGTTGCTGCCGTTCTGCAACGCCGCGTAAGCGACGCCCGACGGGCCGTCGATGTCGAAGCCGAGTTCGTTGGTCAGCGGCATGATGCCCAGCGAGCCGACGGTTTCGAGTGTGCCGGCGTTGTTGGCGACGGTGGTCAGCACGCCGAGGGTCGCGTCGATGCCGAACTGCTGGGTGCTGGTTGCGCCCGGCAGGCTGTTGGTGTAGGCGATGCCGGCGATGTTGGGGTTGGCACCTTCGTTCGGGTCGCCGGGGGCGTAGAAGACGGGGGTTTTGTCGACGGGCAGGAGGTACTGGCCGGTCTCGCCGCTGATGACGCGGTTGTTGTCGGTATCGGAGATGAGGCGGGCGAACTCGCCGCCCATGAAGGCGGGGTTGAAGTCGAAGGCGAAGCTGGTGCCGCGATTGCTCGGCGGGGCGAAATTGCCGACGAGGCTCGCCTGGAAGTCACCCAGCGGGGTCTGGGCGATGGTGTAGAGGTTGTCGCCACTGCCGACGGCGTAGACCTGGCCGGTGGCGGGGCGAAAGTCCATGGCGAGGAGCACCTCGCCGGGGGCGAGCCCCATGACAAAGCCGCCGTCGAGGCTGACGGACGGGGCGGAACTGTCGAAGACGACGATGCTGTTCTGCGTCGTCAGGCCATAGAGCGTGGCGGCGACGGCCGGGGCGGCGACGGCCGAGGCGACGACGGCCGAGGCGGCGGCGACCCAACGTGATGATGTGCTGTCTTGCATGGTGTTTCTCCAATGCGTCCGACTGTCGGACTATGACTCGGCCACCGAGCCCGGACGAATCAGACGCCCGGTACAGGCTTCGAGCAGCCGAGTAGCGGTACGGAGGCCCACGGCGGGCGGATGTGGGAATTCGTAAGTAACGGCCGTGACGCATTGGCAGGTAGCGATTCGGTATGAGCGATTTCGCATGAGCGATTTGGCATTAGTGGGGGGTGGTTGGGGATTGGCATTGCTTCTGCTGCTATTGCGGCATGGGACAGGCTTGGGCGGTAATCAAGGAAGCTTTTAGTGATTTTCTCGACGACGGCGCGATGACACTCGCGGCCGCGTTGGCGTTCTACAGTGCGCTTAGCCTTGCCCCTTTGTTGGTGATTCTGCTCACGGTGGCGGGGTTTTTGCCGGAGGGGTATCAGGCGTCGCTCGTAAGCCAGTTGGCGTCGCTCGTCGGGCCCGAGGCGTCGGCGGGGATCGAGCAGGTCATCAACAGCGCTCAAAGCCAGCCGGACATCGGCACATGGGCGGGCATCCTCGGCGTTGTGACGCTCCTCTTCTCGGCCAGCGGCGTCTTCGCGCAACTGCAGGCGGCGATGAACCAGATCTTCGACGTCGAGCCGATCCCCGGCCGGGCGATCAAGGGATGGCTGCGCACCCGCGCACTGGCCGTGGGCGCGGTCTTTACGATTCTGTTCCTGCTGTTGCTTTCGCTGGCGGTCTCGGCGGTGCTGAGCGCGGTGTTCAGCGGTGCCGGCGGGCGGGGGTGGCAGGTGCTGAACCTGGGGGTGAGCCTGGTCGTTTACTTCGGGCTGTTCGCGTTCATCTTCCGGTACCTGCCGGACGTGGAACTTCGCTGGCGGGAAACGCTGGTTGGGGCGGCCGTGACGGCCGTGCTGTTTCAAATCGGCAAATGGGCCATCGGGCTCTACCTGGGCAACAGCAGCCTGGGCAGCAGCTATGGTGCGGCCGGGAGCCTGATCGTGCTGCTCGTGTGGGTCTACTACAGTTCGATCATCCTGTTCCTGGGCGCGGAACTGACGCAGGCCGCGGCCAAGCGGCTCGGCAAGCCGCTGCGCCCCTCGGAGCATGCCCGCCCGGCGACGCGGAACAAAATCAGCCCGCTGGCCGAGCGCAAACAGGCGCAGGAGGCACGCACGTAAACGCCCGCCCCGCGTGGTAAGCTCCAGAGTGTGCAGAACGTATATCGACTCCTCATCTGGTGCCCGGACCGCCGCGGCATCATCGCGGCCGTCACGAGCTTCCTGGCCCGTCACGGCGCGAACATTCTCGACGCCGACCAGCACACCGACGCCGACGACGGCAGCTTCTTCATGCGCCTGGAGTTCGAAGGCCGCGTGGACTTGGACGCCGTCGGCTGGCCGGCGCTGGCCGGGGAGTACGGCATGGAGTGGAAGCTGGCCGAGGCCGGTCGGAAGAAGCGGATGGCCGTGCTCGTCAGCAAGCAGGACCACTGCCTGCAGGACCTGCTCTGGCGGACGAGCATCGGCGAGTGGCACGCCGAGATCGCCTGCGTCATCAGCAACCACCCGGACTGCGGCGCGCTGGTGGCCACGCACGGCCTCCATTACCACCTGCTGCCGGTGACGCCGCAGAACAAAGCCCAACAGGAGCAGCGGCTGCTGGCGATACTGGCCGAGGCGAAGGCGGACCTGGTGGTGCTGGCCCGCTACATGCAGGTGCTGAGCGCTGCGGTGACCGAGCCGTGGGCGAACCGCATCATCAACATCCACCACAGCTTCCTGCCGGCGTTTTCAGGCGGGCGGCCTTACCACCAGGCGCACGAGCGCGGCGTGAAACTCATCGGTGCCACCGCTCACTACGTGACGCCGGAACTCGACGCCGGCCCGATCCTGGCGCAGGCCACGACCGGCGTAAACCACCGCGACCGGATCGACGACCTGGTCCGCAAAGGCCGGGATTTGGAGCGGACGACACTCGCCGCGGCCGTGCGTGCCCACCTCGCCGACCGGGTGCTGGTACACGCGGGGCGGACGGTGGTGTTTGATTGAGTGGGGGGCTGCTTCATCGCGGCGGAAACAATCCGAATGACCGCTCCGCCTTTCGGATGAGCTGCCTGCGCGGCGTGTTGAGCTTGAGCAGATCGACTGTTGCCCGACCGACGGGCGTCCGACCGACAAGCCGCTCGTCCGACCAGGCGAAATGATCGTCCCAGAGGCTCTCACGCGGGTGGAAGAGCGGAGCAATTTCTGCCGTCAGCGGATCGGTGCCGTCCACATGCCCGGCTTTGTTGAGGTTGCAGGAAGGGCAACACCAGGCGAGGTTGCCACGGTCGTCGTTGCCGCCGTGGACCTTCGGGACAACGTGCTCGACGTGAAACGTTGCCCCCTGGAGCGATTGGTGCATCCGGCACTATTCGCAGCGGTCGCCGGCCCGCTGCTGCACGTGGCGCACGAGGTCCTGCCGCGTCGTCATCGCGGCTGCCTGCCGAGCAGTTGCAGGGCCCTTGCCCGCACGAGGGAGATGCTCTCGCTCCAGTCCGCCAGTTCGGCCAGCTCGTCGCGCTCGTCTGCCGAGAGCTGTCCTTCCGTGTTCCGGTCCATCAAGGATTGCAGGCGGCGGTCTGCCTTGGCCGGCAGGCGTAGCGTCGCCACCTCCTCGACAAGCTCGACCGGGGCTGGAAGGGTTTGCGTCATACGGAAAGTATAGCAGCAGTTGCCGACACGCTACGCCGAGGCGAATGCGGACGTGGTGGTGCTGATTTCGGCCGTGCGTGCCCACCTCGCCGACTGGGTGCTGGTACACGCGGGGCGGACGGTGGTGTAAAATTGATTGCGGGCCGATGGAAGGGACGACTATGAGCAAGCCTGACAGCTACATGACCTGGCTGGCGCGGTTCCCGCTCCGCCCGATTCGCAACCGGACGCAGCACGCAAAGGCGATGAAGGTGCTGACCGAGCTGATGCGAACGCCGGACGATGCGCTGGACATGGGTGCCGCGGACTACGGGCGGGTGCTGGCGTCACTCGTCGGTATGTGGGAGCGGGAGGCGGTTTCGCTTACACGGGCGACGCCCGGCGAGATGCTCGCCCACCTGATCGACGCCCGCCGCATTCGGCCGGTGGACCTGGACGGGGTCATCGGCAAGTCGAAGGTGAGCCACGTGCTGGCCGGCCGGCGGGAACTGAGCAAAAACGACGTCGTGAAGCTGGCCGACTACTTCGCCGTGAGCCCAGCCCTGTTCCTGAACGCCCAGGCGTTGAAGCAGACGGCCTGAGCCGCTGCTTCGCGGCGGGCTTCGTGTATCATCTTCGAATGACCCACGACGAAGTCATTCCGATCCTCGATTTCGGGAGCCAGTACAGCCAGCTCATCGCACGCCGCGTTCGCGAGGCGGGGGTTTATTCCGAGCTCGTTCGGCCGGATTTGCCACTGGAGGAGCTTCGCAAGCTCAACCCCAAAGGCCTGATCCTTTCCGGCGGGCCCAGCAGTGTTTACGACGACGGCGCGCCGCGGTGTGACGAGCGCATCTTCGACCTGGGCGTGCCGGTGCTGGGCATCTGTTACGGCATGCAGCTGGGCGCGCTGCTGCTCGGCGGGCGGGTGCAGCCGGCCGCGGCACGCGAGTACGGCCGGGCCAGCCTCACCATCAAAACCGACGACCCGTTCCTCAAAACCCTGCCGAACAACACCAGCGTCTGGATGAGCCACGGCGACCAGATTCACGACCTGCCGGCGGAGTTCATCCCACTGGCCGCCACCCCCACCTGCCCCTACGCCGCGGCGAGGCACACGAAGTTTCCGTTCTTCGGCGTGCAGTTCCACCCGGAGGTGAGCCACACCCCGCGCGGCGAGCAGATCTTCCAGAACTTCCTCTACGAAATCTGCAAGTGCCAGGGCAACTGGACAATGGGCAACTTCGTCGACCAGGCCGTGGCAGATATTCAAAAGCAGGTGGGCGACAGCAAAGTGATCTGCGGCCTCTCCGGCGGGGTCGATTCCAGCGTGACGGCCGCGTTGCTGCACAAGGCCCTCGGCAAGCAGCTCACCTGCATCTTTGTAGACAACGGGCTCCTGCGCAAGAACGAGCGCGAACTCGTGGAAGTGACCTTCGGCGACCACTTCAAGATCGACCTGCGGACGCACGACGCCAGCGAAACCTTCCTGCGCGAACTGACCGGCGTTACCGACCCGCAACAGAAGCGCAAGATCATCGGGCGGGAGTTCATCGAGGCGTTCAAGCTCGAGGCGGCGCGGGTGGGGGACGTGAACTTCCTGGCCCAGGGCACCTTGTATCCCGATGTCATCGAAAGCGGGCACGGGTTTGCCGGCAAGAGCGCCAACATCAAGCTGCACCACAACGTGGGCGGCCTGCCGGAAGAGCTGGGCTTCGAGCTCGTCGAGCCGTTGCGGCAGCTGTTCAAGGACGAAGTGCGCAAGACCGGCGAGGTGCTGGGCCTGCCCGAGAGCATCGTCTGGCGGCACCCGTTCCCCGGCCCGGGGCTGGCGGTGCGCATCATCGGGGACATCACGAAGCAGCGGCTGGAAGTGTTGCGTGACGCCGACGAGATCGTACTGGAAGAACTCCGCGCCGCCGGGCTGTACCGCAAGACGGCCCAGGTCTTCGCAGTGCTGCTGCCGGTGGGCACGGTGGGCGTGATGGGGGATGCCCGCAGCTACGACAACGTCATCGCGGTGCGTGCGGTTGAGAGCAGCGACTTCATGACCGCCGACTGGAGCCGAATCCCGTACGACGTGCTGGCGACGATGAGCAGCCGCATCATCAACGAGGTACGCGGCGTCGGGCGCGTCGTGTATGACATTTCGAGTAAACCCCCTGCGACGATCGAGTGGGAGTAAGATGAAGCTCCCGAATGGCGACCGCGCGGTGGTCGAGGAGCGAAAGCTGATCGACTACCTGCTGAACCTGAACCACCCGAGCCAGGCGGGGCACGCCGGGCGTCTATACTGCGTTGAGCGTCTGGATTATCCCTTCGGACGTCGACGTGCCTCGGCTCGTAACCGCGTTCGTCGAATGAGAACATCATGATTCAAGAGCATGACGTCGTCGCGCTGTTGCAGAACGAGCCGGAGAGCGGATTGCTGGCCGGCGACGTGGGTGTCGTCGTCTTCGTCCATGAAGGTCGTGCGGCGTACGAGGTCGAGTTCCCCGACCCGACGGGCACGTCGCGGTTTTCCGTCGTCACGCTCGAGGCGCCCGCGCTACTTAAGCTTCAACCGCGTTCACTTTCCCGGGCGGCGGGCTAGGGCATGCACCTCACCTCCCGCAAGTTCATCTTCCCGCTCGCTGCAGTCGTCGTCGGCTTGGCGGTGATTGCGCTGGAGGTCGCCGCGCTGGTTCGCGGTGATGCCGACGGCGGGGCGTGGTTCTGGCTGCCGGTGGCGGCGCTTGCGCTGGCGATGGGGGTCGTGGGGCTGGTGGACGGGTTGCGTCGGAACGAAAGTGCGTTGCGTAAAACAAAGTAGGAGACCCGCCGATCCGTGGCGGGCCTCCTACGCTTCAGGAATTTGTCGGTTCGGTTCAATAGAACTGTGCGCCGATGTCAAACTCGCCGTCGGAGCGGAGTCGGCAGCTGACGATACGGATGCCGCTGGCCAGCTTGGCGTCGCCGCCGGTTCCGGTCTTGAGGAAGCGGTAGTCGCCCGGCTTCAGCGGCGTGGGGCTGCGGAAGCTGACACCCTGGAGCACCACGTGGCGGACCTTCAGCTCCGCGCCCTTGTCGTCAGGGCCGATGAGGCTGATCGCACCGTCGGCGAGCTGCGCATCCTCCAGGCCCGTCCGGCCGTTGCGTGTCGCCGTCCGGGGCCCGCGTACCGCATCAATAATGCGGCTGGACCCGAGGCTGGCGACGCGCTTCTGCTCGTTACGGCGGGCCGTCTCGGCGACGGCGGCGTTACCCGCCGCGCCGTGGTGCGTGGCCGCGTTGGCGTCTTCCTTTCCCACCAGCCCGTCGAGCACTTCACCGATGCGGTCGAACTGCTGGTCGAGGTCGTTGGAAAGCTCATTTTCGTCATCTATACGGATTTGATCCCGGTGCTGGCTCATGTCGGACTCCCTTTCGCGGCGACCATCAGTCGATGCGCCACTTGTACGCCTGCGGCTCGGTGCCCAGGTCCTCCAGCTGCCGGACGCGGCGCTGGTACTCGTCTTTGTCTGTCTTTAAGTCGAAGCCGCGGGTGCCCACCACGCTATACCAGCTTTTACTGGTAAAGCCCGGTAAGCCGCGCTCCACGCTGCAGTCGATGCCGGCGCGCTCCATGCGCTTCTGGTAGCTGATCGCATCGGCATGACGCGGAAAGCTCTGCAGCACAAGGTAATTCAGGCCCACCGCCCGGGTCGGGCGGTCGGGGACCACCGGCAGCCGGAGCACCGGCGTGCCGTTCTCGTCCTGCTCCACCGTCGGGGCCGCCGGCGCGAACGACTCGGCGTCCGGTGCCGGCTGCACGTCGGCCACTGCCGCCGCCGGCATGGTCGTGGCCAGCCGGACGAACGCCACCGTGCCGATCGCCAGCACCGCAAGCCCGGCCGCCCCGAGCGTCGCGGCCGCCTTGCCCAGGCGCAATGTCACCTGCTCCGAGGCGCGGTCGAACGTCGCGGCGATGCCGAACGCCCCGCCGAAAGACCCTGTCCCGCCCTCCGCCGGCACGGCCGGCGGGTAGGCATTCCCCGCCGTCGCGTGGCTTGCCTCGTACACGTCGGGGGGTTGGCCGAGGTCGGCGGTCGGCGGTTCATTCAGCTCGGCCGCGGCCTCGTCCAGCAGGCTGCGGCTCGGCCGTTCTCCGAACGGCGTGTCGGCGGGCGTTTGCGTGTCTGCTTCGCCTTCTGTTTCGGCTCCGGCCTCCGTGCCGGGGGTTTCTGCCGTCGGGGTTTCTGCCGTCGGGGTTTGGTCCGCCGGCGGTTTCGTTTCGTTCGCGGTGTCGTCCTCGCTGCGCCAGCCGCGTTTGGGCGACGGGTCAGTGAGGTCCTTCCCCTGGGCA
Organism: Phycisphaerae bacterium; assembly: GCA_050329715.1. Lineage (GTDB taxonomy): Bacteria > Planctomycetota > Phycisphaerae > Tepidisphaerales > Tepidisphaeraceae > DAIOTR01. The sequence continues at coordinate 38,097 of JBHJOM010000080.1, forward strand.
AGTGCCTGGGGTTCACCGGCTTCGGGGCTTACGGCTTCGAACGGCGTCTGGGCGACGTCTTCCTCGTCGAAGCTGTTGGTCGTTTCGTTGGTCGGCGGCATGGTGCGCTCCTGCCCAGTTGGTTTATTCCTGAAGGTTTGCTTCGTACGTTGCGTCGTCAGGTTCCGCCGCGACGTGCAGTCCGGCAGGCCGGCACCGCCCGGGGCGGTTGTTCCGCCCCGGGTCGGTATGCCGTGCCGTATGCCCGCACAAAGCTCGTCGTCCGCTTACTTGTTGAAGAAGTTGCGGACGTCCAGGTTGGCGCTGGTGTCGTCCTTGGGTGCGGCTTCGTCCTTGTTGTAGAACGGGCCGGACTCGTCCTTGTTGAACGCCACGCCGTCCTTGTTCATGGAGGGCTGCGTCTTGCCCTTGGCCGTCGGCTGAGTCGTCGGCTTGGGGGTGAAGCTCAGGACGGTCTCGTCCAGCTTGGTCGGCAGGACGACCAGCTCCACGCGGCGGTTGGCTGCACGGCCTTCGTCGGTGGCGTTGTCGGCGATGGGGCGCTGGTCGCCGTAGCCGACCATGGCCATCCGTGCCGGGGAGACGCCCAGCGTCTGCAGTTCCTTACCGAACGCGATCGCGCGGTGGCTGGCCAGGTGCCAGTTGTCCTTGTGACCCTTTTTGATGGTCCACGGGTTGTTCACCGGCAGGCTGTCGGTGTGCCCGGCGACGAGGAACTCGTAGTCCTTCGTCGCATCCAGGTTCAGGATCTCACTGAGCGAGGCCACGAGCTTGCGGCCCTTCTCGTTGAGCTCGGCCGAGCCCTTGTCGAACGTCACGTCGCTGCTGAAGCGGATCAGGCCCGTGTCCGGGTAGAACGTGACGAACTCGCCGTTGGCCTTGGCGAACTTGATGAACGCGGCCTTGAGCGACTCGGGCAGGTTGACCTTGCCCTCGTTCACAGCCGTCTCATAGCGACCCTTCCAGCCGGTCAGCTCCTGGTGGAGGTCGGCGTTGCGGCTGTTGAGGGTGAAGATGACCTCGTCCTTGGCCTGGTTGCTCTCGGCAAACTCCTCGAGCTGGGCGCGGTAGGCGAAGGCCTCGGCCTCGGCGCTGATGGCCTGGGCTTCCGTGGCGGCCAGTTCCGAACGGAGCTGGCTGTTCTCGGACTGAACCTTCTTGAAGTCCGAGGAAGAAACGCAACCGGTCATGGTGACACCGGCGGCGAGCAACAGGGCTGTACTGAGCTTGTGCATGGCTTGAACTCCCAAACGTCGGCCTATTTCGGCCAAACTTGACGTGCCTGCCCGGGCGGACGTCCGGGCCTCTTTCACACCCCCACATCGGTGGTGTGTCCGCAATCAAATTCGGCGGAATGGGAGGGCTGAATAAGTTCCGTAAGAATTCAGGCGCATTTTTCGCCCGAATCGCATGCTCTTGCGTCTGGAATCTCGCCCAATCGGAGCAGCCGACAGCCTTTAAAACCCCAGGATGTCAAGCCAGCCCCCAAAAACCCCGAGAACGCCCCGCGCTGGACCCCCACCCCCCGTTACGTACGATCCACCCCATGGCACTGCCCGCTTAAGCGGGCCGTGAAGCCAAAAAGCCCCAACCGATGCCAACCGAGCCCGACTAAAAACCCCCCACCCCATCCCCCCATGCAGCTCACCGTCAACGGCGAACCCCGCACCCTCCCCGAAGGCACGACCATCCGCCAGCTCGTCGAGCAGTCCAAGCTGACGGTCGATAAAGTGGCCGTAGAGAAAAACCGCCGCCTCGTGCGCGAGGCAGGGTACGACGAGCCCCTGGCCGAGGGGGACCAGGTGGAGATCGTGACGTTCGTCGGCGGCGGATAGGGCTGCGGACAGGGCTAAGGCGGAGCCTTCAGGCCTCTTTGGGCTTCAGGTCCAGCGCGCAGCTGTTGATGCAGTACCGCTTGCCGGTGGGGTTCGGGCCGTCGTCGAACAGGTGGCCAAGGTGGGCACCGCAGGTGGCGCACAGGACTTCGGTGCGTTCCCGGCCGAGGCTCAGGTCCGGCTCGAGGCGGACTTTGCCCTTCTCCAGCACGTCGTAGAAGCTCGGCCAGCCGCTGCCGGAGTCGAACTTCGTGCCGGACTCGAACAGCTCCGCGTCGCAGACGACGCAGGCGTAAACGCCCGGCCGCTTCTCGTTCACATACTTGCCCGTGAACGGCCTTTCGGTGCCTTTTTCCTGGGTGATGCGGTAGGCTTCGTCGCTGAGTCGTTGTTTGAGTTCTTCTGCGGTGTGTTCTGCCATGTGGGAATCCGTTTCAAAGCGAATGCTTGGCCGGTCGAGGGTCGGTGTCAAATTGCGCCTCGCGGCGGCGGCGTTTTTGGTCGTTGCGGTGACACTGGCCGTTACGCCGGCCGCCGGGCCGGATGCGCCGTTCACCCACCAGCTCGTCACGCAGGACGAGCCACAGCAGGCGGTTCACGTCGTCCGCATCGACCTTACGGACCCGCGTGTAACCATCGAGATCCCCCCGGCCGCCCCCGACCCGGACGGCCCCGGGCCCTGGGAAACCACCCTTCAGCAGCCGAGCCTCGTCGCCGCGGAGAAGAACCTCGTCGTCGCGGTCAATGCCGGCTTCTTCGCCGGGAAAGAGAAAATCGCGCTGCTCGGCGTCGAGAAGCCGTATTTCCGGGGCAACTGGGGCCGGCTTATCGGCCCCGGCCTGCACGACTCGGCCGCGTGGAGCGTTCACGACCGCCACGACTGGCCCCTGCTCGTCGTGACCGACGCCGGCCAGGTGCGCATCGGCATGTTCGAGGCGCTGCCTGAGGACGCCGAGGAGGTCGTCGCCGGCTCGCACATGCTGCTGGAGGACGGGATGATCGTCGCGCCGGCGGACCCTGCCGACCCCGAGAAGGCCGTCCGCCACCCCCGCACGGCCGCGGGCGTCACGCAGGACGGCAGGACGATGCTGCTGGTCGTTGCCGACGGCCGACGCGAAGGCCACGCCCTGGGCATGACGCTGGCCGAGCTGGCCGCTTTCATGAAGGAGGCCGGTGCTTACGACGCCCTGAACCTGGACGGCGGCGGCAGCTCGACGCTCGTCATGGCCGGGCCAAACGGCACACCCGCCGTCGTCAACCGCCCGAGCGACGGCGGGCAGACGCGGTTCAAGCTCAGCATCGAGCGCCCCGTGGCCAACGTCGTCGGCGTACGCGTCCGCGAGCAGACCCCCTGACTCGCCCCCCGGGTGATACACCCCGCCGGTGACACACCCCGCCGTGACACACCGCACCGGGACAAGCCCCGCCGGCAACCGCCAGCGCCAGGCCCGAGCCAGCAACAACGTGAAGCCTACTTGAAGACCTTCTTCTTGAAGTCTTCCAGCGCCTTCTTGATGCCCGCCTCGATCTCGTCCGTCAGGGCCTTCTCCGTGCGGATCTTGTCCATCAGCTCCGACTGCTGCGTGTCCAGGTACGTGTAGAGCTGCTGCTCGAACTCGGCCACGCGCTCCACCGGCAGGTCCTGCAGGTAGTCCTTCGTGCCGGCGTAGATCGCGATGACCTGGTACTCGAAGTTCAGCGGCTGGTACTGCGGCTGCTTGAGCAATTCCACGAGCCGGGCACCCTTGTCAAGCTGCTTCTGGGTCGCGGCGTCGAGTTCCGTGCCGAGCTGGGCGAAGGCTTCCAGTTCGCGGTAGGCGGCCAGATCCAGGCGGAGGCTGCCGGCGATCTTTTTCATGATCTTCGTCTGGGCGTTGCCGCCGACGCGGGAGACGGAGATGCCTACGTTGATGGCCGGGCGTACGCCGGCGAAGAACAGGTCCGGCTCGAGGTAGATCTGCCCGTCGGTGATGCTGATGACGTTCGTGGGGATGTACGCCGAGACTTCGCCTTCCTGCGTCTCGATGATGGGCAGGGCGGTGAGCGACCCGCCGCCGTTGGCGTCCGAGAGCTTCACGGCGCGCTCCAGCAGGCGGCTGTGGAGGTAGAACACGTCGCCGGGGAAGGCCTCGCGGCCCGGCGGGCGGCGGAGCAGCAGCGAGAGCTGCCGGTAGGCGGCGGCCTGCTTCGTCAGGTCGTCGTAGACGCACAACGTGGCCTGGCCTTCCCACATGAAGTGCTCGGCCATCGCGGTGCCGGCGTACGGGGCGATGAACTGCAGCGGGGCGGCGTCGGCGGCGCTGGCGACGACGACGGTGGTGTACTCCATCGCGCCGTTGGCACGCAGCGTGTCTACCACGGCCGCGACCGAGCTCTCCTTCGAGCCGATCGCGACGTAGAAGCACTTCACGCCCTTGCCCTTCTGGCTGATGATCGTGTCGATCGCGATGGCCGTCTTGCCGACCTTGCGGTCGCCGATGATCAGCTCGCGCTGCCCACGCCCGATGGGGATCATGCTGTCGATCGCCTTGATGCCCGTCTGCAGCGGCTCGAACACCGGCTGCCGCTCCGCGATGCCGGGGGCGACGATGTCCATCTTGCGCGTCTGCGTCGTGGCGATCGGACCCAGGCCGTCCATCGGCAGGCCCAGCGGGCTGACCACGCGGCCGACGAGTGCCTCGCCGACGGGCACTTCCAGCAGCCGGCCTGTGCTCTTGACCTGGTCCCCCTCGGAGATCGCCAGGTAGTCGCCGTAGATGACCGCGCCGATGGTGTCTTCCTCGAGGTTGAAGACCTGCCCCATCACGCCGTTGGAGAACTCGAGCAGCTCGCCGGCCATGGCGTTCTTCAGGCCGTAGATGCGCGCGATGCCGTCGCCGATCTCAATGACGGTGCCGACTTCCGAGACCTGCAGCTTCTGCTCGAAGCTCTCGATCTCACGCTTCAAAACACTGGTGATTTCCGCGACGTTGATGGCCATTTGGGGTTCCGGTTGTGGGTTGCTGGTTGGCAGTTGCTGGTTTCTAGTTACTAGTTACTGGTTGCTGGTTACTGGTCGGCGGTTGCTGGTGAATACCTGGCTTCTACAAGCAACCAGCAACTGGCGACCAGTAACTAACTCCTCACTTCGCCCTCAGAAGCTTCCGCCGCATGGCTTCGAGTTGGGCTTGCACGCTGGCGTCGAGGATCTGGTCGCCGAAGCGGACGATCATGCCGCCGATGATGGTTTCGTCTACGTACTGGTGGATCACCACGTCCTTGCCGACGATGCCCGCGAGCCGCCCGCGGACCATTTCCAGCTCGTCGGCCTCGAGGCGTTTTGCGACGGTCACGTCCACCTCGACCTTGCCCAGCCGCTCGTCCAGAAGGGCCTCGAATGACTCGCTGATGTCTCGCAGGATGCCCAGCCGGCCCTTGGCGGTGAGCATCTCCAGGAAGTGCATCGTCAGCGGCTCGGCCTTGCCGGCGAAGGTCGTGCGGAGCATGTTCGTCCGCTCCTCCTGCTGCACGCCCGGGTCGGCCAGGTACTGCCCGAATGCCGGGTTCTCCTCCAGCAGTTGCTTGAGCCCGGCCACGTCCTGCGCGATCGGCTCGGTGATGCCGCGCTCGTCCGCCAACTCCAGCAGGGCGCGGGCGTAACTGACGGCGAGGGTGGATTGTTTGGGCGTCATGCGGTTTGCCTGTTCTGCGGCGGTCTTGCTCGGCGGTGGTCGATCAGCGGTTGGCCGTCTCGAGTTGGTTCAGGCTCTCGGCGACGAGGGCCCGCTGGTCGTCGGCGTTGATCTCCCGGCCGAGGATCTTGGCGGCGACGAGCGTCGCCAGCTCCGCCGCCTCGGCACGCACCTGTGTCACGGCGGCGTCGCGGCTTGCCTCGATGTCCCGGTTGGCCCGCTCCTTGATCTGCTCGGCCTCCTGCTGGCCTTCCATCCGCAGCCGCGTCACGATCTGCTGCCCTTCACGGGTCGCCTCGGAGAGCATCTCACGCACGCGCCCCTCGGCCTCCTCGAGCTGCCGCCTGTATTCGGCCTGGCTCGCCTCGGCCTCGGCGCGGGCGCGCTTGGCCTCGTCGATGTCCCGGCGGATGCCCTTCTCGCGTTCGTCCAGTGCGCCCACGATCGGGCCCCAGGCGTACTTCCAGAGTACCGCGAGCAGCACGACGAAGATCAGCAGCGTCGCGATCCCGGTGGCAAGGCCCTCGGGCACGGAGTGGATCGGGCTGCCGGCCCCGGCGTCGGCCGCGGCCATGGCGGCGGGCGCGCCCAGGAGGAGGGTGGTCATGGCGACGGCGAATGGTTTGAATCGGCTCATGGTCGTTCTCGTTCCAGAAGCCGGCACGCCGCGGTCAGGCGGCGGGCCGGGTCAGACAGCTTAGTAGCCTACGCCGCCCTTGATAAGGATGACGACTATGGCAAACAGCGTGGCACCTTCGATGAGGGCCGCGGAGATGATCATCGTGGTGAAGATTCGGCCGCCGGCTTCCGGCTGGCGGGCGATGGCGTCGACCGCATGGCTGCCGATGCTCCCGATGCCCTTGGCGGCACCGAAGACCAGCAGACCCAGGCCGATGCCCAGACCCAGGAACGCAGCACCCTTGCCCGAGAGAATCTCGGTAACGCCCACGCCGCCGACCGGTGCGGCCGAGGCGATCGCCGGCAGTGCCAGCAGCGCCAACAGCGCGATAAACAGACCCTTCTTCATATCAGCTTCTCCAAACATGGCCCGGCATGGCCCGGGCCGAACCTGCCCCGCGAGGTGAGGCTTCTATACACGACCGGGATCAAACTCCCTAAGTGGCTACCGCCCTCGCGGCGGAAGCCGTCGTGGTTCGTTCCCCCGCTCAACCCGCGGCGTGCGCGCCGGCGGCGCGTGCATCATCGGGGAGCAGGGCGTGGTCCGTCATATCACCTACCAGGTCGTGGTCTTTGGCGTGTTCGTCGTGCTCGTCATGCTCGTGAACGACCAGTTGCGAGAGGAACAGGCTCGTGAGGAAGACGAAGATATAGCTCTGCAGGAAGGCGACGAAGATCTTCAGCAGCATGATGGCCGTGGCACCGATCACGACGGCGATGCCCACGCCCGTGAGCAGCCCGTACCCCGCCGCCGCGGCCGTGCCGGTGAAGCCGATCAGCACGCCGATGAGCACGCCCCCGGCCGCCATGTTGGCGAACAGACGAATCGCCAGCGCGAACGGCTTGACGAACATGCCCAGGATCTCGACCGGCACCATGACCGGTGCCATGTACCAGGGGGCCCCGCCCATGAAGTGGTGTGCCCAGGCCCCAAAGCCGTTGGTCTTGATGCCGTGGAAGTTCCAGAACAGGAACGCGACGAGTGCCAGTGCCCCGGTCACCCAGATGTTCCCCGTGGCCGTGCCGTAGACGGGGTAGTTCATGCCGAAGAGCGCCTGGATCGGGTACGTCAGGATGTTCAGCGGCAGCAGGCCCAGAAGGTTGTTGATGAGGATGAAGAAGAAGAGCGTCCAGAGGAACGGCATGAACTTGTCGGTATGCACCCCGAGCAGCGGCTTGGCCACGTCGTTGCGGACGAACAGCAGCAGCGCCTCGAAGAAGTTCTCCTTGCCGGTCATGACGTGGTCGCCGGTGCGGTACTTTCTGAGCATCGGCGGGAAGACCAGCAGCATGATGCCCGCGGGGATGAGCATCATCACCATGTGGTTGGTGAAGATGAACCAGCCGCCGTCGGTCTTCAAGATGGCTTTGTCGAGCACCTTGCTCAGCGGGTCTGCGTCGGCCAGGACGAAGGGGATGGCGGAAAGGCTAGTGAGGCTCGGGAGGGTCATCGTTACGCGTCCGTCTTCGTGAGCTTGGTGTCGGTCTTCCACAGTTCCCGCCCCACCACCGCCGATTCCACGGCGACGAGGGCGAAATAGTACGGCATCGCCAGCAGCAGCGTCGGCACCCGAGGCCAGTCCCCCGCGGAGACCGCCAGCAGCCCGCCGAACAGCGTCATTCCCGCCCGCATCGCCATCGCGACGAAAAACGCAACGACCAGCGGCAACTGCCCCCGGCCCATTGCCAGTGCGATCGGCACGCAACTGAACACCGCCGCCAGGAGGCTCACAAGTGTCGCCGCAAACAGGCCGCGCCACCAGTCCACGTTGCCCACCAGCGCTACGAGCACCGCAGTGCCCAGGCCCGTGAGCAGGAATGCCCCGGCGCACCACCCGGCCAGCGCCAGGAGCTTACCGCGGACGTCGCCGGCTTCGACCGTACCGCCGGCCGGGCCCGCGGGTGCCTCCGGCGGGACGTCGCCGCGGGCGTCGGTGTCGAGTCGGCCAGGTTGCAGGCGGGCGGCGTCCATGTGGCTTTAGCGGGCGTTGGGGGGCGTTGATCGGTCGCGGGGTTGAGTCGTCTGCCTCTGCGTCAGTCGTGAAAAGACCGCATGCCGGTACGAACCAGGATAAACAGCCCGACGCCGAAGCCGAGCATGCTCCCGCCGACCAGCAGCCACGGCCCTGTGCCCAGCCAGCCGTCCAGCAGGTAGCCGGCCCCGGTCATCAGCAGGACCGCCGCGACGAACTCGAACCCCAGGCCGACCATGGCGGCCCACTGCTGGCGTTGGGATTCGTCGTCTCGTTCGGAAATGCGTCGGCCTTTCACCTTCGCCGGGGCTGCAGAAACTAAGCGTAGCCCCCAAATCGGTCAAGCCGACGGGCCGCAGAACCGAAGGGCGTTTACATGCAGATACATCATCAAGATGTATGCAGAAGGCCCGGCCCCCGGCGTCTGCCCAGTTTGCAGGGGCCCGGTTGGCAGGGGCCTGGTTGGCAGGGGCCTGGTTGGCAGGGGCCCGGTTGGCAGGGGCCTGGTTTGCACAGGCGCGCTGAACAGGATGTGGACGGCACCGGGCAAGAGTGTCGCGCCGGCTGTCGCGGGCGGGGGCCGCGACGTCAGGCGGGCGGGCGTTCGGGCCCGGCTGTCGGGCAACCGCCCGGCTGCGCGTCGGCTACCGACAGCGGCCTCGACAGGTTGTTCAGACGGTGCCGTGCCGCCTTGCCTGCTTGAAAGGCTTTGTTTGCAGGCGTTTTCTAAGCCCGTGCCGGTTTCATCCACATTCCGACAGGCCTCATCAGCTACTGCCTCTACCTTAAGTTTTAAGTAGACTCTTGGCGGTGGTAGACTGCCGCCGTTGAGTTCGGGCTGCTTGCCCGAGCCGTCTACAGGCCATGTATCGGCCAATGAAGGACAAGCCATGAAGGTCATCTGCAACCGTGCCGCTCTGCTCGAGGCGATCCAGATCGCCGGGAACGTCTCCTCGCAACGCACCCCCAAGCCCGTGCTCCAGTGCGTGAAGCTGGACGCCACCGCCGACCGCCTGACCCTCTCCGCCACCGACCTGGAAGTCGCCATCCGCTTCTCGGACGCGCAGGTCCAGGTCGAGCAGGAGGGCAGCACCCTCCTCCCGGCAGACAAGCTGCGGGACATCATCCGCGAGAGCCTCGACGACACGCTCTCCATCGAACTCACCGGCGAGCAGGCCACCATCAGGGGGCAGGACAGCTTCTTCAAGCTCTACACCCAGAACCCGGCCGACTTCCCCCCCGTGCCGGAGTTCGAGGGCGAGGCCGACTTCGAGATGCCAGGCGGGCAGCTCAAACAGCTCATCGGGCAGACGCTCTTTGCCGTCGCCAAGGAAGGCACCCGCTATGCGTTCAACGGCGTGCTGCTCGTGCAGGGGAAGGACCAGGTCAAGCTCGTGGCGACCGACGGCCGACGCCTCGCCCAGGCCACCGGCGACGTGGCCGGCCTTAAGCCGGGCAAGCCCAACGCCATCATCCCGGCCAAGTGCCTCACGCTGGTGGACCGCCTCATCTCCGACCCGGACGCCACCGTTCACGTCCAGACCCGCGAGAACCAGATTATCTTCCACACCGCCGACGCCACCCTCACCAGCAGCCTCGTGGAAGGCCAGTTCCCCCCCTTCGAGGACGTGATCCCCAAGGACACCGACAAGAAGATGACCGCCGGCACCGCCGACCTGCTGTCTGCCGTACGCCGGGCCAGCCTGCTGACCACGCAGGACTCCAAGGGCGTGCGCCTGCAGTTCGAGGAGGGGAACCTCAAGCTCTCCAGCCGCAGCCCCGAGAGCGGCGAGGCGGAAGTGAACTTCGCCTGCCGGTACGAGGGGGAACCGATGGAAATCGGCTTCAACCCGAACTTCATGACGGACGCACTGAAGGTCGTGGATTCCGACGAGATCGCCTTCGAGCTGTCCGCCCCGAACCGGCCGGGGCTGCTCAAGGGCGGCGAGGACTTTCTGTACGTCATCATGCCGGTGAACCTGCAGTAGCCACTGCCGGACCCTTCATGCCCGACGAAGACGACGCGATCCTCCGAAGGCTCAACCGCCACAAGGCCTGGCGCCGCCGGCCGGACGCAAGCATCGGCGAGGCGGCCGTGGCGTTCTTCGAGCAGCACGTGAAGAAGCCGCACGCCAAGCTCGGCAAAGTCGCCGCCGCCTGGGACCTGCTCGTGCCGGAGGCCTTCAAGGACCACACCTGCCTCGTGGGCGTCTCCCGCGGCACACTCACCGTGCTCGTCGACTCCGCCTCCCACCGCTTCGAGCTGACGACGCTGCTCAAGGCCGGCCTGCAGGACCAGCTGCTGCTCGCCTGCGCCTCGGCCGGCGTGAAACGCATCAGCCTCAAACCCGGCCGATGGTACGACGAGCCCGCCGGCGAGAAACGCATCACGTTCTGACCCGCCCCTCAGCGCCCGGCTTTGGCACCGCAGAGCCGCCGAGAACGCAGAGATTGGGAGATCGGAGAGGGTCAGACAAATGAACAACCTCGATCGGCCCGACTTATCTCTACGTCTCTGCGGTCTCCCCAACTCTGCGGTCTCTGCGTTGTATCGGCTTGCGACGGCTGGGGGCCCTGTGCAGGGCCGATAACCTTTGCCGGTGCTTTCCTGCCTCGGCCCGGAGTGGTTTGTCATTGCCGTCGGCGTCGCGTCGCGGGATGCTCGCCGGGGTGATGCACCGCCCCCTGTCCGCCGCCGTGTCTGCCGTCGCCGCCTTTGCCGCCGTTGCCGTACCGCCCCCGCACGCCTCGGCCGCGGACGCCGGCTGGCTCGGCGGCAACGGGCCGTTCCACACCCCTTCCAACTGGTCCACCGGCACCGTCCCGGGCGCTTCCGACGACGTCTACTTCTTCACCGAAGGCCTCTTCGACGTCAGCTTCAACCAGAACGCCACCACACTCGGCCTCTTCGTCGAAACGGGCGACGTGCTGCTCTTCGGCACCGGCAGCCAGGTCTACACGCTGGCGGACCCGGGCCTCTCCCTGGCCGTGGCCTACCTGCCGGACGCACAGGCCGCCCTCACCGTCGCCGAGATGACCCTCAGCGTGCAGGGCCCCGGCTACGTCGGTGCCGACACGGGTGCGACCGGCATCCTCAGCATCAACGACGGCGGGCTGCTGGACATCTACGGCGAACTCTACTTCGGCACCTTCGGCGGCACCGGCATCCTCACGGCCGAGGACGGCGGCAACCTGCTCACCGCCGACGTCGTCCTCGGCGACGACCAGCAGGCCGCCGGTGCCGCCGTCCTCACCGGCGAAGGCACCCGCTGGCAGGCGTTCGGCCTCGTCGTCGCGGGGTTTGACGGCGTGGGCAACATCGAGCTGCAGCAAGGCGCGACCTTCGAGGCCGAGGACCTGTTCATCGCCGTCGGCAGCACGGCCGAGGGGTTCGTCCGCCTCACCGGCGAAGGGTCGGACATGCGCATCACCGGGGACGCGTGGCTCGGCGGCAGCGCCCTGGGCTCCGGCGGCTTCGCCGACCTGTTCGTCCTCGACGACGCCACCGCGACCATCGACGGCGTCCTGCGGTTCTACGGCGGCGGCCTCGTTACCGTCGACGGCGGCACGCTCACCGTCGGTAACATCAGCCTCGAAGAACCCGGCGGCGCCATCGACTTCCGCGCCGGCACCGTCGGCTTCAACGACAGCCTCTTCATCGACCAGCCGCTGATCGACTTCGTCCTGCTCGGCAACGCCCTGACGGCCGGCAAGACACTGGCCGTGGCGGGCACGGCCGTCGTCGAGGCACCGCTGGTCATCAACGGCGGCGAACTCGTGGCCGGGGACGTGCAGAACCCCCAGCAGCTCGACTTCCGCTCGGGCACGGTGCGGCTGACGGATGCGCCGATCTCCGTCACGGCAGGCGGGCGGTTCGGCAACACGTTCGTCGCGGCACCGCTGCAGAACTGGGCCGCCGACGTCGTGAACGTCGCGGCGGACGGCATCGCCATCGTCGGGGCGGGCGCGAGCCTCGCCGCCGAGGACAGCTTCACCAACGCCGGCGAAATCCGCCTGATGAGCAACACCGCACGCCTGGCGGCACCCACGCTGGTGAACACCGGTACGCTCCGCGGCTTCGGCCGGCTCGACGGCGCGCTGGACAACCGCGGCTCCGGCACCCTCCGGCCGGATGCGCTGCAGCGCATCGTCGTCACCGGTGACGTGGCCAACGCCGGCACACTCGAAACCGGCACGGGCGAGATCGAAATCCGCGGCGGGCTGGTCAACACCGGCACCTCCAGCGTGCAGGGCGGCCGGCTCACCGCCACCAACCTCGTGAACAACGCCGGCAGCATTGATGCGGCCTCGGCCACGCTCCGCTTCAACGGCAACCTCGCCAACAGCGGGAGCCTGGGGTTCACCGGCGGCGTGAGCAACGTGTATGGCGAAATTTTCAATACCGGGCAGATCGTGCTGGCGCAGCAGTCGCGCGTGACGTTCCACGGGCCGCTGCAGCATGACAATACGCTCTCGGTGGGGCCGGGCAGCGTGGCGAGTTTTCTGGGCGATGTAACCGGCCCCGGCGGCTTCGGCGGCGGCGGTGAGGTGGAGCTGCTGGCCGGCTACAACCCCTCGGCCGGGCCGGCGACGACAACCTTCGCCGGCGATTTGCGTTTCGGCGGGGGCAGCCGCGTGGTGATCGAGTTGGCCGACGGCTCGTCCGACCGGCTGGAGGTCTCCGGTGCGCTCTTCGCCGCCGGGGTGCTCGCGGCCGTGCCGCTGGACGGGTACATCCCGCTGCCGGGCACCCGCATTGAAATTGCGACATTCGCCTCGCGCACCGGGGACTTCGTGCTGGACTTTGACACTCCCTTTCCCGGGCTGTTCATGGAGGCCGAGTGGGAAGCCGACAGCCTTGCGTTGGTCTTCAGCGCGCTGCCGGGGGATGCGACGCTCGACGGGGTGGTGAACCTGGCGGACTTTAATGTGCTGGCCACGAGCTTCGGCCGAGAGGGGGACTGGCTCGCCGGGGACTTCACGGGGGACGGCATCGTGAACCTGGCGGACTTCAACGTGCTGGCCACGAACTTCGGCACCAGCGCGGCGAACCTGGCGATGCTGGAAGCCAGCCTGCCGGAGCCCGCGGCCACGGCGTGGCTGCTGGCCGTCGCCGCGGCGGGGCGGCGGCGAGCCCGCAGACAGTGAAGCGCAACAAAAATGTCATCCTGAGCGAGCGCAGTGAGTCGAAGGACCTCCACGCTCGAACAAGCCGGTGCGCGTTTCCTGGGCAGGGACGTGTTGCCGCGGCATCGCGTACAGGTCCAGGGAACGCGCCGGGGCTTTGTCGTCTCGGGAGGTCTTTCGACTCGCTGCGCTCGCTCAAGATGACATGCCGGCGGCCCGCCTACAGCCGCTGCCAGCCGGTCATGTCGTGGCCGAAGCTGAAGACCTGCGGGTGCAGGCACTCCGCGGCGATTTCCAGGCTCTCCACCACGCGCGGGCCGGGGCGGTTGAAGAAGGCGTTGCCGTCGCAGGCGTACACCTGACCTTCGCGCACGGCCCGCACCTCCTGCCAGCGGGCGTCGGCTTCGAGTTGGGCTTCGAAGCGGGCACGGGTGGTTTCCACGTCCAGGCCGCAGGGCATCAAAAGCAGCACTTGCGGCTCGGCGGCCAGCAGGGCGTCGAGGCTGGTGGTGGGGGAGTGCTGGCCGGCCTCGCCCAGCAGGTTCACGCCGCCGGCGAGTTCCACCAGGTCCGGTACCCAGTTGCCGGCGACCATGAGCGGCTCGAACCATTCGATCGCCGCGACGGTCGGGCGGTTGGGAGCGGCCCGGCCCTGACGTACCTCGGCGGCCACGGTGTTGATACGCTCCATCATGTCCGTCGCCAGCCGCGTGCCCTTGTTGCCCATGCCGATGGCCTGGGCCACCCGCCGCACGTCGGCGATGACCTCGTGCAGCGTCGTCGGCTGCAGGCAGAGGATGCGCGTCTGGTCCGAGAGGCGGTCGCGGACGGCCTGCTCCACGTCGGCGAGGCTCACGGCACAGTGGGCGCACAGGTCCTGTGTGACGATGAGGTCGGGCTGAAGCTCGGCCAGTAGGTCGAAGTCGATCTCGAACGCCGCCAGGGCAGACAGCGGGTCGGCGGGCTGGCCTTGCGGCGGCTGCTGGCGGGGTCGGGTCACGGCCGGGAGCTCGATGACGTCGGCGGGGTGGTCGCAGGCGTGGCTCCGCCCGACGAGCCGGAACCGACCGCCGACGGCACACACGATTTCCGTCGCCGCCGGCAGGAGCGTAACGATGCGCTTGGGGGCTTCCACGCGTGCGATGGTAGCCGAAGCGAGGGGCTGCAAAAACGCAGAGACCGCAGAGGTGAGGAGATCGCAGAGGGAGAAGAGATAAACAAGGGTTGTTGAACGGGACGCCCGCTCACACGTCTGGCCGCGGTGATCGGGTTTCGGCGTCCGCCCATCCCATTTCATTCATCTCTTCTTTCTCTGCGGTCTCCTTATCTCTGTGGCCTCTGTGCTGACGAAGCCGCTCAGGTCGCCGTGCACATGAACGGTGAAGGCCGCGCTTCGGGTGGGAGGCGCGAACCTTTCGGGTCGCGGTCTCACGCTCGTAGCGCGGCCTTCGGCCTGCGGCTTAAGGCAAGCTGGCGGACTTTACTTCGCCGCGGCGGCTTCGGCTTTGGCGGCTTCTTCGCGGGCGGCTTCCTCGGCGGCGACGCGTTCGGCGATGTCCTTCTGGAACTGGTCGATCGCCTCCTTGCTCTCCGGGTCGGGGGCGACGTACACCTTGATCTCGGCCTTGAGGTCTTCGCTGAAGGCGATCTCGACGGTGAACTTGTCGATCCGGTCGATCTTGCCGTGCAGGTTGATGGCGTCGGCGTCGATCTCGAAGCCTTCGGCCTGGAGGGCGTGGGCGATGTCCGTGGCCGTGACCGAGCCGAACAGGTGGCCCTGCGGGTTGGCGCGGCGTTCGATCGCGATCTCGTGGCCGGCGACCTTCTCCAGCAGCTTCTTCTGCTCTTCGCGCTGCTGTTTCTCGAGGCGTTCGACTTCCTTCTTGCGTTCCTCGATGGCGGCGATGTTGCCCGGCGTGGGCTCCAGGGCCAGGCCCTGCGGCACGAGGTAGTTGCGGGCGAAGCCGGAGGAGACCTCCACCACATCACCGACGCGGCCGACGTTGCGGATGCTCTCCTTGAGCATCAGCTTCCGGTTGCCGCTGGACATGGTGACGAACTTCGGATCCTTGGGGGTCTTACGCTTGACCTTCTTTTTGGGCTTGGGCATTGGGGTTGTCTCGTTGAGGGTGATCGTGTGTGTGTGGTTCCCTGACTGGTCGGTTGCTCAGAACGGGATGTCGTCGTCGCCGAACTGCTGTTCGTCGCCGAAGGGGGGTTCGGGCTCGGCCTGGTCGGCGGGGGTACGGGAGAAGCCGCTGCGCGGGCCGCCCTGGCTGTCGCTCTGGTTGGAGGCACCTCGGCCGGAGGCGGCCTGGTTGCCGCGGTCCGGGCCGCGGGTGGTTCGGCCGCCGTATTCTTCCTCGGCGCTGCCGTAGTCCCGGCCCGAATCCCGGCCGCTGTCCCGGCCGGAGTCGGCCTGGTTGCCGCCGGGGCCGCCCGGGCCTCGGTCGCCGCCGTCGAGGAACTGGAATTCCTCGACGACGACGCTCAGCTTCGAGCGTTTCTGGCCGGTGGTTCGGTCGTCCCACTGGTCGAGTTTGAGTCGGCCTTCGAGGTAGACCTGTCGGCCTTTTTTCATGTACTGGCTGAAGATCTCGCCGCCCTTGCCGAAGAGCGTGCAGTCGACGAAGGTCGTCTCCTCGCGCTTTTCGCCGCCGGCGGTGGTGAACTTGCGCCCCACGGCCAGGCCGATCTCACAGATGGGCATCTGGCTGGGGGTGTACTTCAGTTGCGGGTCGCGGGTGAGGCGCCCGATGAGCATCACTTTGTTCAGGTCGGCCATGACAGTGCCTTTCGCCGGAGGGTTACGGTGGCGAGTCTACTCCACGTCGGCGGTTTCGACGTCCGGGGCTTCCTCGGGCTCCTCGCGTCGGCGGACGCCGGCGCCGGTGCGGCTGTCGGCTTCCTCGGCCACGAGGCGGTCGCGCTCGGGCTTCTGGGGTTCCACGGCGTGCATCTCTTCTTCGGTGAGGTGCTCGGCGTCGAGGATCAGCAGCCGCAGCATGTCGTCGGACAGGTTCACCTCGCGGGTGATCTTGGCGACGATGTCCGGCGTGCCGCGGAAGAAGCTGATGACGTACAGCCCGCGACGCTGCTTCTGGATTTCGTAGGCGAGGCGACGCTCGTCCCACTTCTTGCACACGATGATCTCGCCTCCGAAGCGCTCGATCACCTGCTTCACGCGGTTCACGGCCGCGTCGACGTCGACGGTCTGCTCGACGCCGAACAGGAACATGCCCTCATACGGGCGGGGTGATGAATCTGCCATGCGAATGCTCTCCTTGGTAAAGCGGGATTCGCGTCCCGCAATGCCGGCAACGCGAGGTTGCCGGCGGATGGTGTCACTGTAGCGGTTTGCTCAGTTGAACTGGTTCATGGCCGCCTCGGTTCCCTTGTCCACCCACGTGGCCAGGGCCTTGGCGGCGTTTTCGATTGCTTCGTCGATCTTGGGTTTCTGCTCCGGGCTGATTTTGCCCAGCACGTAGTCCTTGCCGGGCACGCGGGCCGGGGGTTGGTCCACGCCGATGCGGAGTCGCGGGTAGTCCTGCGTGCCCAGGTGCCTTTGCACGTCCTTCAGGCCGTTGTGCCCGCCGGCGGAGCCGGAGGGCTTGATGCGGATCGTCCCGGCCGGCAGGGCCATTTCGTCGGAGACGACCATGACGTCCGCCGGCTTGAGGTTGAAGAACCGCATCGCCTGGTGGGCACTGCTGCCCGAGAGGTTCATGAAGGTTTGCGGTTTCATCAGAAGCACCTTGCAGTCTCCATGGCTCGTGGGCACCAGGCCGTCGTAACAGAGGGCCTCGAACTTGGCCCGGGCGACGGTGTCGAACGCGCCCGGTGCGCACCAGGCCAGCCTGGCCGCCAGGGCGTCGATCGCGTCGAAGCCCACGTTGTGGCGGGTGCCGGCGTACTGACGGCCGGGGTTGCCGAGCCCGACGATGATCTTCACGACGCCCTCCGGCTGCCAATCGCGTCCGCGGGCCAGCGGGCCTTCCTGCCCGGCCAGCTCGCGGACGGCCCGCCACACGTTGCCCAGTATGCCGGCCACCGGGGGTTACTTGCCTTTCTTTTCGTCCTTGTTGTCGTCTTCGTCTTCCTTCTTTCGGCCGATGAGCTCCGGCTCGGCCGGGGCCTCGGTCGGCTCGTCCTCGATGACGCGCGGGGCGGCAACGCTGGCGATCATGTGGTCCGGGTCGGTAATGAGCGTCACGCCGTCGGGCAGCTTCAGCTCGCCTGCGGTGATGTGCTCGCCGATGTTCAGGTGCGAGACGTCCAGCACGATGCGGTCGGGGATCTCCAGTGCACGGCACTCGATCTCCACTTCGTCCGCCTCGTGAAGGAGGACGCCCTGGTGCTCGGCGACGCCGATCGGCGTGCCCTTGAACTGCACGGCGACGGCGACGGTCACGCGCTCGTCGGCCGAGACGCGGAAGAAGTCCACGTGCAGCAGTTGCTTGCCGATGCCGTCGAACTGGATGTCCTTGATGAGGACCTGCTCCGTCTTGCCGTCTAGGCCCAGCTCGAAGATGTGCACGCCCTGTTGAATGTGGTACGCCGCCTCGCGGAAGGGCAGGGCCACGGAGAGGACCTCCTGCCCGTGCCCGTAGACGACGGCCGGGAGGTAGCCGCTCTTGCGGAGCCGCTTGCTCTCACGGGTGCCCAGCTTGTCCCGGGACTTGACTTCGATTTTGACTGCTTCCGTTGCCATGTTCGTATCTCCGAAGGGTTGGTTTTGTGTTGATTGTTCAGTCTGCCAGCGAGCGGCCCCGGTCGTTCTTGAACAGGGCCGAGACGCTCTGATTTCTGTGAATGCGGCTGATCGCCTCGCCGATGAGCTTGTTCACGCTCAGCACCGAGAGCCGGTCCTTGATGCGCGGGTCCCGGCGGACCTCGGCCAGGTCGATCGTGTCGGTGACGGCCAGCTTGGTGAAGGGCGCCTCGGCCAGCCGGTCCAGCGCCGGGCCGGAGAAGACGCCGTGCGTCGCGGCGATGTAGATGTCCTTCGCGCCGTGCTGCTTGAGAATCCGGCACGCCTCGCAGACGGTGCCGGCCGTGCTGATCATGTCGTCGGTGATGAAGACGTTCCTGCCGGCCACCTCGCCGATGACGTGGTGCGCCTCGGTCTTCATGCCGTCCATGCGGCGCTTGTCGATGATGCAGATCTCCCCGCCGACTTTGCTGGCGAACGCCTGGGCCCGCTTGACGTTGCCCACGTCCGGGCTCACGAACACCCGGTTCTCCACCCCGAGGCCCATGAACCATTCGCAGATCACCGGCGTCGCCGCCAGATGATCCACCGGGATGTCGAAAAACCCCTGCACCTGCGCCGCGTGCAGGTCCACGGCCACCACGCGGTCGGCGCCGGCCCGCTCGATCAGGTTCGCAACCAGCTTGGCGGTAATGGGGACGCGGCCCTCGTCCTTGCGGTCCTGGCGGGCGTAGCCGAAGTACGGGATCACGGCCGTGACACGCTTGGCCGAGGCACGCCGCAGTGTGTCGATCCAGATCATCAGCTCCATGAGGTACGCATTCGGCGGGAAGCTCGTCGGCTGGATGATGAAGCAGTCCCGCCCGCGGACGTCCTCCTTCACCCGCACGATCAGCTCGCCGTCGGCGAACATGTCCGTGAAGCCGTCGCCGACGGGAATCTGCAGGTAGTCGCAGATATCCTGCGTCAGCTGGCGGTTGCTCCGCCCGGCGAACACCTTCAGATGCACGGGGTCTTCGGGTGTCATGCCTGCGGCCCTCCTTCAACGAGCCCGACGGACTCGGGCCGGATGTTCCCCGCCAGCACCGTGCCCGACTTGAGCACCGCGCCACGCGGCACGAACGCGAACGGCCCCACGACGCACCCGCCGCCGAGCTTCGCTCCCCGCCCGATGAAACTGAACGGATGCACCACCGTGTCCTGCCCGATCTCGACGTCCGCCTCGATGTACGTCCCGGCCGAACTGCTCACCGTCACGCCGGCAGCGCGAATCGCGTCCTGAATCCGCTGCTGCATCACCGCGTCCGCCTGGGCGAGCTGCACGCGGTCGTTGGGGGCGATGATGTCCTCACGCGTCACGGCCGGGGTGGCCAGCACCTTCTGCCCGGCCCGGCGGGCGTGCTCGAAGATGTCCGTCAGGTAGTACTCGCCCTTTTTGTTGTCGTTCGTCAGCTTCGCCAGCGCCCCCAGCAACGCGGGAACCTTCACGCAGTACAGGCTCGGGAAGCTCTCGGTGATCGCGGCCTCCTCGGGCGTGGCGTCCACCTGCTCCACGATCTTGACGAACTCACCGGCCGCGTCGCGAACCACCCGGCCGTAGCCGAACGGGTCCTCGAGAATGGCCGTGGCCATGCTGGCGTCGGCGTTCGCCTGCTCGTGTCGCTCGGCCAGTCCGCGGAGCACGTGGCCCTGAACCAGCGGCAAGTCCCCCGCGAGGATCAGCACGCTGCCGTCGATTTTCTTGAGTTCTTCCTCGCAGACCATCACGGCGTGGCCGGTGCCCTTCTGCTCGGCCTGCTCGACGAAGCGGATGCAGTCGTCGCCGGCGAACTCGGCCTGCACGAGGTCCTTGCCGTGCCCGACGACGAGAATCAGCCGGTCACACCCGGCCTGGAAGCAGGCCTCGGTGATCCAGCGCAACATCGGCCGGCCGCAGATTTCATGCAGCGGCTTGGGCGTCGCACTCTTCATGCGAGTGCTCTTGCCGGCGGCGAGGATGATGGCGGATAGGGACATGAGAGGCAATCAGTAATGAGCAATCAGTAATGAGCAAGGAGCAGGGAACCAATGACCAAACGTGAAACCGGCAGACCTGTTGGTCATTGGTTTCCTGCGGATTGGTCATTGCGGCTACGCCGCAAACTACCCGGCATGGATTCGAACCATGACTAAGTGGACCAAAACCACTGGTGCTACCGTTACACTACCGGGTATCGACGGGCCGGTCGGCCCGTGAGAGAGGCGGGGGCCGCCACGACGGACGGCCAAGCTGGCGGAACACCCTGTTCGGGCATGCCGGGCGGCTTATCGTCTACCTTCCCAAATCACGGGCCTCTCGACGACGCCCGTATCGTTGCCTGTCCGCCCGAGCCTGTCAACAACCCGATTAAACCCCGGCGGGTTGCGTGCCGGTCTGCATCAGTCGTTGATGACACCGCAGAGCCGCAGAGATCGCAGAGTAAACGAGACCGTTGAGAAGAAGCGCCAGGATTCACGCGTGGCACCTGGTGCTTGAACAATTTTCGTGTCTCTCTCCCCGATCTCCCACCCTCTGCGGTCTCTGCGGCTCTGCGGTGAGATCGACGGATGCCCGCCGGGCTACTCCTCACCCTGACCGGCCCACAGGCCGACCACGAAGCCGAGGAACATCCCCACGCCCAGCGCCGCGGGCACCACGCCCACCGCCAGGTAGACGGCGAAGCCCGCGACGATGGCGCCCAGCGTGGCGCACGGCAGCAGGCCGCAGGGCTCGTTGCGCTTCTCCTCGCGCAGCAGCAGTTCCTCGGCCGCCGAGGGTTGCCCGGCGGGTTGCCGGGGAATGCGTCCGGCGGGTTCGCGGCGGTGTTCTTGTGCGGTCGTCGTCGATGACATGGCCACTCCTGCGAGTCAGACAGGCGACAGGTCGGAACGTTGCGGGCAACCCGGCGACAGGCCGGCCCCTCCGAGGGAGGCATCGGCAACCGGGCGGCCGTTTGTGCAGTCGCCTTCCGTGGCAGGTGGATTGGGCCCTTACCGGGCGTTGCGGGCGGCCGAATCACTCGTGCCGCAGCGCTTCGATCGGGTTCATGTGCGCCGCCTTGATGGCCGGGTACAGCCCAAAGCCGATGCCGATGAGCCCGCTGACGACGAAACTGGCCGCCACACTCGAGGCGGTGACGCTCGTCGGGTAGTCGGTCCCGCCGAAGAAGTCGGCGATGACCGGCAGCAGGTACGCCCCGCCGGCGCCGAGGGTGATGCCCAGCAGCCCGCCGGATAAACTGATCGCGGTAGTCTCAATAAGAAACTGCAGGGTGATGTGTCGGCGTTTTGCCCCCAGTGCCCTGCGAATTCCGATTTCTTTGGTCCGCTCTGTAACGGTCGCGAGCATGATGTTCATGATGCCGATCCCGCCGACCACCAGGCTGAAGCTGGCGATGCCCACCATGATGAAGTTAAACATCTTCTCCTGACGCTCCGCGGCACGGAGGATTTCGATCGGGGCTTTCACCACCACGTCCGGCCGCTCGCCCAGCGGCAAGCCGCTGAACGGCCCGGCCGCCCGGATGACGTTCGCCATCGCCTCGACCGTGTCCTTCGAGTGCGTCTGGAGCCATACCTCGCTGATTTCGATCTCCTTGCGCTCCATGCTCCCGCTGCGCCGCTTCACGATCAGGTCGTAGAAGTTCCGGTCCGAGAGCGTCAGGGGGAAGTAGATGTCCTGCTCGATGTCCCGGTCGATGAACTTGCTCGCCTCGTTGCCGCTGCGCAGGCCCGCCGGCTCAAGTACGCCGACCACACGCAGCACGACCAGCGCGCTGCTGGGCTGGCCCACCTGCACGGTTTTGCCGATCGGGTCGTCGTAGGGGAACAGCTCCTTGGCCGCGGCCGCCCCGAGCACCGCGACGGGCTCGGCACGCTCGTACTGCTCCTGATTGAACGTCTCACCCCGCTGCAGCCGCAGGTTGACGACCGGGAAGATGTCCGGCGTGGTGGCGATGGCGTTGGCACTCACCGGCCGGCCGGCGGCGGCGACGGTCTGCTCCGTGTCCCGCAGCGGCACAACGAACTTGAAGCCCGGCTGGTCCTTCAGCAGCGCCACGTCCGCACGCTTGATACCGTAACTGAGCGTCCGCTGGTTCGCCCCGCCCGCCTGCCGGGCCTCCGGCGGCGGAACCGACCGCACCAGCACGTTCGAGGCGCCAAGCGCCTCCATCTGCTGCTCGGCCGCCAGCTTCGTGCCCTGGCCGATCGCCACCATCACGATGACCGCGGCCACGCCGAAAATGATGCCCAACGCCGTCAGCAGGCTCCGCAGCTTGTGCAACAACAGGTTCCGAAGACCCATCCGGATGTTTTCAGCCAGAAATCGCATACGGCAAACGGCCCTTCATGCTTTTGAACCTTGCCAGCCGGCCGGCCGGCTGGTGGAATGCCGCGCGGCATGGCAAGCCTCTTCACGAAGATCATCGACCGGCAGATCCCCGCGACCATCGAGTACGAAGACGATCATTGCATCGCGATCCAGGACATCAACCCGCGGGCCCCGGTTCACCTGCTGGTCATCCCCAAAAAACCCGTCGCAACCCTCGCGG
>JBHJOM010000081.1:0-2986 GCA_050329715.1 Phycisphaerae bacterium
AGACGGACGAGTCGCTGTCGGTCCCCGGGTTCACGCTCGGTGATGTTCATGCCGACGGCTTAACGGCAATCAACGTCTGGCGCGAATTGCGCGCGGGGAACAGACAGGTTCCGTATAAGCCGCTTGGAAGTTCGCGTGCATCAACTCGTCGTTGGTGGGCTTCTTTTGCCGGCATTCAGGGTCCTTCGGACCCCCGTGCCAGCAGCGGCATGGCCCGTTTCGACTAGGCGTGACGGCCGAGTGCCCAGCTACCCCAACCCGGTTCCGGCGGCCCGGAGAACACATTGGCCGAAGGCACCTCCCGTTTAGGAGCTGGATCGCGTCAGGCTGATGTCCGCACCGAACAGCTTTGCCCGGCGGTTTGTCACCGTGCCGACGGTGTTGCCGCACAAGTCCTTCACGAACATCAAGGCCTGCACCAGGCCCTCGGCTGACACCTCGTACCATTTCCGCCGCGGCTCGGGCCGAATCGCCTGCTGCACGAGCTGCTCGTGATCCTCAGCTACTTGCGGCCGTTTGTCTTCGGACAGCCGCGCGGCCAGCGCCTTCACCTGCTTGTCCAGTTCCAGCAGCTGGTCTTCCCGGTCGTCCGGCGTTGCCTGTTGATTGGTGTTCGTGCAGTGCTCGAGCTTCTGCATTCCGCCGCATCGAACACGCTGCCCAATTGGCGTAACGCCCATTCAAGGCGGTCAACGCACCAGCCGTAGCTGCGGCGGTCGTCCGTGTCGGCCCACAGGTCGATCCGGTGACCAAATGCACTGCGGCATCGCGTAGCGGTTTGCCTCGCGGCGAGTCGGTGCTGTCGGCGATGTCTGACAGGCCCGTTGTGAACTGACCGCTCGGGCGGGCGGCCGTCGGCCCGAGCGGTCCCTATTGGGGGCCGCCCTGGTTTCTTGCGCCGCCATTCCGGCGGCAAGGAGATCGTCATGTCCAAGTCCGACCATCTTGATCAGCCGGACGGGTTCGATCCGCCGCGACCTCGGTTCCTGTTCGATCAGCCTGCTCCGGCGCCATCCGGCCCTCCGAACGCATTCAGTCCGGGCGGCGCGGTAGATGCTCATCCGACAGCCAGTCGATCGCTGGCCGCGCCGGTGCGCCTGGTGAACCCGTCGGTCCGGACATCGCCGTCGGCCCTAAGTCGATCAACGCGCCGTGCAAGTCGGATGATCTGAGCACGTCGTCGCCGACGCGACTGATCTGCTGCCGCTGCTACGCCGGGCGCAGGTTCTGTTCGCCGCCGACCTGCGCAACAGGGACCCCGCCGCCGTGTCGGGCTGGGGTGAGCCGGTCGTCAGCCTGCTGATTCCTCAACTCGCAACCCCAAGCATCTCTGCGGAGACATTATGACAAACAAACAATTGATAAAAATTCGTGCCGCATCGCTTAAGAACGTGGGCCGGGGTCAATCGAACAATCATCGTCAGGATAGCACTGAAAAAGCCGACACCGGCCACGACGTCCTACGCCTCCTTGCACAGCTTATTGTCGATTTTCACGTCGAATCACAAAAGAGGAAGCAGAGCCGTGATGCAGAAATCGACGATTCGGAGGCCCCTCATTGCCATTGAACCGGGTGCGTATCACGTCGATTGCTGGCACGACCAGCCGAATCCAAACGCGTTCGGAACGCCCAATCGTTGATCTGGGCGGTCACGGCGATGCGCTTCTCGGTCGGGCCGCCTCCTCGATCCAAGACCGGCCCGATCAACGCGGCCGACCACCTCGACCGACCAGACGAACCGACCCGCGTCGTCACGCCGAAGTCTCTTCCAGGGCCGGGCCGGACGGCTCAGCAGGGACCTGCGGCCGCGACCGAAAAGGGGGGCCCAGCCAGATCCGTGCGGCGAACCTCGTCCGCGGGCTGCAGAGTGCCTATAGGGCCACCAAAACCGTCCGTTAGGTAGGCGAACGCGTCATGGCCCTTGCACCAGCGACGCATCGCTCGTCCGGCAGTCTGCCCCGCTGTTCGTTGCCGGCGTGGGCGTCGCTACGCCATAACCTCATGACATCGCCAGGACCAACCGCCTTCTTCGGCCCGAATCTGACCACCTAGGCCCCAGAAGCCTCTGGAGCCTCAAAGAGCCGGGCTGATCGTTTGGCAGACACGCTCAGGACGTACGCCGGGACGCCTTTAGATCGGCGATGCCGCTGCTGTTCAAGCGGCCAAGTCGGGCTGTTCGGCGAGGGGAAACCGTAGGTCACAAACGCGGGTGTCGTGCCACCATTATGGGGACGGCGCTTGTTGACGGTACCGTTCCCGACAGTCGCAGGCGAGTAAAGATAGCGAGCGTACCGACCGATGTCCTGCTCCTCGTGGCGGGTTGCGCGACCACTCGCCCCGCAGGGGCGTCTTCGGCCCACGGTGCTGTTGCAACGTTCGAAACTGTCACGCCAGCGGCACGTTGCGGTGCATCAGCGACTCCCCGCCGCAGGCTTCGCACATCAGCGTGAAGTCGTGGCCGCGTTTGCTTACGCGACCGGCATCGCCGCAGACGGGGCACTACGCCCAGCACCTGCTGGCAGAATGCAAGAGGAGACCAGAAGGCGTTGTCGAAGAGCGTGTCGGCCGGCAGCGGCACGCCCTTGCACTCGACGACGAGCCAGCCGACCTCCGGATGGCAGATGACCAGATCCGGCCGCGGCACGGGACCCGGTCGTGTCTATCACCGGCGGCCCCGGCGGTCTACGTCCGCCAGCCTCACGCCCGGCGGCGGGTCAGCAGGAGGCCGGCGGCGGCGAGCAGGCCGGCCGAGGCCGGCTCGGGGATGAACGCAGAGACGTCGAAGAGGTAGGCCGCCCCGGCGTCGGTGCCGCCGCCGTTGTCGTCGCCCCACGCACCGATCAGCGCCAGCCCGCCGTCGAGGGCGACGGAGATGCCGACCTCGTCGCCCTCCGCGCCGTCGGGGGCGGTCAGCTTGACCAGCAGCGCGCCGGACGTGGCGTCGAACAGGTAGGCCGAGCCGGAGGCGTTGCCGTTGTCGTCGTC
>JBHJOM010000082.1:0-23437 GCA_050329715.1 Phycisphaerae bacterium
CCGTTCACCCCTCGAACGCGAACCACCCGAACGCCGGCGTCCGACCGGCCGTCACCACGCACGCACCCCCCTCCACCCGGCACGCCGCCTCCCCCGCCAGCCGCCGCGGCGTGCCCGCCAACCCTCCCGCGACCCCCGCCGGCAACTCAAGCCGACCCTCGGACCTTGCCAACGGCTCGCCGAAGACCAGCAGGTGTTTCACGCTCCCCCCGTCCGCCTGAACACCGTCCGCAAAAAACCCGCACCAGCCCCGGCCGTCCGGCTCATCCCCCACCGGATACACCGTCGCGCCCGCCAGCGCCTCCCGTGTTTGCCGCCACACATCAATCACCGGCTTGGCCTCGGCCACGCGGTGCTCGGGCAGGTGCTGCAGCTCCATCCAGGCCAGCGGGCTGGTCATCGCGGTGATCGCGAACAGGTAATCCGCGCCATACGCCGCCGGGGCCAGTGGGTCGTCGCCGTACTTGTCCGCGTTGCGGTCGGGGTTGAGCCACTCGATGCGCAGCCGCCGCGGGTCGGCGACGTGGGCGAGCTGCCACACGGCCCGCAGCGTCAGGTGCGGCCAGTAGCTGAGCCAGTCGGTGTACCGGTTCTCCACGAAAACCACGCCCGCCTCGGGCCGGTGCAGGTAGTCGCCCCGCCGGCCGGCCGTGGCGTCCAGGTCGATGATGATGCGTCCGCCACTCTCCTCCGCGAGTGCGTCGAAGAGCCTTTCGAGGTTCATCAGCCCCGCATCGTCGGTGATGTTGATGCTGTCGAGCTTGAAGTGCCGCACGGAGAGCGCCCGGTGCAGGCGGAGCAGCTCATCGGCGTCCTTCCGCCAGTTGGCGAAGCCGGCGGCGCTGTCGGGCGCGTACCAGAGGCCCAGCTCGAGCCCGGCGGCACCGGCCGCGTCGCTCACGGCGCGCAGGCCGTTGGGGAAGCGGTGCGGGTCGGCGTCCCAGAACCTCGGCTGGCCTTCGGGCGTGTCCCAGAAACCCTCCCACCTGCCGCCGGCCTCGGCGGCCTGGGCGCTGTTGCTGGTCCGCCCGGCCTGCCACCCGTCGTCGATCTGCACGACGTCCACGCCGAGCCGACGGGCCGCTTGGATCTCCCCGAGCACGAACGTTTCGTTCACGCGGGCGTCCCGGTTGCGGTCGCCCCAAGTGTTGGAGAGCATCGTGCCCCGACCGCCCAGGCGAAGCGGACGGAGCAGCCGGTCGTACGCCTGCAGCGCCGCCGTCCGGCCGGGCGTGCCGCCGGCGAAGAAGAGCATCGCGTGCCAGTCCCCTACCCGCACGCCGTCGGCCACCTCGCGGGCGAGCGCATCGAGCACCTCGACCCGCCCGCCGTGGACGCGGTAGTCGGGCAGGCCGCCGTAGCCCGCCGGGCGGACGTCCGCCGACATCGCGTGGCGAAGCAGCACCAGGCCGGCTTCTTCCGTCACGTCCTCGAACGAAAGCAAGTTGGCGAAGACGTCCAGGTGCCGCTCCCGCCCGGCCTCGGGGTGGACGAGCGTCTGCACGCGCTCGTACCGCTCGTCGCTTCGGCCGTGGAGCGTGATCCGCTCCAGCCTCACGTGCCGCGGGGCGAGCACGAACGCGTCCGGCGTGTGGGGCTGCTTGGCTGCTTCCGTCGGCGTGACGCCCTTGTCCTCGACGCCCGTCTCGACGCCGGCGACCTCGTCGTTGTCGGTGGGCGGCTGGGAACCGGCCGCGTCGGCCGGCCGCGTCGAACGCACCGACTGCCGCAGCCGCAGCACGGCCGCGTTGGGAAACAGCTCGAACGCGTAGGCCGTCTCGCCGCCAGAGCCGTCGTCGTCGTCGCCCGTTAGCATCAGCTCGACGCACAGCCCCGGCGTGTGCACGACGTTGAACGCCTCAGTTTTCGTAAGCCGACCGGCCGAGACGGGGCTCTCGCCCGTCTGGCTCATCTCCCCCGGCCGCTCCGCCCACGCCCGGCCGCCCGCGACGATCGACGCCGCTTCCAGCCGCCGGCTCTGCACGCGCCAGACGCGCTCGAACGCGGCGTTGCCCACGGCGAGCCGTCGGCCGTCCCACTCGGCGTAGCAGTCTTCGTATTCCAGACGTGTCGGCGCGGGGTTTGTCGGCGCGGGGTTTGTCGGTGCGGAGCGTGTCGGCGGTGGCGGGTTGTCCATGCGGGGCATCATCCGCCATGCGGTGCCGTTCGTCACGGGCGGGGCGTTGCCTGTAGACTTTCTGCCATGCAGCACATCCCCGGCGACGACCCCCGGCTCGGCTTCTGCGGCGCGATCGACGTCACCTTCGCCCACGGCGTCGCGACGCCGCTGCGCGTCCCCGCGGTCGACGCGACGCTCTTCCCGGGCGTGATCGACCGCGCGACCCACCCGGCCGGCGTGCGGGTCACGTTCGCCTCGGACACGTCGCGGCTCGTGGTGCATGCCGTGAACCGCCCGGCCGACGGCTCCCCGCTGGACCTCGTCGTGAACGACGGCGAAACCCGCCGCAGCCATGGCGAGCGGACCGACCCCGAGGCTACCGCCGACGCCTCTGCCGACGCTTCAGGTACCTACCGTTTCGCCTTCGAAGGCCTACCCGGGGGTCGCAAAGAGCTTGAACTCTGGCTGCCGCAGTTCGGCACCTTCGGCCTGGCGGGAATCGAGATCGACGCGGGCGCGACACTCGAAACCTGGCGGCCCGCTGGGAGGTCTGGGGGGAAGTCTGGCGGGCGGCGGTGGGTCACGTACGGCTCGAGCATCACCCAGTGCCGACAGGCCGACGGCCCGACGCAGACCTGGCCCGCCCTCGTCGCCCGCAGCCTTCAACTGGACCTGGTCTGCCTGGGTTACGGCGGCCAATGCCACCTGGACCCGATGGTCGCCCGGCTCATCCGCGACACGCCGGCGGACCTCATCAGCATCTGCTGCGGCATCAACATCCACGGCGCTTCGAGCCTCGGCCCGCGAACCTTCCTCCCGGCCGTCCTCGGGACCGTCCGGACGATCCGCGACAAGCACCCGACGACGCCGCTGCTGCTGATCAGCCCGATCTTCGGGGTGCAGCGCGAGGTGGAGGCCAACGCCGTCGGCTTCAAGCTCCCGGCCATGCGGGCCGAGGTGGCAAGGGCCGTCGACCTGCTGCGGGACCACGGCGACGCTCACCTGACGTACCTCGACGGCCTGTCGCTGCTGGGCGAGGCGGACAGTCACCTGCTGCCCGACACCCTGCACCCGAACACCGAAGGCTACGCCCTGATGGCAAAGCGGCTGACGCCGGTGCTGGCGAAGCTGCTGGGCGAGTGAACGAACCTTGGCCCGAAGGCAGGTCGCTCACGCCTCCTCGGGCAGGGCTTTGCGTTCGCCGTTGGTGTCCGGCAGGCGTTTTTCGTCGGCGAGGATCTCGGCGACGTACTGCTTGATCCGCTCGTCGGACATGATCTGGCTCATCAGCACGCGGCGGTACCCGGCCGAGCGGATGCTCTCCTTCACGCCCTCGGCCTGGTCGCGCGC
The DNA here is from genome assembly GCA_050329715.1 of Phycisphaerae bacterium. Taxonomy (GTDB): domain Bacteria; phylum Planctomycetota; class Phycisphaerae; order Tepidisphaerales; family Tepidisphaeraceae; genus DAIOTR01. The sequence continues at coordinate 3,470 of JBHJOM010000082.1, forward strand.
CCGCCCGCTGGTGGCCTGCATGAGCTTTTCTTCGAGCGCTTCGTTCTCAAGTAGCAGGGCGTACATCGCGTCGGCACGCTTGTTGCCGGCACTGAACAGCCCGCCGTAGCCGGCGGCCTTCTTGCGGTACTCCTCCACGCGGTCCAGCAGCTCGGCGACCTTCTCCTCCAAGGCGGCGTTGTTCTTCTTCAGCTCGTTCATCTCCTGCTCGTAGACGTTGCGGAAGTTCCGCTGCGTCGTGAGCATCTCCTGCTCCTTCTCGGCCATGGCCCGGCGGAGGCTGCTTCTGCCAAGGAACTTGCCGAAACGGAAGCATAAGTAGGCGATCAGCAGCACGACCGCGGCGAGAAGGGCCACCATGAGCCACTGGGTCAACGTGAGTTCTGGCATGGCACAAGCCTAGCACGCGTGCCCTGCCGGCGTAACGTTTTGACCGCACCGGCACACTCTGTTCTCATGGCCGACGCGATGGACCAACCCGCCGCACAGACCCCCGCCACACAAGTGCCAGCCGCACAAGTGCCAGCCCCACAGGCCTCAGCCGACGTTCAGGCCGGGGTCATCGCGCCCTCCGCGCCTTCGGGCGGCGTCTCGGCCTCCACCTCGACCGGCAGCGGCGGCGACGCCGGGCAGCGCGAGAGCTTCAACAAGCTCGAACTGGCCATCGTCATGAGCCACTTCGACATCGGGATTATCGAGGAAATCAAGGAGTTTCCACGCGGCAGCCGCAAGGCACCCAAGCTGTACATCGTGACGGACGAGGGGAAGTTTCTGCTCAAACGCCGCGCCGCCGGCCGGGCCGACCCGTACAAGGTCGCCTTCACCCACGCCATCCAGCTGGAGCTGGCCGCCAAGCAGTTCCCGCTGCCGCACCTGATCGGCACGAAGAAGACGAACAACAGCATGCTCCAATGGGGCGGCGGGGTTTACGAGCTGTTCGAGTTTATCCCCGGCTCCGGCTACAGCCACAGCCTGGAGGCCACCTACGACGGCGGCCGCGTGCTGGGCCTCTTCCACAAGCTGCTGGCCGACTTCGCCACCGAGCACGAGCCGACCGCCGGCAGCTACCACAAGGCCCCGGCCGTCGAACGCGGGCTCGTGGGCATCCCGAACAACCTGAGCCGCCTGCCCGGCGTGGACGCGGCCAACATCGAGCAAACGTGCCAGTTCCTGCTCAAAGCCTACCGAAACGCCGCCCAGGGGTGCGAGGCGCAGGGCCTCTCCACCTGGCCGAGCCAGATCGCCCACGCAGACTGGCACCCGGGCAACATGCTCTTCCGCGAGGACCGCGTGGTCGCCGTCATCGACTACGACTCGGCCCGGCTGCTGCCTCGTATCGTGGACATGGCCAACGGCGCGCTGCAGTTTTCCATCATCGGCGGCGACGAAAATGTCGCCAAATGGCCTGATTATGTGGACGAAAGCCGCTTCAAACGCTTCTGCCGCGCCTACGACGGCACCCTGCAGCTTTCCCAGGCGGAGATCGCCATCATCCCGCACCTCATGGCCGAGGCCCTCATCGCCGAGGCCGTCTTCCCGATCGCCGCGACGGGCAACTTCGGCCGCATGGACGGGGCGGCGTTCCTGGACATGGTCCGCCGGAAAGTCACCTGGCTCCAGGCCAACCACGACCGCCTCGTGGAGATGGTCGAAGCCTGAGACCCGCCCGACACCCCCGAAAAACCGGGCAAAACTGAACCGATGACCGCGGCCCGGCGAATGAGGTATGGTGTGAGCCCCCTCGCCATGCGGCGGGCGGGCAGGTTGCTGGCGTTTACCCGGGAGTCGGCTTGGTACGGTTCGGCGTCGTCATCCTTGCCTGGCTGCTGTGCCTCTGGCCGACCTTGGCCGCGTCGCAGGCCTACGCCTACGCCCCTGCCGAACTGGCCACGCTCGTGCGTGCCCTGGCCGACCCAGACGCCGAGACCCGCGACGCCGCCCGTGAGGCGCTCATGGGCTTAAAACCCCCGGATTTGCCCGCATTACGCCGCGCCGCCGAGGCTCTTTCCCCCCTGCCGACGCCGGTGGGGGTCACGCTCGAGGACGTGGTCATTCACGTCCACATGGCCGGGGGAATTCAGGAACAGGGCTCCGCCAGCGGCTTCCTGGGCGTCAGTGCCCCGGCCGACGACCGCTTCCCGCAGGCCCGCTTCGGCGACCCGCTGCCCCAGGGCCAGGGAGCCTTCGTGAACGAACGCATCCGGGGCTTCGTGGCCTACCGCATGCTCCGCGACGGCGACCTCATCGTGGGCATCGAGGCCCCCGGTTTGAACGTTATTGTAAGGGATTTCGTCACACTAAGTCAGGTCATCCCCAACCTCCGCCCGGGCGTTCAGGTCACGCTGCGGGTCCGCCGCGGGGCCGAGGTCAGGCCGGTTCCCGTCCGCCTGGACCCCAACATCCGCCAGCGCTTCGCCGACCCGGCGACGTTCGACGCCTTCATGAGCCGCCTGGAACGCGAAGCCGCCGCCTACTGGGACAACACCTTCGCCCCCGCCCTGGCCGCCAAGCCCGAGGACGCCGCCGCCCGCCTGAACGACTGCACGACTGACCGACTGACCACCCTCCCGCCAAAATGCCCGAAAAACCCGCCAAAATCCCCGTTTCCGTCCGACCCGCGACCCCCAACGACGCCGCAACCATCGCCCTCTTCAACCTCCGACTCGCCTACGAGTCCGAGGGCATCAAGCTCAACTCCATGCACATCAAGGAGGGCGTTCAGGCCGTGCTCGCCGACGCCAACAAGGGCCGCTACTTCCTCGCCGAGGCCGACGGCGTCGTCGCCGGGCAGCTCCTGGTCACCTACGAATGGAGCGACTGGCGCAACGGCTGGGTCTGGTGGCTGCAGTCCGTCTACGTCCGCCGCGACCTCCGCCGAAAGGGCGTCTTCCGCGCCCTCCTCGAGCACGTGTCCCGCGTCGCGGCCGACGAACACGCAACAGGCATCCGCCTCTACGTCGAAGAGGCCAACGACGCAGCTACGTCCACTTATCGCGCACTCGGGTTCAACTTAAGCAGCTACCGGGTCATGGTCAGGCCATCGAATGTCCAGTGAATGACCCGCGCCTGTCCAGTTCTGTCCACAGAAACCCGACCCGAGTCCACCACTCCTAAAAATCGGCGAAAAACGCCCGCGCCTGCCGCGCGTGCGACCCCTCGTTCGTCAACCCGCGCGTGTCCACACTCACGAACCCGTGGTACCCGGCATCGTCCAGCAGCCCCGCCAGCCGGCCCCACTGAACCTCCCCCTTCCCCACCGGCGTCAGTCGAGTCCGACCCGCATCACCCCGCTGCCCGTCCCGCCCCCGCACATGCAGGATCGGCCCGACCAGCATCCCGAACACCGCCTCCGCCTCGGCCGGGTCCGCCACCAACGCCACCGGGTCCAGGTCGTACCCGAAGCTCGGGCAGGCCGCCTGCTCCACCGCCGACGACAACGCCGCGTAACTCGCCAACTGGCTCGAGAAGGCCATCAACACGCTGTACCGGTCCGCCAACACCCCGAGCTGCGCCATCCCCTCGGCCACCCGCCCGCTGAACGCCGGGTCCGCCGGGCCCTCCACCCCCGCTCCCCCACCCGAGCCGTCCGCCCGCAGTCCCGCCGGCACATCCTCCGGCCGCGGCACGATGATCGACCCCGCCAAGCCTCCCGCCAATCCGCCCAGCCCCGCGTCCGACGCCGTCGGCCGGGGCGCCTCCACCCTCGCCGGGGCCGGCAGCCGGCCCACGTCCACGGTCAGCATCGTCGCCTGGAGCAGCCGGGCCACCTGCAGGGCCCGCTCCACGCGTGCCAGCACCCTGTCCAGGTCCCCGCCAGGCCGAAGCCCGTCCCGCCCCAGGTGCATCGCCAGCCCGACCAGCGGCTGCTCGAACCGCCCGAGCAACGTCCGCACCTCCCGCGCCCCCGTGGCCGAAAGGTCCACAAACGCCGGGTCCGCCGCCTCGAGCAACACCCCGGAAAACCCCGCCCGCCGGGCCACCTCCGGCACCGCATGCAAATCGTCCGAGAGCGACGAAGCCACCACCGCGACGCGAGAAAACGCCTTCAACATACCCCAACGATATGCCCCCCACCCACCCCTCCCGTCAAGCACCAAGCCCCGGCCGGGCGGTACTGCCTTGATGGACCGGCAAACCGACGCAAGGCCGGCCGAGCCACCCGCTCCGCGTGGCCCCGGCGAAGTCTGAGACGGCGGAGCCGTAAGCGAAACGGTTTAGGTGCAGACGGCTGGCCCCGGCTGGAGGCGTAGCGGAACGAGCACCGATTTGCCCCGACCCATTCGCGGCACCTCGCGGCCAGCAAGGTTCGCAAGGCGTTCGGGCCGGAGCACGCAGCATAGTGCAGGGCCATGAGACGATAAACACCACCGCGGCTTACGCTGAGTAGAACCTCGAGTCGGACCACGAAATTACGGCCGAAGCAGGGTAGAATCTCCAGAATTCCGAGTTATCTTACCCGACGCCCTCGTTCGATACGCCTACTGGAACGGCTTTTGCCATTTGAGTGCGACCAAGGAATCTGCATGAGCACCAAGCAGACCCAGTCTCCCTTTGAGATTTCTGCCCAGCATGATGCTGAACGTCGGTTCGTCATCACTCGGGACGATGAGGACCGAATTGTGCAAACCGGCCGGCAGATCATTGCGGCATGCAACCTTCAAGTTAATGTCACGGCATGGTTCGATAACCTTCAGCTTGTCCTCGGCGACGTGGTCAGCTGGTGCGAGAAAACGGACAGCGTCGATTCGTGCTGGGTTGAGCCCCGCAGTGACAAGGTGGTTCTGTCTTTCTTGCCGAAGTCTGGTCGGTTTGACTTCGATCTTGCTGACAAGATGATCGATCTGGACCATCAGCTTCAGCAGGCTGGTGTTGGCTATGTCCGCACCCAGCAGGTTCCACCGTCACAAGTATCGCGGTTTGTTGATGCCCTCCGAGCGCTGAAAATTTACTCGGTTGAGCGATCAAAGGTCGCGGATGAGTGACGACAATCCCCATCCGCGTGTTCATCACGTCAGCCAGTGGCTCCACAATCGATCTTTGTTGTCGATTATCCCGCTGACTCACCATGATTGGCTCATCACCGTTGCCTTCTACACTGCTTTACAAGCTGTTGATGCACTGCTTGCTCACGACGGCATCGAGGTTTCACGCCACGACGCACGCCTGTCGGCACTGAAAAATGGTCGGCGGTACGAAAGGGTTTATCGCTCGTATAAGCCGCTCTACGACCTAGCCTATACGACCCGCTACTCTGCGCAACCTGGTCTTTGGGTGGCTCGTGAGGATGTCGATGCCAAGGTGCTTCGACACCTGCTCTACCCGCTGGAGCAGAGCATTAGAAATCTGTTGCGGCTCGACGATGAAGTAGGTCGCGAAAGGTTCAACCCGATTCACCTTCGATCTAGCACTTGACTCCTTCAACCCGAACGGCGGGGCTGTCACATGCTCCCTTGTCTCAACTCGGGCCCAAGGACGAGCGAAGGGAATGTTCCTCACATCGCCCCGGTATCAGGGCAGACGTCTGCTCGAGGCACCCGTGAGTCATACCTGCACGTCACCGGCACCACTCCGGCCACGACCAGAAGGCTTCGACCGGCGACCGGCGACGGGTCACTTGTTCTCGGCAGAGCGGATGCAGTCGTCCGTGATGAGCCCCACCGCGTCGCCGTACGCCGGCGGCACGCCCGGGGCGGCCACCGTCTCGCCCCGCTTCTCGGCCGCGGCGACGGCGTGGTTCAGGTCCAGTAACTGCCTGAGCAAGTCCTTCCCGGCGTCAAACCCGCAGGCCGCCAGCACGGCGGCGTCGAGTGCGGCGTGGGCGTCCTTGAGCGGGTGCTTGCCCGGGAGTTCGGGCGTGAGGTAGACGGCCTTCAGGCCGCCCCGGGTGGTCTTGAGAACCTGCTCGGGCAACCGCCGCACCTCACGCCCCGCTTCCACCGGGTGCCGCTGCCTTCTTACCGTGGTGAACGTGGGACGACCCGAGCCGCCGCAATGAGGTATTGGCACCCGGCGCTAAGGCTGGCGTGCACACATTTTCTTCAATGCCACGACGACGTTCTTCGGGAGATAAGGTTGAACGGCCTCCCGTTCAAGCAGACCTTCGGCGACAGTCCGGATTGCTTGCCGAGAAAGCGTGCCCCACTCGCGTCCGGCCTTGAGCTGCGCCGACGTCATCAGGACGGCCGTCTGGCAGACGTACCCGCAGACGTGCCGGTCCAAGCCGGGATCAACCGGATCGAGGTGCCGGGCGTGGTCGATCTCGACCGCGAAGGCCGAACCCCAGACGCCCCGGCGGAACTCAGCCTTCTTCGCCTGGGCGTACTTGGGCTTGTCGGGCGTGAAGCCGGTGACACAGAGAAACGAGTCGGTCGCCAGTTGCAGCACGACGGCGTTCGGGTGCCCGAGGCCGTCGTGAAGGTTGCCTCGGATAATGTAGAAGACCTTCCCCTGCACGCCCGGCTCCTACACCCACAGTCCGAGCAGGTCCCGCGCGTAACCGACGTCAACCCGCTCGATTCGCTCGGCGCCGTCAAGCATGTCGAACCAGTTCATCGCAACGCTTCCCCGAAACGGCTTGTCGAATGGTCTCGTCGCCACCTCGTACGCATACCCAATCGCGGAGACAGGCTCGTGGAAGTAACGCTGCGAGTCGCCGAAAGTCATGCCAATGACCCTCGAATACGCCTCCCGGATGTGGCGCTGCTCGTCGGCGGCAAAGCCGTCCCACGACGCTTCGCTCCGGCGACCGTAGTCGTCGGCGGCAACGAAGATCGAAACGTGTTCACGCCCCGGCATCGTGCCGCTCTTGTGGAGCGGCGCCGATGGCGACGACACCCAAGGTGCCATAAGTGCCGCGGCCACCCCGCCCCGAGCCCAACTCCGGCAGGCATCGAATGTCCCGTCGATGATCGGGCCGTACGGCAAGGCAACGAGCGACCCGCCAAAGATCACGCGGCCGGTTTCAATGACGTGCAACACGTCTGACAGCACGACCGTCTTGCAGACCTCATATTGCGTCAGCGGACGCCCATACTCTGTCGCCAGCAAGTACAGCGCATCGTCCCGCCGCTGAACGTTCAGCGGCGCAACTTCACTGAGAAAGGGGCGAGCGGTGGCGCTCGGATCGTGGGTCACCGTCTGTATCATCGTCGGATCCGGGAGTAGGGCAACATCGTATCCCGGCGGGCACGCCCATGCAAACAAAAACCGAACGCCTTGCCGCGCAAGCCGCCGCCCCGAGCCGGCCGTCGTCAACGACCAGTCGAGTAAACAGCCCTACCGGGCCACGTCCCGCACGCCGCCGCCCGAAGCACGCCCTTGCCCCCCGCCGCCGGCCCGGGGATGCTGGCGGGGTGTTGCCGACCTCCTGATCCGCCGTGAGGCGCTACCCGAGTGGCCGACGCCGGGGAGACGACGTGGGCGAAGGGGTTGGGCTTCTCCATGCCGTCACGAGTTACGATCATTCTCGCCGTTGTGCTCGTCGGCCTTGCCGGGGTGGTGTATCTCGCGTCGGTGGGCGTGCGTGCCGTCGCCTGGGTGCAGGCGTCGGAGCAGGCCGAGCCGCTTGTGATTTACTGGCAGGTGACCGAGGCGTTGCGGCCGCAGGAGGTCGGGGCCGAGGTGTGGCCGCGGGAGCCGGGCAAGGGGCCTTGGTACGTCGAGCCGGACCGGCCGGTGCAGCTCATCCTGCCGGACGGCACGACGCACCTGCTGCCGCCGCACGTCGCCCAGGCGTGGCAGGACGAGAAGGGAAGGCTGCGGGGGCTTCGGCTGATCCTGCCCCCGGTGACGATCCATGAAGCGGCGGCCGAGATGGAGCGGGTGTGCCGCGACTGGGGCGTGTGGCGCGATGGGGACGATCAGGCAGTGGCGTGGTACGTCGAGGACCAGATTCTGGAGCGTGTCACCCTGAATCACATGGCCATTCAGGGGCCATTGGATGCGGACTTTCCACTTTATATCGAGCTTCGCCGCGGACAGGCGGCTGACGAGAAACGCTGGCACGTGATCGTGTCGATCGGCTTTAACAAGCAACTCGCCAAGCTGGACGGCGTTGAGCCGGAGCCGCCGTTCGAGAAACCGCGGATCACTGGCGTTCGCCAGCTGCGGTACAGCCCCGAGAACAAGCACTGAAGCGTTCCCTGAGCAGCGACCATGATGACCCCGCCCGTCGCCGACGCCCTGCCCCCCGTGGCCGGCCCGGGGATGCTGACGGGTGTTGCTGACTTCCTGATCCGGCGCGACGCGCTACCCGAGTGGCCGACGCCGTGAGACCTATTCTTCGAGCATCTTTGTCGGTTCTCTTCCTCGCAGCCGGGTGTGGCCCTTCTGAGAAGACGCCTGGGAATGCCGACTAGCTGTCCGCGGCCGAGCGGTTTCTGGCGGGACGGAAGCATTCGACCGACGGCCGGCCGCACTCGATCGTGCGGCATGGGTCGCACGTCGCCGTCATCTTCTGGGTGCCAAAGGGGGCGTTGGGGAGGACCCTGATCGTCCACCTGCACTCCGAGTCGCTCGAGGTGCTGCATTACGAGGCGCGTTGACGCGGGTGCGGGTTCCGGCGGCGGGTTCGGGCGGCGGCGGCGCTGGGGCGGTTTTCAGCAATGCCGAAATGCCTTGCTGCGGTTCGGTGCTAGACTAGCCGGCTCGCTTTTGCGACTGACTGACCGATTGTCTCCATGGCCGACCCGATTCTTCATCGCCGTTATCTGTATCCCCTCCGTGCCGCACGCCTGCCTCAGCAGGTGGCGGACGTGCTTGTTGTCGGCGGCGGGGTGGCGGGGCTTCGCGCCGCGATTGCCGCGGCCGACGCCGGGGCCGAGGTGCTGCTGCTGGCCAAGGACACCGTCGCCGAATCCAACACCTGGTACGCACAGGGCGGCATCGCCGCGGTGCTTCAGCCGCTGGACTCGGTTGAAAGCCACATTGAGGACACGCTCCGCGTAGGCGTGGGCCTGTGCGACGAGCCGGCCGTGCGCGTGACGGTGGAGGAGGGCCCGCGGCGGGTGCTGGAGTTGCTCAGTTGGGGCGCGAATTTCGACAAGCAGATCGGCAACCCGTACGACCTGGCCTTCGGCATGGAGGGCGGGCACAGCTTCGCACGCATCCTGCACGCCTTCGGCGACGCGACGGGCCGGGAGCTGGCCACGACGCTCATCAACACCGTCCGGGAGCGGGATTCGATCCGGATTTCCGAGAAGAGCTTCGCGATCGACGTGATCACGGAGGAGACGCCGGCCGGCAACGGGCACCGTGAGCCTGGCCGCGGCCCGAGCCACCCGCCGCCGCAGTGCCTGGGCGTGCTGGCGATGGTGGGCGAGCAGATGACCGTGATCTGGGCGCGGCAGACGATTCTGGCGACCGGCGGGGCCGGGCAGCTTTTCCGCGAGAGCACCAACCCGCGCATCGCCACGGGCGACGGGCTGGCGATGGCCTGGCGGGCCGGGGCCGCGTTGCGCGACATGGAGATGGTGCAGTTCCACCCGACGACGCTCTACGTCGCCGGCTCGAGCCGCGCGCTGATCACCGAGGCCATTCGCGGCGAGGGGGCCTACCTGCGCGACCGCACCGGGCACCGCTTCATGCCCGACTACCACCCGGACGCGGAGCTGGCCCCGCGCGACGTCGTCTCCCGGGCGATCGTGCAGCAGATCCGCAAGACGAACTACAGCCACGTCTACCTCGACGTGCGCCACCTGGACGCCCAGAAGTTCGCCCGCCGGTTCCCGGGCATCACGCGGATGCTCGGCCAGTTCGACATCGACCCGGCCAAGGACCAGATTCCGATCCACCCCGCCACGCACTACATGATCGGCGGCATCGACGTGGACCTGGAAGCCCGCACCGGCGTGCCGGGCCTGTTCGCCGTCGGCGAGTGCGCGTGCACCGGCCTGCACGGGGCCAACCGGCTGGCCAGCAACTCGCTGCTGGAGGGGCTGACGTTCGGTGCCCGCGCCGGCGAGGCGGCGGCCAGGGCCGCGGCCGTCATGCGGCCGGACTACCCCAAGAAACTCCGCCACGACATCCCCGCCTCGGACCGCACCGAGCTGGACGTGGCCGACGTCAAGAGCAGCCTCCGCAGCGTGATGTGGCGCAACGCCGGCATCGAGCGCGAAGGCGAAAGGCTGACGGAAACCGGCGAGATCATCGCCTTCTGGAGCCGCTACGTGATGGACAAGGTTTTTGACCCGGGGGCCGTCGGCCTGGCCGCGGCGGCCGCCGGCTGGGAGCTGCAGAACATGCTGTGCGTCTGCTCGATCATGACGTCCGCCGCCCAGGCCCGGACCGAAAGCCGCGGCGCCCACTTCCGCCTGGACCACCCCGACCGCGACGACGAACACTGGCGCCTGCACCTGGCCTGGAAACGCCCCACCGCCACGCCCATTCCACAGCCGGTGACGTGACCGGCCGGCCGCCCGGCCTGCCGCAGAACCGCACAGGTGCTATCATCCGCGACCCATGGACCACTTTAACTACCGCGACGGCCAGCTCTTCTGCGAAGACGTACCCGCCGACGACATCGCCGGGCAGTTCGACACGCCCTGCTACGTCTACTCCAAGGCGACGCTGCTGCACCACTACCGCCAGATCGCAGAGGCGTTCGCGGAGCTGGAACCGACGATCTGCTACTCGATCAAGGCCAATGGGAACCTCTCCATCTGCCGGCTCTTCGCCGAGGCCGGCTGCGGGTTTGACGTGACCAGCGGCGGCGAGCTGTACCGCGCCCTGGCCGCCGGCGGCGACCCGAAGAAGATCATCTACGCCGGCGTCGGCAAGACGGACGACGAGATCCGCGCCGCGCTGGAGGCGGGCATCGCGGCGTTCAACATCGAGTCGGAGGCGGAGATCGCGAACATCGACCGCATCGCAGGCGAGGTGGGCAAGCAGGCCGTCGGGGCCGTACGCATCAACCCCGACGTCGACCCCAAGACCCACCGCTACACCACGACGGGCAAGAAGGAGAGCAAGTTCGGCGTGGACATCGAACGCGCCGAAAAGATCTTCGACGAGGCCCGCGGGCTGAAGCACCTGCGCGTCGCCGGCGTGCACATCCACCTGGGCTCGCCCATCTACAGCGTCCAGCCGTACGTCGACGGCGTGACGAAGGTGAATGCACTGATCGACCGGCTGCGGGAGCGCGGGCACGCGATCGAATGGTTCGACGTCGGCGGCGGCTTCGGCGTGAACTACGAGCACCCCGAGCAGGCCAAGGCCGTGGCGGAGTTCGCCAAGGCCCTCACGCCGCTGCTCAAGGGCCGCGGCTACAAGGTGGCGTTCGAGCCGGGGCGGTACATCACCGGCAACGCGGGGATCCTGCTGACGCGCTGCTTGTATCGCAAAACGAGCGGTGACAAGCGGTTTGTGATTGTGGACGCCGGGATGAACGACCTGCTCCGCCCGGCGTTGTACGAGGCGTTTCACTTCGTCTGGCCGACGCGGCCGGGGGCGGGAAACGTCATCGAAAGCCGCGATCGCGGGACGGCACCGGCCGACGGCGAGGTGGTGGACGTCGTCGGGCCGGTGTGCGAGTCGGGAGACTTCATCGCCAAGGACCGCCCGCTGCCGGTGACGAAGCGCGGGGACCTGCTGGCGGTCTTCACGGCCGGGGCGTACGGCTTTGCGATGAGCAGCAACTACAACAACCGCCGCCGCGCCGCCGAGGTGCTGGTGGACGGCACCGAAGCGAAGCTGATCCGCCGGCGCGAGACGTACGAGGACCTCGTCGCGGCCGAGCGGGTGTGAGGCGGCACCCTGGCCGCTTTTGCGGCACTTTCCGGCGACGTATCGAATTTTACTTGGCTGTCACCTCGGCCAGGGGGTAAGACATCGGCTTCTTCAGCAAGGAGTCGGCATGAAGCTTTCGATGACGGCGGTATGGGCGTTGATTCTTCCCGGCCTGTTGCTGGCCGAGCCGCCGGCGACGCAGCCGGCCGGCGGCATGCAGCAGATGGACCCCGAGACGGCCGCCATGGCCGAGGCGTACACGAAGGCCGGTGCCGTCACGGAGCACCACGCAGCGTTGAAGCCGATGGTCGGCGCTTTCCGGGCCGAGACGAAGATGCCCCTGCCCGACGGCAGCTTCGTCACCTCGCAGGGACGGTGTGTGAACACCTTGGAGTTCGGCGGGCGGTTCCTCAAGCAGGCGTACGAAGGCGAGTTCATGGGCCAGCCGTTCAAGGGCCTGGGATACACCGGCTACAACAACCTCACCGGCAAGTACGAGGGCATCTGGATGGACGAGATGTCCACCGCCGTCTACTTCTCCACCGGCACCTACGACGAGGCCTCGCGCACCTGGACCTTCCACGGCGAGGTGGCCGACCCCATCACCGGCAAGCCGAAGGCCTACAAGCATGTCGTCACCATCAAAGACGACGACCACCACGGCTTCGCCATGTACGAGCCCGGGCCGGACGGCGAGATGGTCCGCTCCTTCGAGATCAACTACGCCCGCATGCCCGGCGAATAAACCTGTTTCCGAAAAAGCGAGACCGGCGTTTGGCCGACGTGGTTTTCGCCCCTGCGGGGGCTTGGCCCGTCCGAACACCTACACCAGCCGCACGAACCGCTTCTTGCCCAGTTGCAGCACGGCCGGCGGGTTGATCTCGACCGGACCCTTCGACTCCCCGAGCCTCTCCCCGTCGAGCTTCACGGCACCTTCGCGGATTTTGCGTAGCGCCTCGGAGTTCGTCTGGGCCATGCCGGCCTTGACGAGCATTTCCACGAGGTTGTGCGGGCCGGGGCCCAGCGGCATCTCGGGGATGTCGTCCGGCACGCCGCCGTGGGTGGCGGTGACGAAGTCCTTCTCCGCCTGGTCGGCCGCGGCGGCGTCGTGGAACTGCGCGACGACGTTCTTGGCCAGCGCGACCTTGGCGTCCCGCGGGCTCGCGGCGATCGCGGCCTGCCAGCTCGCCTCGGGCTCGTTTGTAAGCAGGCGGTACCAGGTGGGCATCTGCTCGTCGGAGATGCTCATGACCTTGCCGAACATGCCGCCGGCGCCGCCGGCCGGGTCGGTCACGCCCACGTAGTTGCCCTTGGACTTGCTCATCTTCTCGTGGCCGTCGAGCCCGACGAGCAACGGCGTGACGATGACGACCTGCCCGGCCAGTTCGTCGTCGGGCCGCTCGGCCTTCTGAAAATCCCGGCCGACGAGGTTGTTGAACAACTGGTCGAGGCCGCCCATCTCCACGTCGGCGTCAATGCACACACTGTCCCAACCCTGCAGAAGCGGGTAGAGGAATTCGTGCAGTCTGATATCGACACCCTTTTTGTAGCGCTCGGCGAATGTGTCGCGCTCCAGAAGCTGCGCGACGGACTTGCGGGCAGCCAGGCGAATGATCTCCACGAGGTCCATCTTCCCGAGCCACTCGCCGTTGAAGCGGATTTCAAGGTGCTCCGGGTCGGTGAGGAGGATCTTGCCGACCTGCTCGATGTACGTGCGGGCGTTGGCGTCGATCGCCTCGCCGGTGAGCATCGGGCGGGTGCTGTTCCGGCCGGCGGGGTCCCCCACACGGGCCGTGTAGTCGCCGATGATGATGACGGCCTTGTGCCCCCACTCCTGGAACGCCCGGACCACCTTCAGCGGCACGGCGTGGCCCAGGTGCACGTCCGGCGCGGTCGGGTCCATGCCCAGCTTGATGCGCAGCGGCTTTCCGGTGGCCTCGGAGCGGGCCAGCTTCCTGCGCAGGTCCGCCTCCGGCACGATCTGCTCGCACCGGCGGCGCAGCTGCTGAATCATCTCGTCGATGTTGGGCTTCGGCATAGCGGCGGCGAGTATAGGAGCGAACGGCCGCATCCGCGATACGGCTGCGACACGGCCGCCGCACTCATGCGGCAGGCCCGCCGGCCTGATACACCTGCCCGACCTCCGGCGCGACGACCGGCACGTCCGGCAGTGCCGCCTTCAGCCGACGCAGCGGCTCGTCGATCTGTTCGTGGCTCAGGCGGAAGGTCTTGTGGTGGATCGGCATCACGGCACGCGCCCTGGCGAAACGCATCATCTCGGCCACCTGCTCGGGCGTCGCGTGGGCGGCCACGTACGGGTCATACGCGCTGATGCCCGGCAGCGCCAGGTCCACCGGGGCCACGGCGCGGTACCCGTCGTGAAACGCCGAGTCGCTGGCCAGCAGCACCCGCCGGCCGTCGGCCTCCAGCAGGTACGCGCAGTACCCGCGGCGGCTGTCGAAGAAGACGCGGGCACCCCAGTGCTTCACCGGCACCGCCGTGATGGTCACCCGGCCGATCCGCAGCGAGGCCCCCAGCCGCAGCGTCCGCGGGCGGTAGCCCAGGTCCTGCACGAGGTCGCGCACGCCCGGCGGCACGACGGCCGGCGGGCGGCGGCGGTCCTCCAGCTCGCGCGTCGCCTTCGGCTCGGCGAAGAGGCGCAGCAGGCTGGGCCGGTCCAGGTGGTCAAAGTGCGCGTGCGTCAGCAGCAGGGCGTCGATACGTGGCAATTCGTCAATTTGCAATGCAGGCCGCATCAGCCGGCGCGGGCCGATGGCCGTCATGCCGACGGAGACGCCCACGCGGCTGGAGAAGACCGGGTCGCTCAGCAGCGTCACGCCGCCCATGCGGATGAGGCACGTCGCGTGCCCCAGGCAGGTGACCGCCAGGCCGCTATCGTCCGCGTCGCCGGCAAACAGCCGTACGTCCGGCCGGTGCGGGGCCGGAGGAATGGTCTCCTGCAGCACCCCCACACGCCCCGCGCCGCGGCCGAGGCGGTCGGCCAGTTGCAGGGCAACAGGCGAGGTCTTCAACACGTCCACGATGCCACGCCACATCAGCCCGACCTCCGTTCGCCCGCGGGCTCCACGTCCACGATCACCGGGTAGTGGTCGCTGGCGTACGTCGCCAGGCGGTGGTGCTCCACGTAGGCGTGTGTGGCCTTCGCCGCGTAGCCGAAGACGTAATCCACCCGCTGCTGCGGGTGGGCGGTGGTGAAGGTCGCCCCGGCCTCGGCGGACAGGGCCGCGTCGCCGGCACCCTGGTGGTGCAGGTCGGTGTAGCCGGCTGCCAGGAACTGCGGCACCACCCGCCGGGGAAGCTCCCCGCC
Organism: Phycisphaerae bacterium; assembly: GCA_050329715.1. Taxonomy (GTDB): domain Bacteria; phylum Planctomycetota; class Phycisphaerae; order Tepidisphaerales; family Tepidisphaeraceae; genus DAIOTR01. The sequence continues at coordinate 18,522 of JBHJOM010000082.1, forward strand.
GTTGGCTTCGACGTCGCGACGTGTCCGCGGGTGGGCCTGCTGAACGTCGACCTGCTGCTGCGGGTGGTTGGCGTTGAAGTCCCCGGCGAGCAGGTGCGGCCGGTTCGCCGCACGCGCCTCGGCGAAGAGCCCCAGCAGCACGTTTGCCTCGGCCTGGCGTTTCGTCTCGGCCTCGTCGGAGGCGTGCGGCAGGAAGTGCACCGCGGCCAGCCGCCACGCGAAGCCGTCGATGCGGACGGTGGCCTCCAGGCAACTGCGCGGCGCGCCGGGCGTTACGAGCGCGTGGTTGACCGAATCGAGCAGCAGGTGGCGTGTCAGCACGGCCGAGGCGCGCTTGGGGCCCATGCCCTGGACGAAGTCCATCTTCAGGCGGTAGGCGAGGCGGCGAAGGACGTCGGTGTCCTCGGCCTCGACGAGGGTGACGACGTCCGGGTTCTGCGCGGCGATGACCTCCGCCAGCGGGTCCGCCCGGCCGACGCCGCCGTCGAGGATGTTGTAGTGGCAAACACGCATAACTTCCGCAGGCGGGTTAAGTCGGCGGGCCGACGGGCCGAATCGTACTTGGCAGGCCGGCGGCTGTCATCCGACTTCGCCCCGGCACACCCTTGCCTACCTGCACCGGGAGATGCTTCGATGTCAGAACTTCGCATGGGAGAGTTGCTGCGGCAGATCGTGCCGCTTTCCGAGCAGCAGGTCGAGGAGATTCTCGTCGAGCAACGCTGGGGGCAGCACCGCTTCGGGGATACTGCACTGGTGCTGGGCTACTGCCGGCCCGAGCACATGGTGGCCGCCTGGCGGCAGCAGATGCAGGCCGGGCCCGGCCCGGTGGACCTTGGTTCGGTCGCCCCCGAGCCGGAGGCGCTGGCGCAACTGTCGCCGGAGACGTGCCGCCGCTACGGCGTCCTACCGCTACGGAGCGTGCACACGCTGCTGCTGCTGGCCGCGGCCGGGCCCCTGCCGCCGGCGGCCAAGGCCCACCTGCGGGCGGAGGCCGGCAAGCCGATCCGCACGCTCGACGCAACACCACAACCACTGGCCGAGGCGTTGGCCCGGGCCTACCCGGCCAGCACGCGACGCGCCGCCTGAACACCCCCACCAAGCTGCCGCACCCCCGCCTGCCGCACAGCCGCCTGCCGCACAGCCGTCTGCCGCACGCCCGCCGGTGGCACGCCGGCTGAGGCCACTTCTTCTGGAAATTGACCCCGTTCCGCCAGCGCATAGACTCGCCACGCTATGCTCACAGCCCGACGCGGCCTGCTTTGCAGCCGGCGTCGGCCCGAGCGAAACCGACCCTGCCTTCACGTCCGTCTCGCGCACGCCGACGAGCCGCGAAGGCGTTCCAGGTACCCATCTCGCCATGGCGCACACCACACCCGACTCCCTCCGGCACGCCGTCGTCTACCAGGTCTTCCCGCGGCTTCATTCCGAGAGCGGCGACTTCGCCGGCGTCCGCCGCGACCTGCCGCGCATCCGCAGCCTCGGCACGGACGTGCTCTACCTCATGCCCGTTCACCCCATGGGCGACGGCCGCGACAACCGCCTGGGCAGCCCGTACGGCATCCACGACCACCGCGCTATCAACCCCGAGTACGGCACGCCCGACGACCTGCGACGGCTCGTGGACGAGGCACACGAGCTGGGTATGCGGGTGATCCTCGACGTGGTGCTGCACCACCTCTCGGCACGCTCGGCACTGGCGGCGAGCAAGCCCGAGTGGTTCCTGAAGGACGCGACCGGCAAGCTCACGACCAAAGTGCCCGCCTGGGCCGGCGTCGCCGACCTGGACTACCGCCACCCTGACGTGTGGGACTACCAGATCCAGACGCTGCGCGGGCTGCTGGAACTCGGCATCGACGGCTTCCGCTTTGATGTCGTCCCGCTGGTGCCGATGGACTTCTGGCGGCGGGCGCGCGCCGAGCTCGACCCGGCCGGCGAGCAGCTCTGGCTCGCCGAGTCGGGGTTCATGCGTTTCGTCAAGAAGGACAAGGACCTGGGCATCCTTCACCACAGCGACCCGGAGCTGCACGACGTCTTTGACCTCACCTACGACGCCGACGGGCAGGAGTACCTGCACGCCTACTTCGCCGGGCAGGCGCCGCTGGCCGAGTACCTCAAGCAGGTCTACCTGCAGGAGGTTCTGTACCCGGCCCACGCGATCAAGCTGCGTCTGCTGGAGAGCCATGACGACCCGCGGTTTGCGATGAAGGTGCGGGAGCCGCACGCGCTGCAGTGCTGGACGGCGTTCATGACGCTCCTGCCGGGGGCGATGCTGCTCTACGCCGGGCAGGAGTACGCCCTCGGCCGGGACCGCGAAGTCGGCAGCCGGGGGCAGGAGCACTACCACCGTGAGCGGCACAATGTGCCTTGGGACGGCGGCGACGAGGCCTTCTTCGCCTTCACCCGACGGCTGCTGGCCTGTACCAGGGAGGTGAAACGGGCATGCCGCGTCTGCCACGTGAGCCAGGTGACGGCCGGGGTGGTGCGCATCGACTGGCGCGGGCCGGACAAGGCGTTCGCCGGGATCTTCAACCTTGAGAACCGCTTTGGCGAGGTGCCCGTGCCGTGGAAGCTGGCCGGCCGCGACGCGCTCGGCGGGAAGGACGTGAAGATCGCCGGGACGTACACGATCGCCAGCCAGCCGGTGCTGCTGGAGCTGGACCCGGCGACCGCCCCGGCCGCCGTCGACGCCGGGGAGACGTTCGCCCTGCACGGCGGGGCGAACTGGGCGTCGAGCGACGGCTGAGGCCGCAGGCGACGCGACCGGCACCATCAACCGCTAGGCGGACGAACGCGACGGATGATTGCCGTCGGCCCGATTTTTAACTTGACGCCTAGATCGGTCTAGTACAAGCTCTAGACCGAGCTAGTTGCTCGGAGGAGTTCGCATGGCCGTCACCCAGAAGGAGATCGCGACGTTCCTGGGCATCTCGCCTCAGGCCGTCAACTTCGCGCTGGGTCACCGCAACAAGCAGGTGAGCCTCGAGACGCGGCAGCGCGTCATCGAGGCCGCCCGACGCCTCGGCTACCGCACCAACGCCGCCGCCCGCGCCGTCTCCACCGGCTCCTTCAATGCCATCGGCATGCTGATGAGCCAGCACCACTGCCAGAGCACGCTCTTCGCCCAGACCCTCCGCGGCATCTACGAGGGCATCGAGGCCCGCGGCATGCACCTGACCGTCACCATCATCGACGACAACCGACTCACCAGCGGCCAGCACCTGCCCAAGATTCTGGGCGAAACCATGGTCGACGGCCTGCTGCTCAACTACACCCACGACATCCCGCCGCAGATGGTCGAACTGATCGACCGGCATCAGATCCCGGCCGTCTGGCTGAACTCCAAGCGGCCCGAGAACGGCGTCTACCCAGACGACGAAGCCGCCGGCTACGCCGCGACCCGAAGCCTGCTGGCCGCCGGGCACCGCCGCATCTCCTACCTGGACCTGACGGCGGTACTGGAGAAGGCCCACGAGTGGCACTACAGCCGGCACGACCGCCGGGCCGGCTACGCGCGGGCGATGCTCGAAGCCGGGCACGAGCCGCTGGCGTTCATCTCCCCGGGGCCGCTTTTGCACATGAAGATCGTCGAGCAGGCAACACGACTCCTGCAGGACGCCTCGGCACCGACGGCGGTGGTGGCCTACGGCAGCGAGGAGGCCTCGGCCGTGGTGCAGGCGTGTGCACGGCTGGGGCTCGAGATCGGGCAGGACGTGTCGCTGGTGACCTTCGGCGAGGACCAGCCGCTGGTCGGCCCGAAGATTGAAACCTACCGCTCGCCGCAACGGCGGCTGGGCCGGGCCGCGGCCGACATGCTGCTGGCCCGGCTGGACTGCGGCGGGCAAACGATGCCCTCAGAAGCCCTCAGCTTCGGCGTGGTGCCGGGGCTGAGTGTGAGACGACTCTCGGACGCCGACGCGTCCAGGATGCAATGAACCCGGTGGGTGACGCAGCTCACCCGGATGCACAGTTCGGGACTCGCAGGCACGGTGCCGGCCGGTCCATTACTTCTCGAATGGAGGATGACATGCTCGGAACAAACGCCATCACGACGGCAGCCGCCGTCACGACCCTGGGCGTATTCGTCTCGGCCGCTGCGGCGGCGACTCTCCCCGTCTCTTACGATTTCGGGTCGGACCCCGGCAAGGACGACGCCAGCGTATTCACCACCTCAGGTGGAGGGACATGGGCACTGGCCGCGGATTCGTTCGACTATGAAACGACGAGCGGCCTGGCCGTCTTCACCGCGACGGCGGAGTTTGACAATCTCGGCGGCAGTGATTTTACGATCACCACGACCGTGACGAACACCGATGTCACCCGCCCGCGCAATCAAGGGTGGTTTGACCAGTTCGGGATCATCGCGACCGGTGACGCTTTGGGAAATGACGGTTTCGCGGCGGTCTTCCGCTACAGCGGCAACACGGGTGCGACCATTCGCTTTTACGAAGGCGGCTTCAACACCGGCACGGTTACCGACCAGAACTGGGCGGGCTCGCAGGCGACCGACGCCGTCTACAGCATGACGCTGGTCGGGACGTATGTCGGCACGGATTTGGTTCTGGCGTTCACCGTGGTCGATCAGGACGGCCACTCGCAGACACTCGATCACACGCTCGACGCCTCTTTGTTCTCCGGTGACTTTGCCGGCTTCGGCGGGCGGGCGCAGCAGAGGACCGTCGTCTTCAGTGACTTTGCGATCGTCCCCGAGCCGGCTTCGCTCGGCCTGCTCGGCCTGGCCGGGCTGGGGCTGATCCGCCGTCGGCAGGCGCGCTAGAGGCTTAAACGCATTCAGGCCGCCCGCGGTTAACGCCGCGGGCGGCCTTTCACGTCTTGTTCAAACCGGCGGTTCCCCGCCGCCCGAACTGTCACCTGCGGAGGTGTCTCATGCGTCGGTCAAGCAAAGCGTTCACGCTCGT
>JBHJOM010000083.1:0-19013 GCA_050329715.1 Phycisphaerae bacterium
CGTACGCGTGCTGTCCGGAGACACGGGGGAGCGGATTGAACGGCTGCGAGGAAAAAGGGGTACGTCCCCTTTAGCTTCCGGGCGGGCGGTTTGCGTGGAGGGAGGGCTCACGCCGCAGGAGAAGCTGGACCGGGTGAACGCGTTGAAGGCGGAGGGTCGTCGGGTGCTTTTCGTGGGGGACGGCATCAATGATGCCGCCGCGATGGCCGCCGCGGACGTCGGCATTGCCACGGCCGAGGGGTCTGCATTGGCCGGGGAGACGGCTCAGATCGTCTGGGCCGGGCTTGCGGACGGCCCGCGAGATGTGCGGGCAATCGTTCAGGCAATCAGTGTCTGCCGGCAGACTGTGGCGACGCTACGGGGCAACCTGCGCATCGCGGCGGCGTACAACGCGGTGGGCATGTCGGTCGCCGCGGCGGGCTGGCTGCACCCGGTCTTCGCCGTGGTCGTCATGCTGGCCAGCAGCCTGCTGGTGACGCTCCGGGCGGGCGGCCTGCAGGACGATGCGCCGGGCGAGGGGCTCTACCGCGACGGCCCGGTGGCTGGCGGCGTGGCCGGGGTTTCGCCGCCGGCGGTACGGGCCCCGGCATTGGCATCGGCGGGTGCTTCGTCCGGCGAAATGTAGTCGAGCCGGTTCCCGGTCGCGTCGTAGTAGGCTTTGCCCAGGTCGCCGGAGGGAATCTCGACGTAGGTGACCTGATAAATCAGTCGCCCGGCAGCGGTGGTGGACTGGTCCACACCGGTCACGCTGACACGGCCGTGATCTTCCAGGAAACGCTGTCGTACCACATCCGGTGCGGTGTTCAGGTTGCCCAGCGAAACCAGCTCGCGCTGGCTGAGTTGCTGCTCGGACGATTGCGGCGTCATGGCCTGGGGTTCAGGATCCTGCTGACACCCGCTCGACCAGGCGGCACCGCCCACGAGCAGCGTCATTCCGATAAGTCGTTTGGTTATTCGCATCATGGCGATGTGGAGGCTAAAGCCGTGCCACTTCGTCGATGATGCGTGCTGCGGTGTCGCGTTTCGTGGCCTGGCCCAGCGGGAGCGACCGGCCGTCCGGCCAGAGCAGCGTCGCGTCCGTCACGCCGACGCCTAACGCACAAACCGTATTGAAGACCATCAGGTCGACACGCTTCTTCCGCATCTTGTCGACGGCGCGGGCGGCGTCGGCAACGGTCTGTTCGAGGCTGAAGGCGACGATGTGCTGGTCCGCCCGTTTGCCGGCGGCGGCCTCGGCGACGAGGTCCGGGTTGGCCACCAGTTTCAGGGTGAGTTCGCCGGTGCGGGGCAGCTTGGTGCGGCTCGGCTCGGCCGGTCGGTAGTCGGCGACGGCGGCCGCCATGACGAGCACGTCGTGCCCCGGCCAAAGCCGTTTGAGCGCCGCCTGCATCTCGGCGGCGGTGCCGGCGTGCTCGATCCGCTCCGGCGGAACCGCAGGAAACGCCACCGATACGTGCCCGAGCAGGAGAGACACCGCATGCCCCGCCACGACGGCGGCCTCGGCCAAGGCGGCACCCATGGCACCGCTGGAACGGTTCCCGAGGTACCGAACCGGGTCAATCGGTTCGTGGGTCCCGCCGGCGGTGATGAGGATGCGGGCCACTTGAGTTCAGCAGGGGGTTGAAACGTGACGGAGCCGCCGAAACCCAACCCGGCTATTCGACGTCCTCGAGGACGACTTCGCCCACCAACGGCGGCATTTCGCCGGGCAGCGTGAGCATGCGGGTGAGTTCCGCGACGATGTCCGCCGGGTCAGTCAGCCGGCCGGCACCGACGTTCCGGCAGGCGAGCCAGCCTTCCTCCGGGCCGATGAAGGTATAGCCCAGGCTCGCGAGTTTGGCGTAGTTTTCCTGGGCGATGGGGTGGTCCCACATGCGGCTGTTCATGCTCGGCGCGAAGACGACCGGGCAGGCGGCGGCGCAGATCATCGTCGACACCAGGTCGTCGCAGATGCCCTGGGCGACGCGGGCGATGACGTTGGTCGTGGCCGGGGCGACGAGCATCACGTCGGCCCGTTCGGTCAGGCCTATGTGCTGCGTGTCACCCGCGTCAACGACCTGGTGCAGGCCGACGTGGACCCGCCTGCCCGAAAGCGTCTCGAAGGTCAGCGGGGTGACAAACTGCTGTGCGGCGTGCGTCATGGCGACAGTGACGCCCGCCCCGGCCTGCACGAGCTTGGAAACGACCTCGCACACCTTGTACGCGGCAATGCCGCCACACACGGCGACGATGACCTCCTTGCCGACGAGCGGCAGCGTCTGGGCGTCGGCGGGATCGCCGGCCAGGGGGGTCTGGTCGTTCCGGTGGGGCATTACTCGTCCCGGATGATGATGCCGCTGGCCTCGTAGTCGATGGCGATCTTGTCCTGGAGGATCTCCTGGACGACGACTTCGAGGTCGGTCATTTCGCGGGTGCGCTCCACGAGCGGGCGTGCGCCGTCCATGAGTTCGACCATGCGCTTCTGGATGAGGCTGGTGAGCTTGAACCGCCCGCCGACCTTGTTCACGATTTCGTCTGACTTGAGTGCTTCGATCATGGTTGTTTCTGTGTTCCTCGAAAACGGCGGCGACGTTGCCGCGAGCATTGTAGCGTGAAAATCGCCGGAGTCCGCAATGCGGGTCGATACGGCCGGCGGCAACGGCGGCCGGGCACCGCTTAAATGCCGCTGGAGCGGCGGTGCTTGACGATCTTGATGATCTCGTCCGTGCAGCGGTCCAAGTCGTCGTTGATCACCATGTAGTCGAACGCGTGGGAGCCCTTGGCCATGTGAATCTCCCGCTTGGCCGCCCGAATCCGCTTCTGAATCACCGGCGGCTCGTCCCGCCCGCGGTCCGTCAGGCGTTGCAGCAGGGTTTCTTCGTCCGGCGGGAGCACAAAAATCAGCAGGGCACGCGGGTAGTGAAACCGCACCTGCATCGCCCCCTGCACGTCGATCTCCAGCAGCACGTCCCGCCCGGCGGCAAGGTTCGAGAGCGTCGGCTCCTTCGGCGTCGCGTAGTAGTCGTCGTAGACCTGGGCGTATTCCAGGTACGCGTCCTCGTCGAGCCGGCGGAAGAACTCGTCGCGCGTGATGTGCTCGTACGTCTTGCCCTTCTCCTCGCCAGGGCGGCGTTCGCGGGTCGTTACGCTCACGGTGTAGACGACCTTCAGCCGCTCGGCCAGCATCCGGCTGATCGTGCTCTTGCCCACGCCCGAGGGCCCGACCAGCACGAGCAGCATGCCGGGATGTTCAGTCTCTGGGTTCATGGCGTGTCACAGGCGGCCGAGGCGGTCACTCGACGTTCTGCACCTGCTCCTTGAGGCGGTCGATCGCACCCTTCACGTCCACGACGTGCCCGGCGATCGTCGCGTCGTTCGCCTTGGAGCCGATGGTGTTCGCCTCCCGCAGCATCTCCTGGGTGATGAAATCCAGCTTCCGCCCGGCCTGGTCGCCGGACTCGAGCGCCTTCTCGAACGACAGCGTGTGGTGCTTGAGCCGCTGAATCTCCTCGGACACGTCCGTCCGCTCGGCGTAGACGGCGATCTCCCGGAGCAGGTCCGGCTCGCTCACCTGGATGCCGGTGCTGCCAAGGATGTCGTTCACGCGGCCGATGAGCTTGCGGTGGTAGTCCGCCAGCGCCCCCGGCCCGTGCGACTGGATCGCCTCCAGGCTCTGCCGGATGACGTTCACGTGCTTGAGCAGGTCCTCACGAAGGGCGATGCCCTCGGCGGCACGCATTTTCATCAGCTTGTCGATGGCCCGCTGCGTCGCCTCGAAGATCACCGGGCGGTGGCGGTCGAGTTGCTCGGCCTCCTCGCTGGGCTCCTGCACGACGCCAGGGAGGCTCATCAAGGCCGCCACGTCCACCATCACGTAACGCCGGCCGTCGTGAATCTGCTCGTCGGCCAGGTGTGTCACTGCCTCGAGGTAGCTTTTGAGCGCCGCTTCGTTGACATCGAAGGCGGCCTCGGCGGTCTGCATCTTCATCTTCAGGATGAACGTGATCGACCCGCGGTGGAGCTTGGCCCGGAGCATCGTCTCGATCTCGGGCTCCAGCGCCCCGACCGCGTCGGCCAGCTTGATCACCGGCTTGAAGTACCGGTTGTTCAGCGAGCGGATCTCGACGGTGTAGCGCACGCCGTCGAGTTCGGCGCTGGCGTCTCCGAAACCGGTCATCGAGAGGATCATGGGCGTTGGTCGGCGGGCCAGAGCTGAATGTACGGGCTTACTCGGCGTCTTCTGGCGTGATCATGGGCTGGTTGGCCGCGGGGGCGGGGTCGGACGCGGCCGGGGGCGTCTGCTCCAGGGCGTCGGGAACTGCCGGGTCCGGGGTGGGGCGGGCCTCGGGCAGGTCGGGAGAGACGGGCTCCTGCTGCTGGAGCGTCGTCGGCTCCTCTGGCAGGTCCTGCACGCTGACGGCCCGGCTGTGGACGGTGTCGCTGAGCATGCTGGTCGTGATGGCGATGACCAGCAGCAGCCCGAAAACGATGCTGGTGGCCCACGTGAGCACGTCGCCGGTCTTGGCACCGAAGGCCGTGTTCCCGCCGCCGCCGCCGAACGCCGACGCAAGGCCGCCGCCGCGGCCCTTCTGAATGAGAATCAGCAGCACGAGCAATACGCACACGAAGACCATGAGCGTGGCGAAGATGTAAAAGAGCGTCGTCATGGAATCAGCGTTTCGAGTTCGGCTAGAGCCAAAAAGGTCGGAAACGGGCGAAATCAACCGTCAGGTGCCGCAACACGTGTCTGGAGCCTTCCCGGCGGCGTAACGCAGATGGTAGCGACTTTGCCCCCGGCGTCTATCCGCACCGGCAGCAGCAGCTTCACCCGGCCGACCCGCCGGCCGCCACGTGCATGATTCAGGCCCGCACCAGCGTCAGCGCCAGCACCTCGGCCGGGGCGTTCACGCGCAGCGGGAACCAGTTGCCGCAGCCGTTGCTCACCACGTTGCTGCAGGGCCCGTTCGCCGAGGTGCCCTGGTACAGCCCGCTGTAGTAGCGGTACATGAGGGGCCCGAAGCCGACGCCGCCGGGCAGCATCAACTGCCCGCCGTGGCTGTGGCCGGTGAGTGAAAGCGGGATGCCCCGGGCCAGCGCCGGGTCGAAGGCGTGCGGGTGGTGGGCCAGCAGCACCTGGGTGGCGGCCGGGTCGCGAAGGGCGTCAAGCTCGGCGAGGCTGTCTTCGATGGCCTGCTCGGAGCGTTGGTAGCCGCGGTCTCCCTCGCCCTCCCCCTGAGCATTGAGTCGGCCGCCCCAGCGGAGGCCCAGCAGCTGCAGCCGTGCGCCGCCGACGTTCAGCATCCGAGTGTCGTTGGTCAGCAGGTCGAGGCCGAGCTTTTCGCAGTTGTTGCGAAAGGCCCGCCGGCCCTGGAACAGGTCGTGGTTGCCCTCGCAAAGGTACGTGCCGAGCCTGGAGCGGAAGGCACGCACCATCTCGGCGGCGGCCGGCAGGTCGCCGAGGCTGTGGTTGATCAAATCGCCAGTCACGCAGACCAGGTCCGCGCCGATGCCGTTGGTGATCTCCACCAGCCGCTCCAGCACCGGGCCTTTCGTGAAGACGCCCACATGGCTGTCCGACACGTGCGCGATCTGCAGCCCGGCAAGCTCCGGCGGCAGCCCGGCCACCGGGATGTCGAACCGACGCACCCGGATCGCTTCCTGCCTGGCCAGCCCCACGCCCGCCCCCACGGCCGAGAGCACCGGCGGCGAGGTGATCGCCGTGGCGAGAAACGCCCGACGTGAGACGCCCGGCGTGGCGATCGGCGGGCGGACGTCCCGCGGCCGCGTCAGCGCCTCCAGGCCCAAACCGGCACTGATCAGCACGTACACGATCAGCGTCGTCGGAAGCACGATGAGGTGCCAGACCATGAAGAAAGCGACGAGCCAGGCCGGCAGGTCGAAGTCGATCATCCCGGCCCGCTCGGCCAGGCGGTGCCCCAGCACCATCACGATCGAGAGCACCTGAAACCCGCCGAATACGGCCACGGCGATCCGCCACTTGCGGCGGGCGACGAGCTGCCGTGCGAAGCGGTCGGCGGCGAACCACCAGAAGGCGTCGGCGGTCAGAACGATAAGCAGGACGATGACGACGAACACGCCGCTATGGTAGGCGCGGGCCGGGCCTCAGGCCCACCCTGAGGCCGGCGACGGCCGGGGCGTGCAACCGGCCCTCAGGCGACGGCCTGGCGGGGCAGGTCCGCGCCGCGGGCGAAGGCACGCCGGGCCAGCAGGTCGCAGAGCTTCGGGAAGTCGTAGCCGACCTTCCCGGCCGCCTCGGGCAGCAGGCTGCGCGGCGTGAAACCGGGCATCGTGTTGATCTCCAGCACCCAGGGCTTGTCGGCCTGGTCCACGATGATGTCCACCCGCGACAGGTCCCGGCAGCCGACGGCGCGGTGCGTCCGCAGGGCCATGTCCGTCGCCTGCTCCACGACCTGGTCTGCCAGGCCGGTGTCTAAACAATGTCGCGCGCCGCCGGCGGCGTACTTGCTGTTAAAGTCGAACCAGCCGCCGCCGGTGTCGATGCGGATGGCCGGCAGCGCCCGCTCCTCGAGGATGCCGACGGTGATCTCCGTGCCGACGACCATCTGCTCGACGAGCACCTCGCCCATGTCGACGGAGAGCTTCTGGCAGGCGGCGGCGACGTCCTCGTCACGTTTGCAGAGGAAGACGTCGATGCTGCTGCCGCCGCGAAGGCTTTTGACGACGCACGGCACGCCGACGCGGGCGGCCAGGTCGAGAGCGGCCGGGTCGTCCAGGTCGATCAGCTTCCAGCCCGGCGTGGCGATGTTGCACGACTCCAGCCGGCGCTTGGTGGCGGCCTTGTCCATGCCGGTGTGGCTCGCCTCGGAGCCGGAGCCGACGAACGGCACGCCGCGACGCTCCAGGATCAGTTGCAGCTCGCCCGACTCGCCGAATTGCCCGTGCAGCACGGGGAAAACCACGTCGCAAGGGGTGTCCAGAAACGACAGGTCCGTCGGCGAGACGTCCGACTCGAAGACGGTGTGCCCGGCGGCCCGCAAGGCGTCGGCGACGGCCTTGCCGGAGACAAGGCTGATCTCACGTTCACTGCTGGGGCCGCCTCGGAGCACGGTGACTTTCATGGTGTCGTCCTTGGGTAAAACAGTCGGTCCGTCGATGCTTTCGGCTTGTGTCAGGCGGCTTCTTCGGCCTTGGCGGTCGCCTCGCCCGCGGCCGTCGCGTGCGGCCACCGCTGCACTTCGCCGTGCAGTGCGATGCCCGTCTGCTCCAGCACGCGGCGCTGCACCAGGTCCATGAGCTGGATGATGTCCGTCGCGGTGCAGCCTTCGTGCGCGAGGATGAAGTTGGCGTGCTTGCCGCTGACCTCGGCGGAACCGAGCCGCATGCCCTTGAGGCCGACTTCGTCGATGATCTTCCCGGCCGAGCCTTCCGGCGGGTTTTTGAACATGCAGCCGGCACTGCGGGCGTTCAGCGGCTGGCTGTTGGTCTTGTACATCCAGACTTCTTTGATCTCGCGGGTGGCCTCGGCCTCGCCGACGTCTTCCAGCTCGAACTCGGCACCCAGGATGAACGGCGCCGAGATGTTCCCGTTGCGGTACTCGAAGCGCAGGTCGTGGCGTTCGAGCGTGGTGACGTTGCCGTCGCGCTGCATGACGGTGACGCGCTGGCAGGTGTCGCCGATCTCGCCGAACCGCCCGCCGGCGTTCATGCGGATGCCCCCGCCGACCGTGCCGTAGATGCCGCACATGCACGCCAGCCCGCCAAGGCCCTTGCGGGCGGTGTGCTTGGCGAGCTTCTGCATGTCGTAGCCGGCCCCGGCCGTGACGCGGGTCTGCTGTACCTCGAAGCTGGTGAAGTGCGGCTGGTCGAGCCGAAAGACCGCGCCGGTCACGCCCTCGTCGGCGATCAGCACGTTCGCGCCCAGGCCCAGCACGTAGACGTCGATGCCCTCGCTCACGCAGCGGGCGTAGGCGACGGCCAATTCCTCGGGGTTCCGCGGCTGCACGAAGTAACGGGCCGGGCCGCCGACGCGATACCAGGCGTACTTCGACAGCGGCTCGTCGTCGCGGACAAAGTCCAGGTCGGAAAATGGCGAGGTGCCCTGGCTCATGCGCATCGCGTCTCCTGCGGCCGTATGGTTTCTGACTCGGCCGCGGCCGATTCCTCGGCCACGAGGTGGTGTGCCACCTCGTGAACGTTGCCCGCGCCCATCGTCACGATGACGTCTCCGGGGCGAAGGTCGCTGCGTAGCTGTCGAACGATGTCATCGAGTGCCGCCACATGCCGAACGTCGGCATGGTGCTGCTCGATCCGGTTGACCAAATCCCGCGCGCCGATCGCGGCGACGTCGTCGTCGGAGTCGCGGGCGCGGTAAATGTCCGGGATGATCACCTCGTCGGCGTCGTGGAAGCAGGTGGCGAACTCGTCGATCAGGCAGCGCGTCCGGCTGTGCTGGTGGGGCTGGAAGACGCACCGCAGCCGCTCGGGGGCGTACCGGTCCCGCAGGGCCTTGAGCGTGACGCGAATCTCGGTGGGGTGGTGGCCGTAGTCGTCAACGACCAAGCTGCCGCGCGGCCGGCCGATGACGCTCATGCGGCGGTCCACGCCCGTAAACTCGTTCAGCCCGCGGGCGCAAGCTTCGGCGTTGGCACCCAGGCGGACGCAGACGGCCAACGCCATCGCGGCGTTCATCAGGTTGTGCTCCCCGGGCATCGAAAGCTTGAGCGAGGCGAGCGGCCGGCCTTCCAGCAGCACGTCCGCGGCCCAGCAGCCGTTCTCCAGCCGGCGGTTGACGACGTTGAAGGTGCCGGACGCGTCGGATTTGCCGTCCAGCGTGACGAAATCTGTGCCGGCGTGCAGGCCGTGCTGCAGCTTGCGGCAGTTGGCGTCGTGGCCGTTGGTGATGAGTCGGCCGTGGGTCGGCAGGAGGCGGCAGAAGGTGGCGAAGCTCTCGTTGATTTCGTCGAGGTCGCGGTAGCAGTCCAGGTGGTCCAGCTCGATGTTGGTGACGACGGCCACGGTCGGGCGGAGGCTGTGGAAGCTGCGGTCGAACTCGCACGCCTCGGCGATGAAGCCGCTGCCGGTGCCGGATTGGCTCGAACCGCCCAACTGCGGCACCTGCCCGCCGATGACGAAACTCGGGTCCTCCCCGGCGCGGACCAGCGCGTAGCTGATCATGGCGGATGTTGTGCTTTTGCCGTGTGTGCCGGCGACGGCGACGCCCACCCGCTCGTCCATGATCTGCCCGAGCAGTTGCGCGTACTTGATGACGGGCAGGTTCAGGCGGCGGGCGGCCAGATACTCCGGGTTGGTGTCCGGCACGGCGGCGGTGCGGACGACCAGGTCCACATCGCGGGTGAGCAACTCGCCGATCTGGTTGCGGCAGAGCCTGGCACCCCGGCCGGCGAGCTTGAAGCAGGCGTCCCCCAGTTTCGGCTCCGAGCCGGTGACGATCGCGCCGCAGTCGAGCAGCATGTTCGCCAGGCCGCTCATGCCGCAGCCGCCGATGCCGATAAAATGAACCTTTTTGCCCGTGAAACGGCTGATGGCGACCTGGGGTTTCCCCGAGGGCCGGCCGGCTGGCGCATCCTGCGCGACGTGGGCTTCCGTGCTGCTGCGTGTCACCGTCATGGCATCCTAACTGCTCGAACGAAGGCCTCAATGGTGAATCGCCCGATCATTCCGGCGGCGCTCACACGAAACAGCCCCCAACTGCTATCGGCCGTTTTCGAGGAGGGATGAAACAACGTCGGCAACACGCTCCGCGGCGTCGTGCGGGGCGACCGTCCGGGCCGCGGCGCTCATCCGCTGGCGGCGGGCGGCGTCGTACAGCACCTGCTCCAAGGCCGGCTTGAGCTGCTCGGCGTTCTGGCGGCGGTCCTTGCGGTCGTCGATGACGATGGCCGCACCGGCGTCGGCCAAAACCTTCGCGTTGGCGAGCTGGTGCATGTCCTTGTGGAAGGGGTAGGGCATGAAAATCGCCGGGACGCCGCAGGCGATCACCTCGGCGCAAGTGCTTGCCCCGGCGCGGGTAATCGTCAGGTCCGCCGCCGCCCAGACCGTCGCCATCTCCGGCGTGAAGTCCACCACCGTCGCCCGCATGCCGGCGGCACGGTAGTCGGCACGCACGGCCTCGGCGTGGTCCCGACCGGCCAGGTGGTACACCTGCCAGCCCTGCAGCTTCTGCTGCTTGAGGCTCTCGACGACCGCCTCGTTCACGGTGCTGGCCCCCTGGCTCGCGCCGGTAATCACCAGCGTCCGCAGCAGCGGGTCGAGGTTGAGTTTCTTCAGCGCCGTCTCGCGGTCGGGGCGGGTCAGGATGTCGCCGCGGACGGGGCAGCCGGTGATCTCCAGCTTCTCCCGCACGGCCGCCGGCACGTGCTGGCGCGTCTGCTCGAACTGGCAGCAGACCTTCGCCGCGTCCTTCATCAGGTAGAGATTGGCCTTGCCCGGCACGACGTCCGGGTTGATCAGTGCGGTCGGCACGCGCTGCTGTGCCGCCCGCTTGAGCGCGACGCCCGCGGCATACCCGCCCAGCCCGAGCATGACCGCCGGCGGGCGTTTCTCCGTGGTTTCCCGCAGTAAATCCTGCGTCGCACGCCACGACCGCCAGAACTTGAGCAGCCCGCCGATGCTGCGGCGGGGGGGCAGAATCGGCTGCTCGATGAACTCAAAACCCGTCGGCTCCAGGATCGTCCGGTCGATGTCCCGGCGGGTGCAGAGGAAGACGATGTCGGCGTCGACGCCCCGGGCGCGCAGCACCTGGGCGACGCTCAGGCCCGGGTAAAGGTGCCCGCCGCTGCCGCCGCCCGCGAGGTAGATTGTCCTGGCCTCCGCCATCTGCTGGATCATCGGCTATCGGAAGGGGGGGACGCTAGTGGGAGCCTGTCGGCACCATGGGTCCGGGGGTGGTCCACTCCCGGACCAGGTCCGGCGTGACCGCCCGGGCGACCGTCTGGTGCCCGTGCGGATGCCGGAGCACGCTGGCAAGCAAACCCAGGGCCGCACACGTTAGAACAAGCCCCGAACCGCCCGCCGAGATCAACGGCAGCGACATCCCCTTCGTCGGCACCGAGACCGTCGCCACCGCCATGTTGATGCACGCCTGAAGCCCCAGCATCACCGCCACGCCGAAGGCCAGCATCCGGCCGAAGCCGTCGGGCGTCCGGCGGATCGCACCCCAGGCCACCCCCAGGACCACCGCGTACAACCCGATCACCAGCAACGCCCCAAAAAGCCCAGTTTCCTCACAAATCACCGCGAAAATGAAATCCGTCGTGTCCTCCGGCAGGTAGCCCAGCTTCTGCACGCCCGCCCCCAAACCCCGGCCGGTCAGGCCGCCGCTGGCGAAGCTCATCAGGCTCTGCACCATGTGGTAACCCCGCCCCTCGGGGTCCGCCCAGGGGTCGACGAAACTCGTCATCCGCGCCAGCCGGTAAGGCGTGCCCGCCACGAAAACCGCCGCCAACGCCAACGCCGGCACAAGCCCCATCAGCAGGTGCCAGGCCCGCACCCGCCCGGCCACGAACATCGCCAACGCACACGCGCCGATCAGCGCCGCCGTGCCGAAGTCCTGGAGCACCACCAGCAGGCAGACCACCGCCACTGGCACACAAGTAGGCAAAAAACCCTTGAAAAACCGCGATAAATCCACCGGCCGGCTCGTAAGCCACCATGCCAGGAAGACCACCGTCATCCACTTGGCGACCTCCGAAGCTTGCAACTGTAAGAAACCCAACCGAAGCCACCGGCGGGCACCGTTCACCTCCACGCCGACCCCCGGCACCAGCACCAGCCCGCACAGCAGCACCGCCACGAGCATGCCCCAGGCCAGCGGGCTGCTACGCAGGCGGTTGCCGGGCTTCAGCAGGCGGGCGTAGTCGGTCTGGGAGAGCGTAAAGTACGTCAGGAAGGCCAGGACCGCGTAGCAGAGGTGGCGGGTCGCCTGGCTGCCGAACTGCCACCCGGCCGAGTCCTGCACATTCATGCCCGCCGAGAGCACCATGACGGTACCGAAGGCCAGCAGCGCCAGCACCGCCAGGGTGAGGGCGTCGGCGGGCTTCAGGCGGTAGATCGAGTCGTCCACTAGCGGTTTATCGGACGCATCGCCGGCCGGGCATCAGCCGTCCATATTTTGCCCCGTCCCGTCCACCGGAACCTCCCGCGAGTCCACCTTCAGGCCACCGCATGTCCAGCGTTCGGGGCGCGAATGCGCAGATGTGTCCAAAAAAACCGAAGGTGAATCTCGTTGATTTGCTTAACCGCGTTAACTAACATGCTCTCGTTCATCGGAGGCAAGTTTTTATGGGCAGCACCGAGCGAAGAGAGCGCGAGCGGGCCGAGACGCGCAAGAAGTTGATGGACGCCGCCGGCCGGCTCTTCGCCGCCCGCGGCTACGACGCCGTCTCCCTCCGCCAGGTCGCCGACCTGGCCGAGTACAGCCCGACCGCCGTCTACGTCCACTTCAAGGACAAGGCCGACCTCATCCGCCAGGTCACCTACGACGCCTTCGGCCAGTTCGAGGCCCCCCTCGTCGCCATGCGGTCCATCCCCGACCCCATCGACCGCATCTACGCCGTCGGCATCGCCTACATCCGCTTCGCCGTCGAGCACCCGCACCACTACCGCCTCATGTTCATGACCCCGCCCCACGAATCGACCCCGCCCGAACCCGACGAAATCCAGAACCCCGACCTCAGCGGCTACGGCGTCCTGCGCAACAGCTGCCGCGAAGGCGCCGCCGCCGGCCGATTCAAACCCTGCTACAACGACCCCGAACTCCTCACCCAAACCCTCTGGGCCACCGTCCACGGCGTGGCCAGCCTGCAAATCGTCGCCGAAGCCCACACCTGGATCCCCTGGCGAAGCGTAGAAGCCCGAGCCCACGCCGCGTGCCGGGGGATGCTGGACGGGTTGACGGAAGAAGGCACGGAGGCACGAAGGCACGAAGGGGAAGATGGGTGAGGGGTCCGCATCGCCGCTTGATCGGTCGCCGCACGCGTAGAGCGTATCTCAATGCATCTTCGTTGTTCGCAATAGTCGATTCTTCGCATTGACCCTTCGTGCCTTCGTGCCTCCGTGCCTTCCCCAAAACCAACGTCTACTTAGGAAGCCCGCATGATCCGCATCGCCATCCAAATGATCACCGGTGACCGCTTCAAGTACCTGGCGCTTGTGGCCGGGGTTGCGTTCGCCGCCTTGCTCATTACGCAGCAGGGGAGCATCTTCAACGGGTACGCCAACCGCACCACGGCGTGGCTGCGCGATACCGCCCCGGCCGACTTGTGGGTCATGGACGAGCAGGTCCAGATGGACAACGACCCCAAGGCCATGAGCGACACCACCCTCAACCGCGTCCGCGGCGTCGCCGGCGTCGAATGGGCCGTGCCCATGTACAAGGACTACCTCCAGGCCCGCCTGCCGGATGCCACGCTCGAGACCGTCCGGGTCATCGGCCTCGACGACGCGACGCTCATCGGCGGGCCGCGGGTCGTCACCGGCTCCCTGGCGGCGTTGCGGCAGCAGGGCGGCGTGCTCGTCCACGCGGATGCGGGCGCCTCCCCCGTCCTCCGCGACGCCGACGGCCGGGCCATGGCCGTCGGCGACCGCTTCAGCATCAACGACAACGAGGTCCGTGTCGTCGGCACGTACGAGGCCACGCCGGAGTTCTTCTGGGAGCCGGTCGTCTACACCACCTACACCCGTGCGCTGCAAATAGCGCCTCGTGAGCGAAAACAACTGACGTACGTGCTGGCCAAGGTCCGCCCGGACGCCGACCTGAAGGCAGTTCAGTCCGCCATCAACGCCGTGCCCGGCATCAAGGCCCTCACCAATGCGGAGTTCCAGCAGCTCACCCGCGACTATGTATTGAGCCAGACGGGCATTCTCATCAACTTCGGCATCACCATCGCACTCGGCTTCGTCATCGGGCTGCTGGCCAGCGGGCAGACGTTCTACACCTTCGTCCTGGAGAATCTCCGGCATTTCGCCGCCCTCAAGGCGATGGGTGCATCCAACCTGGTTTTGCTGCGAATGATGTTCGTGCAGGTCACATTCGTCAGCCTACTCGGCTTCGGCGTGGGTGTGGGCGTCGCCACACTCACGGGCTTCGCCTTCCGCAGCGCGAGCCTGGCCTTCGAGATGACGTGGCACATCCCGGTCTTCGGCCTCGCCGGCGTCCTGGGCTGCTGCCTGGCCGCCGGCGGCCTGAGCCTGATCCGCGTGATGCGGCTGGAGCCGGCGGTGGTGTTCAAGTGAGTCAGCAGCAGGGGGCGAGGTAGGCAACAGGCAAGAGGCAACAGGCAACAGGCAGCAGGCATCAGGCAAGAGGCATAAGCGATTGGGGAATCGGTCGGTGTTAGTCGCGATGTGCGGCGTCCTGACGGTCGAACCTGTTTCAGGTCCTTAATTACTTATTACTCATTGTTCATTACTCCTTACTCATTACAACCATGGTCGCCAGTGCAGTCACATGCCGCGGGGTTACGAAGGTCTACTCGGCCGGTGGGCAGAAGGTCTTTGCGCTGCGCGGAATTGACCTGGACGTGTCCGTCGGCGAACTCATGATGCTCGTCGGGCCGTCGGGGTGTGGGAAGACGACGCTCATCAGTGTCATCGCCGGGATCCTGGACAAGACCGAGGGGGAGTGCCGGGTCTTCGGGCAGGACCTCTCGCAAATGTCCGGCCGGGCCAGGACGGCGTGGCGCGGGCGGAATGTCGGCTTCGTCTTCCAGCAATTCAACCTGCTGCCGACGCTCACCGCCCAGGAAAACGCGGCCGTGCCGCTGCTGCTGAACAACACGCCCCGCAAAGAGGCCCTCCGCCGGGCGGCCCAGGTGCTCGAACGCGTGGGCCTCGGCGACCGCGTCAACAGCCTGCCCCGGCAACTCTCCGGCGGCCAGCAGCAGCGCATCGCCATCGCCCGCGCACTCGTCCACCGCCCCCGCCTCATCGTCTGCGACGAACCGACCAGCGCCCTGGACCACGACACCGGCCACCGCGTCATGGACCTGCTCCGCGACGTCTCCCTGACCGACACGAACAACGACAAAAACGACGGCGGCCGAAGCCTCATCATCGTCACCCACGACGCGCGAATCTTCGAATTCGCCGACCGCATCGCCAGGATGGACGACGGGCGGGTGACGGAGCAGGGGACGCAATCAGTAATGAGTAATGAATAATAAGTAATGAGTAACAGCGAAAGCGAGTTGCCGATCCCCACTAATGCCAAATCGCTAATGCCTAATCGCTTCCCCACTATGAAACCACTCAAACTCATTCTCCCTCTGATCGCCGTCGCCGGTGTGGGCATTGCTGCCGTTGAGGTGAGCCAGTCTTCTCGGCCGGTGGAGCAGGCGGTGGCCGTTGCCGCGCCGCCGGTGGTTCCGTTTGACAACTATGTTGCCGGGGCCGGGCTTGTGGAGGCGAGGACGCGGAACGTGGCCGTGGCCGCGACGCTGCCGGGCGTGGTGACGGACGTGTACGTCGCCGTCGGCGAGGCGGTTGCGGCCGGGGCGCCGCTGTTCCGCGTCGACAGCCGCTCGGCCGAGGCGCAGGTGGCGGTTCGGCAAGCGGCGCTCGTCGCCGCAGAGAGTGAACTGGCCAGGCTGGTTGCCTCGCCGCGGCCCGAGGACCTGCCGCCGGCCAGGGCGCGGGTGGCCCAGGCCCAGGCGACGTTCGACGATGCGGCCGAGCGGTTGCAGCGGCTGCAGGCCGCTTCAGAAGGCGGCCGGGCCGTGAGCACCGACGAACTCCGCGCCGCCCGCCGGGACGCCGAGGTGGCCGAGGCCCGGCTGGCAGAGACGACGGCGGAGCTGAGCCGGCTTGAGGCCGGCGCGTGGGCCGCGGACCTGGCCATCGCGCAGGCGGCGGTGCAGCAGGCCCGGGCCAACCTGGCCGCGGCCGAGACGGACGTCACCCGGCTGCTGGTGAGGAGCCCTGTGGCCGGGCGGGTGCTGCAGGTGAACGTGCGGGAAGGCGAGTACGCGTCCGCCGGGGGCGTGGGCGGCACCGGTGGCGGGGGCGGCGACGCACTGATGGTCGTCGGCGACACGACCACGCTGCACGTGCGGGTGGACATCGACGAGAACGACGCCTGGCGCCTCACCCCCGGCAAGCCGGCCCGGGCCTTCGTCCGCGGCAACGGCGACCTTTCGACCGACCTGAGCTTCGTCCGCGTAGAGCCGTTCGTCATCCCCAAACGCAGCCTGACCGGCGAAAGCACCGAGCGCGTCGACACCCGCGTGCTGCAGGTGGTGTACGCGTTCGATCCGGCTCAGCTGCCGGTGTACGTGGGGCAGCAGATGGACGTGTACGTGGAAGCGGGTGAGCGGCCGGGGCCTTGAGCCGGCGCGAGGTGCGGGCGTGGCGGTGATTTCGGGCACTTGCTCGGGCTTTGCATCCCGTGGGCCAGTCGGTAACCTCATTCGATGCACTGCCCGTTCTGCGGGGCGGATAAGGACGCCCTGAAGGTGATCGACTCCCGCACCTGCGAGGCCGGCCGGAGCATCCGCCGGCGGCGGGAATGTGCAACCTGCCTCAAGCGGTTCACCACCTACGAACGGGTCGAGCAGGGCCCGATGAAGCTGACCGTCGTGAAGAAGGACGGCCGACGCGTGCCCTGGGACCGCCAGAAGATCCTGACAGGCCTTGAGCGGGCCTGCTTCAAGCGGCCCGTGCCGCACGAGCAGCTCGTGGAGACCGTTGATGCGGTGGAGGAAGCCGCCTTTCGCCGGCACGACCGCGAGGTGCCCAGCGACTTCGTCGGGCGGGAGGTCGCCGAGAAGCTGCGCATGCTCGACCAGGTGGCGTATGTACGTTTCGCCAGTGTTTACCGGCAGTTCAAGACGCTCGACGAGCTGGTGGCCGAGGCCCGGGCCGTGATTGATGCCCAGCGTTTTGACGACCCTGAGCAGGGCCGGCTGTTTCTCGAGGCCGCCGAGGCCGAACGCAACGGCAAGTCCCGCCGAAAGGGCTGAGGTGTTCAGCAGGTGCCCGCCCGGCCCGCCGTACGGCGTGGCTTGCCCGCCCCGTGTTCCTACCCATGAGGTCACCCGGATGTACCCGACCCCAACCCGCACCGTTGCCAGCCGCCGCCCGTTCACGCGGGTCGCACTCCTCGCCGCCCTCGCCCTTGGCGTCGTTGCCGTTAGCTTCGTGCCCGGCTGCGCCAGGCGCACCGTGGAGCAGCAGGTGACCGAGCCGCGGTACCCGGCTTTGCCCGTCCGCGAGGTGCCGCCGTACCTGGCCGGCAGCCTGTTTCAGCAGGTGGACGTCTTTGGCGTCGAGCCGCTGCGCGTCAGCGGATACGGGCTTGTCACACGGCTTGAGAACACCGGCAGCAACCAGAACATCAACTTCGAGATCCGCCAGTACATGCTCAAGGAGCTGGCCCGCCGCGGCATCGGCGACCCGACCAGCAACGGCCCCTTCCGCAACGTGAGCCCCGAGCGCGTCCTTCAGGACCCACAGACGGCCGTCGTCCGGGTCGACGCTTTCATCCCGCCGGGCGCACGCGTCGGGCAGCGGTTCGATGCGCAGGTCTCGGTGCTGCAGGGCAACCCCACCACCAGCCTGACGGGCGGCCTGCTCTACCGCACGGACCTGAAGCGCAACGGGGCGGCCGTCGCCAGCCTCTCGGACCGCGTGAACACCGTCGCCAGCAGCCGCGGGTTCGTGTTCGTCAACCCGGTGTACGCCCTGCAGCCCCCGCCCACCGGCGCAGAAGGCGGCGACGCCGCCGCCGGCCTGCGCTACGGCGTGGTGCTCGACGGCGCACGCGCCGAGGAGGAGCGGCCCATCGGCCTGCGCCTTCGCCAGCCGAGCCTGCAACTGGCCCGCGGTATCGAAAAACGCCTGAACATCACCTTCGGTGTAAATACGGCAAAGGCCATGGACGAGGGCATCGTCATGCTCAGTGTGCCGCCGCGTTTCAGCGACAATTGGGAGCATTTCGTTCAAGTGGCCCGGCACACGTACTTCAACACGTCGGACGCGTTCGTGACCGTACGGGCCGAGCAACTCGCCGAGGCCGCCCGCCAGCCCGGCGCGCCGCTGCAGAACATCAGCTATGCACTGGAGGCTCTGGGCGAGCGGGCGATGCCGTTCCTGCAGTCGCTGATGGCCGAGCCGGACGACTCCGTCGCCTTCGCCGCGGCCCGGGCCGCCGCCTTCCTGAACGACCGCGGCGCGATCGACGTCCTCTACCGCATCACCATCGACGCGCAGAACCCGCACCAGGTCGCCGCAGTCGAGACCCTGGCCGACCTGCCCCGCAGCGCGTTCGTCGACCAGCGGCTGCGCGAACTGCTCGACGTGGAGCAGTCGATGGTGCGCGTGGCCGCCTACCGTGCACTGGTCGGCCGACAGGACCCGACAATCCTCACGCGCATCGTCCGCGAGCGTTTCATGCTGGACATCGTCCCGTCCGACGGCCCGCCGATGGTCTACGCAAGCCGCGAGGGCACCCCGCGGATCGCGCTGTTCGGCAACGAGGCCTCGCTGCAGATGCCGGCGTTCTACAGCGCCATCGACGCCCGATTCACCATGACCAGCCGCCAGGACCAGCCGTACCTCACCCTCTTCTACCGCGACCCGCTCCGCAGCAAGCCCGTCAGCGTGCTGAGCCGACCGGCGCTGCCCGAAATCATCGCCCGCCTCGGCGGCGAGGCGGCCGCCGGCGAGCAGGCCATCGACTTCGACTACGCCCGCGTCGTCGCCGTCCTGCAGGAACTGGCCGCCCGACGCCTCATCCACGCCCCGCACGGCCCCGCCCAGGTCCCCGTGGCCTTCCAATTGCAGACCCTCCCGGGCGTGGAGGATGCGATCGAAAACGCACCCCCCATCCCAACCCTGGCCGAGCAAGCCGCCAACCAGGCCAGCGCCCGCTAGCCCCCGGCGCGCCCCCCAGCCGCGCCCGTCCACTTTCCGCCCCCACCCGTCCACCCGACCCCGCCGGCAAGCCATCGCATGTCCGCCGCCAGCCCACCGCATGTCCAGCAAACGTCCAGTCGTGTCCAGAAAACCCGCCCAAAGTCCACCACCCCGCCGCCGAC
>JBHJOM010000084.1:0-34830 GCA_050329715.1 Phycisphaerae bacterium
GGGGAGGCGGGGCGGGGGGAGGGGCAATGAGTAAGGGTGAATGAGCAATGAGAAACAGCGGCGGGCCGCTCGGCGGGTGTCGAGGGGTCGGCGGCCAGCAGGCCTTCTGCCTCCTGTCTTCTCGTCCGCCGTGCCTCGTCTTGGGGCGTGGGGCGTGTGCCGGCCGGCCTACCCCTCAACCCCCGGCTCCGGGCCGTCGCAGTTGGGCCAGTTGGCGCTGCCCCGGAAGGGTTGGCCCTTGTGGCGGCCGCGGCGGGCGATGCGCTGCACCATCAGGGTGCCGCAGCGGCGGCGTTAGGGAGAATGACCAGGGCCAAAGGAACCAATTATCAAATGCCCGGGGGGCGTCCGCTCACGGGTTCTGGTGGAAGACGCCGGCGTATCCGCAGCCGGTGGGGCCGGTGCATTCGAGCAGCATGATGGACTTGCTCTTGCGGAGGGGGACGGCCGGGCGGCGGCAGGCGGGGCAGGGGGTCTCGGGGCGCCAGTTTTTGCCGCAGCTTTGGCAGTGGAAGTAGTAGCCCTTGGGGCGCTCGCCCCAGCACATCTCGACGGCCGCGGCGGAACACTGCGGGCAGGCGGCGGCCGGGCCCGCCGGCGCGGGCGGGGCGACGGGGGGAAGGCGTGGGCGTTCCAGCCGCGACCCGACCCGCGACAAGTCGCTGGGCTCTCTGGGGCAGGCAGAAGGGGAATGAGCAATGTGCAGGGAACCAATGACCAGGAGAGGCAGCAGGCAACAGGCGAATGAATAAGGGTCAATAAGCAATAAGTAAAAGGGCCCGGTCCCGTCGGCCGACGACCGTCTGGCCCTTCGTGCCTTGTCTTCCCCTTGATCCCTTCCGAATCAGTAGCAGGGTGCAGGTTAGGCAGCAGGGAGCAGGCAGCCGGCGGCAGGGTGGCCTTGCCCAAACCCTGCACCCTGCGACGGCACCCGGTTACTCCGGTTGCCTGTTGCCTACTGCCTGCTCCCTGTTGACTGTACTCCCCCTTGATCCTCACTCCCTCGATCCCTTTCCGCCTCGTGTTCGGGTTCGATAACTATGAAACCTTTGTCGTCACGGTTTCCAATACTGGCGGCGGCGGGATTATCCCGGACCCTAACGTTTGGACGGGGGACAGGTGGGGTTTTAGATCGATCTTTTGGTCTTGGAGATCGATCTTTTGTTCCAAAAGTTCGATCTTTTGTCGCTGCGCGGGCATCTTTTGTCGTTTCTGTGGCAGCGGATGGAGCATCACGTCCATGGGATGGGGCATTTGATCGATCTTTTAGAGTTTTAGATCGATCTATTGGCTTGAGAGATCGACCTTTTGGAGCATCAGTTCGATCTTTTGGGGCAAAAGATCGATCTATTGAAGCATTTGTGGCATCGGATGGAGCATTTGTGGCATCAAACGGAGCAACCCGGGCGTGCGTCGGGGCGGGCGATGTATGACACGGACCGCCGCATGGGGGTTGTGGTTGTGTCTACAAAGACGCTGCGAGGGATGGCAGACTATAGAGTTGAAGCAGCGCGCACCATCCTGCAGCGGCGCAGGCCGGGCGAAGAGGCTCCGCATGAAGGCTGACGGAACTACGCTTAAACGAGGCCCAGTGAACGTATCACCGGCCTGGGGGCCAACAGCAGGCGCGTGGCCGGCGGCGGCTGGGTGGCCGTGCCGGCGGGGCCCAGCCGAAGCTTCGCGGCGGACCGCACCGCCTCGGCAAGCTCGCGCCATGGGATGGCGACCGTCGTAAGCCCGATGGCCCGCGCGACGGGGGCGTCGTCGAAGCCTGTCAGCGGTGGCGGCGGCCGGCCGGCGGCGACACACGCCTGGGCAAGCCCCTGGGCCAGCCGGTCGTTGCAGCAGAAGACGCCGTCGGGCCGACGCGCCAGCACCGCCCGGGCGACGTGCTGCCCGTCCTCGGCGAACCAGCCGTCGGTGTGCAGCACCGGGCCGGCGGCACGCGCGTCCGAGGCCGCCGCCAGCCGCGCGAGAAACCCCTCGGCCCGCTCCTGCCCCCGCCGGTCGTGCCGCGGCCCGGCGACGACCGCAAACCGCCTGGCCCGCCCGGCGGCGTGGCGGGTCGTCAGTTTCAACAGCAGGTCGGCGGCCAGGGCGCCGCCGGCGAGGTCGTCCACACCCACGCTGTCTATCTGCAGGAGGGCGGTGCCGCTCCGCGGGTCGGGGCGGTCATTCACAAGCAACACGCGTCGCCCGGCGGCCGCCCACGCGTGCGCAAGCCGCGGCAGGTCCCACACGACGGGCAGCCGCCCGGCCGGCGGCGGCGGCGCATCATCCGTCGCCGCGTCCGCCTCGAACCAACGCACGGCGGCGCGTCTTTCGCCAAGGTCGCGCGTCGCAAGCCGCAGGTGGCCCAGCAAACGCGCGCCGAAGCTGTCGGGCCGGCGGGCACGGGCGCGGAACACGAACGCCAACCCCGACAGCCCCGCCACGTCGCCCGGGATGAACGTGCCCGACTGCGGCCGACGCACAAGAAGCCCATCGCACGCCAACTGCGACAGCAGCCGGTCGGCCGTCTGGTAGCTGAGGTCGTAGCGTTCGGCCAGTGCGCGGGCGCTGAGAAACCGCTCCCCCGGCCGCCATATCCCGCTGGCGATCTTCCGCCGCAACGCCGCCTGCACCGCCCGCACCCGCGGGGTGGCGGCGGCGTCGTCGGGCGTGAACCGGTCCGGGGTGTGGCCGGCGGGCGAATCAGTCATCGGAGCAATCATATCAGTTCTGTCATAAACCGCATGCACACTGAACGCCGCCGTGCCGGCATCCGGCTAAGCTCCCGGCCATGGCCAGGACGGGCAAAGCATCCACAACGCAGCCTGCACAAGCACAGAACGCCGGCGGGCGACTCGCGGGGAAGCGGGTCGTCATCGTCGGCGGCACGACGGGGCTGGGCCTCTCGGCGGCATTGGCCTGTCGGGATGCCGGCGCACGCGTCGTGGTCGTCGGCCGGAACCCGGAGTCGGCAAACGCGGCGGGCCGGCAACTCGGCGAGGCGGCGCGGTGCGTCGTCGGCGATGCGGCCGCGGCCGGCACGGCCACGGCGGCGGTGCAGGAGGCCGTGGAGCACTTCGGCGGGCTCGATGCGCTCTACCACGTGGCCGGCGGCAGTGGGCGTCGCTTCGGCGACGGGCCCCTGCACGAGGTGACCGACGAAGGCATCGACGCGACGCTGGACCTCAACCTCAAGTCCCTGGTGCTGAGCAACCGGGCCGCCGTCCGGCAGTTCCTGGCACAGGGCACCCCCGGGGCGGTACTGAACATGGGCAGCGTGCTGGGGTTCTCGCCGTCGGCGAAGTTCTTCGCCACGCACGTCTACGCGGCGACGAAGAGCGCGGTCGTGGGGTTCACCCGCAGTTGTGCCGCCTACTACGCGGCGAACGACATCCGCTTCAACGTCATTGCCCCGGCGCTGGTCCAAACCCCGATGGCACGCCGGGCCTCCGGCGACGAGACGATCCTGAAGTTCATCCACACGAAGCAGCCGCTGGACGGCGGACGCATCGGCCGGCCCGACGACCTCGACGCCGCGGTGCTCTACCTCCTCGGCGACGAATCCCGCTACGTGACCGGCCAGGTGCTGTGCGTCGACGGCGGCTGGTGCGTGAGTGAAGGGCAGCTTCCCCACGAGGAGCAGACAGCATGAAGAACCACCCGCTGCGTACCAGCGTGATCGGCAGCTACCCCTTTCCCGGGTGGCTGGAGTTCGCCGCACAGCACCTGGACCGCTTCGGCCCGGACGACGTGACCGAAGCGCAGGAGGACGCCGTGGTGGCCGCCGTGCGCGACCAGCTGGCCGCCGGGCTGGACGTGATCACGGACGGGGAGGTGTCTCGGCTGGACTTTAACCTGTCGTTTTACGGCTATCTGGAGGGCATCTCGCTGGAGAGCGCCCCGCCGCGGCGGTTCGGGCCGCCGGCGCATGACCAGCGCGGCAAGCACGCCATCACCGGTGAGCTGGCCGCCCCGCGCGGGCTGGGCGTGGTGGAGGAGTACCGGCGGCTGGTGAAGGTGGTGGAGTCGCTGCCGATCGAGGCGGGCCGTCGGCCGGCGCTCAAGGCGAGCATCCCGGGGCCGTATACGCTGTCGGGCCGGCTGCTGCCCAACGACCGCTACCGCGACCGCTGGGCGGTGACCGAAGCCCTGCTGCCGCTGGTGGCGAAGGAGCTGGAGGACCTGGTGGCCGCCGGCTGCCGTGAGCTCTGCGTGGACGAGCCGAGCATGAGCTGCTACGCCTGGCGCGAGGACACGAAGCGGTTCGTGGACGTCTTCAACCGGACGGTGAAGCCGGTGGTTGGTAAAGCGAGGATCGACATGCACATGTGCTTCGGCAACTTCAAGGGCCGGGCCGTGGGCAAGCGCGAGCCGGAGGCGATGTTCCCCGACTTCCTGGAGCTGACGGTAGACGAAATGCACATGGAGATGACCACGCTGAACTTCACGAGCCTGCCGCTGATACGGCAGGTGGTGGAGAGCGGCAAGGACGCGGCCGTGGGCATCATCGACGTCAAGAGCTACCACATCGAAAGCCCCGAAGAGGTGGCCGCCCGCGTGCGGGCCTGCCTGGAACACGCCCCGGCGGACAAGCTGGTCTTCGCGCCCGACTGCGGCCTCTCGCAGACGGCACGCTGGGCGGCCCGGCGTAAGCTGGCGAGCCTCGTCGAGGGGTGCGGCATCGTGCGGAAGGAGCAGGGTCTTGAGTGAAGCTCAACACCTGATCCCCTGCGCGCAGAAGGACGAGCAGCTGCTGGCGGATATTCGTATGGCGGACGTGGCGCGCGGCTTTGCCGTCTGGTGGCTCGGGCAGAGCGGCTTCCTCGTGAAAACCCGCGGCGGGGTGATCCTGTTCGACCCGTATCTCTCCGACTCGCTTACGAAAAAGTACGCCGACACCGACAAGCCGCACGTGCGGATGACGGAGCTGGTGGTAGACCCGGCGAAGCTCGACATGGTCGACGTCGTCACGAGCAGCCACAACCACACCGACCACTTGGACGCCGAGACCCTGGTGCCACTGCTCGGCGGCGCAAGCTCGGCCGTGCCGCTGGTGCTGCCGGCGGCGAACGCAACGTTCGCGGCCGAGCGGCTGGGCACCGACGTCGACCGCCTGAGCGGGTTGACCGACGGCCGAAGCACCGTGGCCGGGGCATTCACGTTCCACGGCATCACCGCTGCCCATGACGAGGTCGCGCGAGACGAGCACGGCCGGCCGAAGTTCATGGGCTTCGTCGCGACCTTCCCCGGCGGCTGCGTCTACCACAGTGGCGACACGCTCCTGCACGACGGCCTTGTCGAGCAACTCAAGCCGTTCGACATTGACCTGGCCATCCTTCCGATCAACGGCCGCCGGCCGGAGCGACGCGTCGCCGGCAACCTCTTCGGCGACGAGGCCGCCAGGCTGGCCGGGGACATCGGTGCCAGGCTCGTCGTGCCGTGCCACTACAACATGTTCACCTTCAACACCGAGCCGCCGGACCTCTTCGAGCAGACGTGCCAGACCCTCGGCCAGCCGTACCGGATCCTGGCCTGCGGCCAGAGGCTGGACGTGCCGGCCGGCCGGTGAACCTGGCGAATCAGTCTGCTAAGGCATCAGATCAGTTAATCGCCAACTCAGCGAGTAAGTGAACCTCTATCCGTTCGTCGCGAGATAAGGTGCGTTTCCCATGGCAGCGAATGATACGACTACACCGATGCAGACTTACCTCGCCCGCGCACGCGAGTTGATTGACGCCGTCGCTGCACAGCAGGCGGCCGTCGAGGCCGTCGCCGATCGCTTCGCTCGAACGATCCTGTCGGGTCGCATGGTGCA
Organism: Phycisphaerae bacterium; assembly: GCA_050329715.1. GTDB lineage: Bacteria > Planctomycetota > Phycisphaerae > Tepidisphaerales > Tepidisphaeraceae > DAIOTR01. The sequence continues at coordinate 5,807 of JBHJOM010000084.1, forward strand.
CGTTTTCGGCAGCGGTCATAGCCGCATCATGGTCGAGGAGATGTGGCCGCGTTACGGCAGTTTTCCGGGCTTTAACCCGATGGTGGAGCTTAGCCTCAGCTTCCACCACCCTGTCGTCGGGTCCAACGGTCAGCGCCAGGCGATGTTCCTGGAGAACGTGCCCGGCTTCGCCGAGCGCATCCTGCGGAACTACGACTTTAGCGAGACAGACAGCGCGCTTGTCGTCAGTTCGAGCGGGTGCAACGTGGTTCCGGTGGAGATCGCCGAGGGGTTCAGGCGTCGCGGCATCTTCGTGGCGGCGCTGGTAAGCCTTAAACACAGCGACGTGAGCAAAAGCAATCGCCCGGACGGCCGGAAGCTCACCGACTTTGCCGACGTCGTGCTCGACACCGGCGCGCCCGTCGGCGACGCGATGGTGAAACTCGACGGGCTGGAGCAGCCGGTCGCGCCCGGCAGCACCATCGGCGGGTGCCTGGTCGTCAACTGCGTCAAGGCTGAGGTCGCCCGTCGGCTCATCGACGGCGGGCAGCCGCCCAAGGCCCTGGCGGCCAGTGCCCTCCTTGGGGCGGAGCGGGCCGCGGCCGTGTTCGAGGCGGCGTACGACGAGCACGCCCACCGGCTGGCCCGCCTCTTCGCCAACGTCGGTAACCCGGCGGAGCGACCCGAGTGAAGCAAACCGTCATGAACCGCCCGTCGGCTGCAGGTTGCGTATCGGAGGCATACGTCAGATGAGTGTCGTCGGCACAACGTTGCGGACCGTCAGCGTCCAGCAACTCGGCTCGGCGGACGTGGTCGTCGTGGGTGCCGGCTCGGCCGGGTGCTGCTGCGCCATCGCCGCGGCGGAGGCGGGCAGGTCCGTCATCCTCATCGAGCGTTACGGCTTCGCCGGCGGCACGAGCACGCAGATTCTGGACACGTTCTACGGCTTCTTCACGCCCGGGAATGAGCCGCGGAAGGTCGTCGGCGGCATCCCGGACCGCGTGGTCGACGCACTGGACGCAACGGGCGACGTCTTTCTTCGCCCTAACACCTACGGTGCCGGCACCGGCGTCACATACAACCCGGAGCGGCTCAAATTCGTCTGGGACAGGCTGCTTGCAACGGCCGGTGTGCGGCTGCTGCTGCACGCCTCCCTGTGCGATGTGGAGACCGATGCTGCGGGGCGGATACAGGCCGTCATCCTGCATACCAAGGGCGGTTTCTGTCGTGTGCAGGGCCGGCGGTTCGTGGACGCCTCGGGCGACGCGGACCTGTGCCACCTGGCCGGCATACCGTACGAAAAGGCCGGCGACCTGGACCCTGCTCAGACACTGACGACGACGTTTCGCATGTCCAACGTCGACCTCGCACGGCACCAGGCCGCCGGCGGCAAGGACATGCTTATGGCGAAGATGGAAGAAGCTGTCAGCACCGGCCGGCATCAGTTGCCGCGGAAGGCAGGCTCGGCGCACCGCATGGTGCACGAGGGGTGCATCGCCACGGTGGCGGTCCGCGTGGCCGGGCTCGACGCGACGGACGCGGAGCAACTCACCGAGGCCGAGCAGGAAGGCCGCCGCCAGGCGTTCACATACGAGGCGTTTCTTCGCGACATGGTGCCCGGTTACGAGCGGGCGCGGATCATCGGCCTGTCGCACCACATTGGCGTGCGTGAAACCCGGAGGGTCTACGGCGACTACCGGCTGACGCGTGAGGACTGCCTCTGTGCCCGCCAGTTCGAGGACGCCGTGGCGCTGTGCGGCGCGCCGATCGAGGACCATCGGCCTGACGCCACCGGCGAGGCGGAGACGGCCTGGGCCTACGTCGGCGGGGGGGGCGTGTACGGCGTGCCGTACCGCACGCTGGTGCCGCGCGGGCGTGACGAGTTGTGGGTCGTGGGCCGGTGCTTCAGCGCGACGCACGACGCCCACGCCAGTTGCCGCAGCATGGGCCAGACGATGAGCATGGGCCAGGCCGCCGGCGTGGCCGCGGCGATGTCGGTAAGGAGCGAAGCCGGCGCCGGCGAGGTTGACGTGCCTCGGCTTCAGGAGACGCTTTCAGGACTTGGTGCGGTGCTGACGATGCCTCGGGACGTTGCGGCGACGGCCGCCGCCGCGTGGCGACACAACCGCGTGACGCCCATAAGGGCTTGAAAGGACTTTCGACGATGAGCATGAAGATAGCCTTCAACACGGCCAACTTAGTGGGTGAGCACACCGGCTGGCGGTTCTCGCTGGCCGAGTGGGGCATGCAGGACGCACTGACGGTCCAGAGGACGACGGACGAAGCATTCGCCGCGATGTGCCGGCGTATCCGTGAGTCCGGCTACGAGGCGGTGGAACTGTGGCGGGCACACGTCGAGCCGTCGAAGGTGAACGAAAGCCGCGGGCGCGTGCTGCGTGACATCCTGCAGGAGCATTGCCTGGTGCCGGTGGCGCTGGCCGGGCCCCTGAACCAGGAGACGGCGCGGGTCTGCAAGCTGCTGGGCATCGGCCGATGCTGCGGATGGATGCCGCCCGGCGAGACGGCGTCCGTCGAGCGGCTGATGCGCGAAACGGGCATCGACTTCTGCTACGAGAACCACCCGGAGACGACGGTTGAAGAAATTCGTCGCCGCGTGGTACCCGGTGGCGGGCTGGCGCTGGATCTGGGGTGGCTGGGGACGCAGGGCATCAACGCCCCGGCCGCCACGGGCGAACTTGCGAACGTCCTGCGGCACGTACACCTGAAGGACGTGAAGGCCGCCGGCGGCCACGAGACCGTCGCACTGGGCACCGGTTGTGTCGATGTGGAAGGCGTGATCGAACGGCTCAAAGCGGACGGGTACGACGGCTGGTACAGCTGGGAAGACGAACCCGAGGACCGCAACCCGTACGACATCGCCGCGGACATGCGCGTATGGATTGAACGCCACATCGGGGCATGAGCTTTATCCGCACCATCCTCGGCGACGTGCCGGCCGACACCGCCGCCGACAGCCTCGGCTGCTGTGGCGCTCATGAGCACGTCATCATCGACAGCCCGCACATCGCCGCGGCGCACCCGGCGTTTCTGCTGAACAGCGTGTCGGCGGCGTGCATTGATCTGGCGGCGTTCAAGGCGGCCGGCGGCGGGTGGCTCATCGACACGATGCCCACAGGTGCCGGCCGGTGTGCCGCGAAGCTGGCCGAGGCCTCGCTGAGGAGCGGCGTGGCGATCGTCTGCCCGACGGGCCTGCACCTTCGGCAGTACTACCCGGCCGACGCCCCGGAGCTTGAGCTGGGCCGCGAGGAACTGGCTGCGTTGTTCGTCCGCGAAATCACGCAAGGCGTTCGCGACGAAGGCACGACGGCGGACGCACCGCCGGTCGGGCGGGCGGGGGTCATCAAGGTGGCCGGCGGACGCGACAGGCTTACACCGCACCAGGTCGAGGCGTTCGCCGCGGCGGCGGAAGCGGCTCGCGTCACGGGCTGCCCTGTCATCACGCACACGGAAGCCGGCACGGCCGGGGAGGAGCAGGTCCGTCTGCTGCTCGAAGGGGGCGCCGCACCGCAGAGCATCACGCTCAGCCACACCGACCGCGTACCCGACGTCGGCTATCACCGCCAGCTTCTCTCGGCCGGGGTGAACCTGGAGTATGACAATCACTTTCGCGTCTACTTCAAGACCGGCGAGTGCCCCACGGCCACACTGGTCGCGGAGTTGGCCGAGGAATTCCCGGAACAGATCTGCCTCGGCATGGACCTGGCGCGGCGGGGGTACGGCCTTGGTTACGGCGGCGAGCCGGGGCTCGCCTGGCTGCTGCGGGATCTGCCGGGGCTGCTGGCCGAAGCCGGCGTGACGCCCGCACAACGCGACCGCTTACTCAAGCACAACCCGGCGCGGGCGTTTGCCTTCGCCAGAAACAAGGAGGAACCATGTCCGCAACCCGCATCGTCGGCGTGAGCTTCGACCACATGCACATCGGCGACCTGCTTCGCCTTGCCAAGGACCACCCGGACGCACAGATCGTGGGTGTTTGGCACCACGAGCCGAACGAGCCCCACGCCGTGCTCGAAAGGCTGGGGCTGGACAAGTCACTGTATTTCGCAGATTTCGACGAGATGATGCGCTCGACGAAGCCGGACATGGCAATCGTCTGTGCCGCGACGGCACGGCACGCACAGTGGACGGTTAAGCTTGCGGACTACGGCGTGCACGTGCTCGTTGAGAAGCCGTTCGCGGCGAACCTCGCGGACGCGGACGCGATGACCGCGGCAACGCGTTCGGCCGGGAAGAAGCTGGCGATCAACTGGCCGCTGGCCTGGTACCCGCCGCACCGGACGACGAGGCGGCTGCTCGAGGAAGGGCTCATCGGCGAGCTGATCGAGGTGCACTACTACGACGGCAACCGCGGGCCGGTCCGCCACAAGATGGACAAGGTGGAGGTCTCCGACGAGGCCGAGCTTCTCCGGCAGAAGCAGACCAGCTGGTGGTACAAAAAGAGCGAATCGGGCGGCAGCCTGCAGGACTACCTGGGCTACGGCGCGACGCTGGGCACCTGGTTCAACGGCGGGAAAAAACCGCTGGAGGTCACGTGCACCGCGTACGTGCCCGACGGACTCGAAGTGGACGAACACAGCGTGACCGTCGCACGTTACGATACCGGGCTGTCGAAGTTCGAGACACGATGGGGCACCTTCACCGACCCATGGACGCACCAGCCGCAGCCCCGGTGCGGGTTTGTGGTCGTGGGGTCGGCCGGCACCATCAGCAGCTACGACTATGCCGACACGATTCGCATCCAGACGCGTCAGAGGCCCGAGGGCTACGAGCAGCCTGTTGACCCGCTGACGCCGCCGGAGACCGACGGCATCAGCTACTTCCTCGACGCGATCCGTAACGGCCGCGCGGTGGAAGGCCCCCTGTCACCGGAGATTTGCCGGGTGGCGCAGCAGATCGTTGATACCGCCGCACGTAGCGCCGCCGAGAAGCGTACCCTGCCCCTGATCGATCGCTAGAACAAACGAGGTGAACCTTGAGTGAAGCTAACGGAACCGAAGACAACAAGCCCGATGAGCAACCGGCCGAGGCGTCGAAGCAGGCCTCGCACGAGGCGTACGAGACCGTCGCGGGGAGCGCGAGGTGGGTTGCCGCGCCGGAGGTGGCGTACCGGCCGCGTCGGCCGGCCGGCTACCGGCCACGCATCGGGCTGATCGGCTGCGGCGGGATTACGTCGCACCACCTTGGCGTCTACCGCAGCGCGGGTTACGACGTAGTGGCGTTGTGCGACGTGAACGAGGAGCGCGCCCAGAACCGCCGAAACGAGTTCTTCCCCGAAGCGCAGGTCTATACCTCGAGCGACGCATTGCTGGCCCGGGCGGACGTGGAGGTGGTGGACATCGCCACGCACCCGCCGGAGCGGCTGCCGCTGATTCGTGCCGCGATCGAGGCGGGCAAGCACGTGCTGAGCCAGAAGCCGTTCGTGCTCGATCTGGACGAGGGCCAGAAGCTCGTCGACCTCGCCGACGCGAAGGGCGTGAAGCTGGCCGTAAACCAGAACGGCCGCTGGGCACCGCACGTCAGCTGGATGCGCAACGCGATCGCGGCCGGGCACGTCGGCACGGTGACGACGGCGGATGCGACGGTCGCGTGGAGCCACAATTGGGTTGCCGGCAGCCCGTTCGACACCATCCAGCATCTGATGCTGTATGACTTTGCGATTCACTGGTTCGACATGGTGCACTGCTACATGCCGAACCTCCGCCCGAAGCGTGTTTACGCCAGTGCGTTGCACAGCGCGCAGCAGGTCGCCCGGCCGCCGCTGCTGGCGCATGCCGTCATCGAGTTCGACGGCGGGCAGGCGACGCTCAGCTTCCGCGGCGACACGAAAGTCGGCAGCCAGGACCGCACGTTGATCGTGGGGGACAAGGGCCTGCTGCTGGCCGCCGGGGCGGACCTGGGGAGCCAGTCGCTCAGCCTCTTCACCGAGGCCGGCGAGGCAAGGCCCGAACTCGTCGGCAAGTGGTTCGACGACGGCTTCGACGGCACGATGGGCGAACTGCTGTGCGCCATCGAAGAAGACCGCGAGCCGACGAACAGCGCGCGCGACAACCTCAAGTCGCTGGAACTCTGCTTCGCCGCACTCCATTCGGCCGACACCGGCCAGCCGGTGGACGTCGGCAGCGCCCGCAAGGCCTCGCCGGGTGCCGCAACCGGCAGCGTGCGGTAGGGCCGTCGCCGGGGGCAAACTCCGTCTTGGGGCACACCCCTCGGCTACGTGCGGACCGGGCACGGCGACCGTCACGCGGCGGGCGGCCAGCCCTTCACGCGGCTCAGAAGTCGAACGCCTCGGCCCGCGCCGGGACGTCGAGCGTTTGGCCCGTCAGACCCTCGGCCGCGACGATGATTCGGTCAGCCCCGGCCGGCCGGTCGTTAATCGTCACCGTCGCCTCCCGCGCTTCGGTGCCGGGGCAGAGCAGCTGAATCGCGGCCGCCAGACGCAGCTGCAGGTTCGGGTAGTCGACCCTCTGCCCGTCCTGTGCGCACACCAGGTCCAGCGTTACGTGGTCCGCGTGCTGTGCGACCTCGACGCGTACCGCCCGGCCGTCGAACGTCAGAGCTTCCGGCAGGTCGATCCGCACCCGATGGTCCGCGGCCGCGAGTTCGTAACGCGTCCCGCTCAACTGCATGATTTCCGCGCCCGGCGCGTCGACGAGGAACCGCAGTCGAAGGTCCTGCGGCGTGAAGATGCCGCCCTCGGGGATATCAAACTGCGGGTGCCACGGGCCGCACGTGTGCAGCGGGTAGCAGCCCAGCAGCACGCGGTTCTGCTCGTGGGCCATGAGAAGGCGCAGGCCGGGCATGTCGCGGCCGTCCATCAGCCACTGCACCCTGAAGAACGCAACGTTTTCCGCGGCGTTCCAGTAGGCAATGAGCGGGCGGCGTTGTGTCCAGGTGTGCTCGATCGAAATCGCGCCCAGGCAGCACGTCGGTGCGAGCCACGTCGTGCCGACCTTCCGAACGCCGTTGGGCGTTACGCCGAGGTTCATCGTGACGGTGCGCGGCAGCGGCGCTGGGATCTCGAAGCGGTGCTCGAGGCGCTCGGCGATACTCGGGAAGAGCCGGTCGCTGTAGGCGCGGCTGTGGGGGCCGGCCCACTGGTTCGTCGGCGGGTGCCAGTGCTCTTCGACCATTTTCCAGACGGCCTCGAGCAGCTCGGTGGCGGAGCGGCGGACGGCCGTGCTCTTTACGATAGCGAGAATGCGCTCGCACTCCTCAACGGCGACCATGGTGTAAGTCGGGCTGTTGTATTCGCTGACGGCACCCAACTCGTTCGCCAGATCGAGCACCGCCTGCAGCCGCCGCCGGCCGTAGTCCAGCAGGACCGGGCGGTCGAGCAACTCGCCCGCGGCCGCACAGACGCCGGCACCCATGATCGCAATGTTGGTGTACCCCGGCGACGTTTTGCGCCGGAAGATGCACATCGCGGCACAGTCCAGGGCGAAGCGCATTCGGTGACGCAGGGCATCATCGAGATGCTCGCCGTGCTCGGCGAGCATCTGCGCGATGGCGGCGCCGATGAAGTCGGCCCAGTTCCAGTCCGGCGGGGCCATCTTCTCGAGAGGCTCCTCGTAGAAGTAACTCCAGTTGCCGAAGGTGGGGGACATCGGGTCGATATCCTGCAGTTTGAGCACGGCGTCGATCACCGTCCGGGCCCGGGCCAGTCGCCACGTCTGGCCGTCGGCATGGCCGGCCTGGCAAGCGGCTAGGCAGGCCAGCGCGTAGTGCATGCTCGTGCGCGTTTCGTGCACGTAGGTGCCTTCGGGCAGACGCGTGTGGTATCCGGACGTTTTGGACTTGCGCGCCAGGAGGCCCAGCGCCGGGTCGAAGTTCGGGTCGTGTTCCGCGAGGTTAATCAACATGTTGTCAGCCTCCTGTGCTGCCGACGTCATGGCCGGTGCGAGTGCGGGCGTGGTAACGTAGCGGCCGGCCGCCGGCTTACCACCCGAAGCAACAGATCGTACAGCCGCGGGCGTGGCGATTCACGGGGCGCGCCTTTAGGGACGAGCTTCGTTTGAGCAAATCGCCCTGGCGTCCGAGAGCCCGTGGCCTGGCTGCCGTTGTTGTTTCGGTTCGAAGGAAGGGTTGCGATCAGGGTTGTTCTTCCTGGAGCAGCGCCCGCAGTTCGTCGGCCGAAAGCAGCGGCTCATTCGCGCGGCGTTCCAACTCGGTCGTTGATGAAGGTGTCGATGAGAGAGTCGTTGTCGGCTTTGCGTGCGCCTGCTGTGACGGGGTCGGCAGTGCGGGTTGGGCGACGTCGGGGCGAGGGTTTTGCGGTGGCGGGTGGCGGGCGGCATGACCGCCGTTGCCGTTCGTGCCTCCGGGCAGGTAGGCCCGTGATGGGGGGGAACTCGTAGCATGAGGCCCGCTGGTGGCAGCGGGCCCTTGCGTCGGTTCGTTCATGCGGAGGCGGAGCAGCCCGCCGTCGGCAACGACGCCGTCGGCACCCAGGTTCAGGGCCAGCTCGCGGGCGTCCTGCCGGCCGTGGGTGTTGGCGAGCCAGACGTCCACATGGCGGAAGCGGCGTTTAACGGTCGCCACCAGTTCGAGTTCCTCGGGGTAGAGGCTCTGCAGGCAGAGCACCATGGCCCGGAAGTAGAGTGGCCGACGGCACAGCTCGGCCATCGCGGCGTACGGGTCGCCGATCTCCATGACGCCCATACCGACCCGCCCGAGCACTTCCGTCGGCTCCTGGCGCGTGCTGCCGGTGCATATCAGCAGCGCATTGCCGGCCCGTGCGGTGGAGGCGGTCGCGAAGCTCATGGTTGAGGTGGTCATCGAATGGCCGGCTGGCTTACGGCGGGGCTCGAGCCCCAGCAGGTTCTGAGGGCTCGTTCGTGCCCCGACTGCAGGGACAGAAGGCGATTGCGCCGCATTGTCACGCAGTGTAGTCAGCTTATCAGACGTCGCAATTCAAACATTCCTGCAGTCGGTCGCGCCCGCTTAACATCACACGCCTGGGGGCCGGGGCTGGCCCGAACGGGACACGACTTGACGCATCGCCCACGCTTGACAACTGATCGGGGGTACTTAGTGTCGCGCGACGTAAAGCAGTGGGCCGTGCCGGCCTCGCCCGAGGCCGGCCCTGCCCTGAAAAATTAACTCACTGGAGTGGATTCATGGCAATCAAAGTAGGTATCAACGGCTTTGGCCGCATCGGTCGTCTCGTCTTCCGCGCCGCCGCGGCCAACCCTGACATCGAAATCGTCGGCATCAACGACCTCGTCCCGCCGGACAACCTCGGCTACCTGCTGAAGTACGACACCACTCACGGGAAATTCAGCGGCGAAGTCTCCACCGACGAAAAGGGCATCATCGTCAACGGCAAGCACATCCCCTGCATGGCCGAGCGCGACCCGGCCAACCTCCCCTGGGGCAAGCTCGGCGCCGAGTACGTCGTCGAGAGTACCGGCCTCTTCACCGAGTACGACGCCGCCAAGAAGCACATTGCCGGCGGTGCCAAGAAGGTCGTCATCTCGGCACCCACCAAGAGCCCCGAGCAGGTCCCCACACTGCTGATCGGTGTTAACGAAGACCAGTACGACCCGTCCAAGCACGACATCGTCTCCAACGCCAGCTGCACCACCAACTGCCTGGCCCCCATCACCAAGGTCATTCTGGACAACTTCGGCCTGGAAGAGGGCCTGATGACCACCATCCACGCCGTCACCGCCACGCAGCCGACGCAGGACGGCCCGAGCAAGAAAGACTGGCGCGGCGGGCGAAACGCCTACATGAACATCATCCCCTCCAGCACCGGTGCCGCAAAGGCAGTCGCCCTCGTGCTCCCGGCGGTGAAGGGCAAGCTCACCGGCATGGCTTTCCGCGTGCCCACCGTCAACGTCTCCTGCGTCGACCTGACCTTCAAGACCACCAAGAGCACCAGCTACAAGGAAATCTGCGCCGCCATGAAGGCCGCCAGTGAGTCCGGCCCGCTCAAAGGCATCCTGGGCTACACGGACGAAGAAGTCGTTTCCAGCGACTTCATCACCGACCCGCGGAGCAGCATCTTCGACGCCGGAGCGGGCATCGAGCTGAACGACAAGTTCTTCAAAGTCGTCAGCTGGTACGACAACGAGTGGGGCTACTCCTGCCGTGTCGTCGACCTCATCGCGAAGATGGCCAGCAAGTAACCCGGCAGGCCTCGCGTCCCGAAACATGCAAAAGCCGCCCGCCGGTTCACCATGAACCGGCGGGCGGTTTCGTCTGTTTCGGTGCGCGAGCAACGGTGTCGGTGCGGGACCGAGGCGTACATGCAAGATGCGGGCGGGAGGTGATCAGACGGTCGCTGCGGAGGTGACTGTGGCTGCCGGGGCGGCGGTCGAATCGCGGGATACGAGTGTCGGGGTGAAGACCTCGTGCGTGCCGCCGGCGGGCTTTGCGGGGATCCGGCCGTTCGCGTCGCGGCTGTGACCGATGAGCAACTCGACGGCGCGCCGGCCCATGTCCTCCAGCGGCTTGGCCACGGACGTGATGTAAGGCCTCACGAGGCGCGACCACTCCGAGTCGTCGACACCGACGAAGCTGATGTCCTGCGGAACGCGCAGGCCGCGGGCCATAAGTGTCTGAATCGCGTGGAGTGCCGGCAGGTCGCCGTAGGCAAGAACGGCGGTGGGGCGGTTCTGGTGCAGGTCGTGGAAGTATGCGCCGCCGAGGCAGCCTTCGGTCTGGCAGACGGGGTCTTCGGGGCGGAGGGGCGTGGCGATTTTGTCGGCGGTGAAGACCCATGCCGGGTCAACGGGCAGGCCGCGTCGGGCCATGGCCTGTAGGAAACCGACGCGACGGATGTCTCCGTCGACGCTCACCGGTTCGCGGCACGAGCCGAGGAACCCGATCCGCGTGTGGCCCAACTTCACGAGGTGCTCTACGGCGACCTCTGAGACGGCCAGGTTGTCAAACGAGACCACGTCCATCAAGGCTCGGGCCTCGGGAAAATCGACGGCGACGACATTGCGCGTCACGCGGGTGAGCGGGGCGATCCAGGGGCTGTCCAACTCGGCGTGAACGAGTACCACGCCGTCGATCCGGCGACGGGCGAACTTCTGAATGCACGCCTCAGGGCCCTCTTCGCCCGAGAAGTTGATGATCAGCAGGTCGTAATCATTCGCCCGGCAGCCGGCTTCGATCCCGCGGAGCACCGCGTTGTCATAGGCGTATCCCGGCCCGGCCCAGGGCTGCGGCGGGATGTAGATGCCGAGCGTGTTGGTTTGTTGCCGGACGAGCGACTGGCTGGCGAAGTTCGGCTGGTAACCGAGGTTGCGGGCGACTTCCTCTACGCGGCGGCGTACCTCGTCGCTCACCACGGTGTTGCCACGGGCCTTGTTGATGACGGTCGAAACCACGGCCGTGGAGCAGTTCGCCAGCTTGGCGATGTCCTTGAGCGTGGGCCTGGGCTTGGTGATCGACATACAGAAGTCTCGATGAAGCTGCACGACGGCAGGAAGCCTCGGTGGAGGCATCAAAATCGTCCCTCCGGGCATGCCTTGCGTACCACCGGCGTGCGGAGCGTAGCAGATTCACCCCGCAACAGCACGAATAGCCGTGAGTGCGGTCAGGGGGGCTATGACCGTCACATCAGCCGACTATGAAGCATTGCCACACGCCGCCCACCGGACGGGCTTGACGGACGGGAACGATCAACGATAGTTAAACGTTCGGTTCGTAATCAACCCGATGTATAACAGCAAGGCTTAGACTTGGCTTCCAAAGAATCCGATGTGTCGCATCCTTTTCGAGGCGTTAACTTGGGCAACTGGCTCCTTCTCGAGCCATGGATGTCGCCGAGCCTATACGACAAGCTTCCCCTGACGGACGAGTATACCTTCAGCCAGCAACTCGGCTCCGAGGCCGAGCGGGTGCTCCGCCGGCATCGTGAGACGTGGATCACGGAGAACGACTTCAAGTGGCTTGCCGAGCGGGGCATCAACGCGGTGCGCATCCCATTCGGGTACTGGATACTCGAGAGCGACGGCCCGTTCGTTAAGTCGCCGGAGGTTCTCGACCACGCGATCGACCTCTGCGAGCGGTACAAGATTCAAGCCGTTCTCGATCTTCACGGGCTTCCGGGCTTCCAGAGCGGCGAGGGGCACAGCGGGAGGCGCAGGCACTTCCGCTGGCCGGCGGACGAGGGGCATCTGCGGCACTCGCTGGACGTCATCGAGGCACTGGCCGGGCGATATGCCGGACGGAAGGGTGTCTCCGCTTTGTCGCTCGTCAACGAGCCGTCGGAGAGGCTTTCGCGCGACGTGCTGGTCTCCTTCTACGCGGCCGCGGCCGAGCGGGTACGCCGCCACATGCCGCCCGAGGAGGTTGCGGTCGTCATTTCGGCGTACCCGGAGAACCGGATGAGCGAGTTCCACGGCTGCCTGCCGGAGGTGCCGAACGTTTGGACGGACGTGCACCTGTACCAGAGTTTCTGCGATTGGCCGAACGAAGACCCGTTCTCTTACATCCGCGCCGCCGCCGAGCGTCACGACCGCTTGCGGCACTGGCTGTCGCAGGGCGAAGTGATTGTGGGAGAATGGTCGTTGTCCTGGCCCAGCCGACTGGTGGGGCCTAAGTCGGAACTCAGTTCGCTGGCGCATGAGGGGCTGATGCGTGCATATGCGGATGTTCAGCTGGCCTCGTTCGAGGCGACGCGGGGCTGGTTCTTCTGGAGCTACAAAGTGGAAGACCGGCCCGAATGGTCCTTCCGCGACGCCGTGGAGCGCGGCTGGATGCCCGATTGTTACAGCTGATCGAATCGACTATGAAACGCAGAAAGGGCCGGCGCTTTGCGCCGGCCCTTTCTGCGTTTGACTGACCTGGGTCACTCACTCGGCGCGTTCGGCAAGCTGCCAGACGCGAACGTACTCCACTTGCAGGTAGTCGGGCAGGGCGGCGTCGTCCACGTCCTTGGTGGCCCAATTGCCCATCTGGATCGTGAACTTGATATACGCCGGCATGTCCAGGATTCGCTCGTCGGCCCACTCGCCGACCTTTCGGCCGTCGCAGAAGAAGGTGAGCTTGTCCGGCTCCCAGAGCAAGCCGTAGTTGTGCCAGCCGTCCTCGGTCGGCAGGTGGTAGATATGGCTGTTGCCCCACTGCTTGTGGTCCTTGCCGTAGCCGTCCCAATGTGCGGCGATGTTGTACCGGCCCGGGCCCCACTCGGTGAGGTGCTCCCAGATGTCGATTTCCATACCGCCGTTTTCGGTGCTCCGGCGGACCCAGATGTTCCCGGCTTCTTTGCCGCGATCGGGCATGAGCCAGAATGCAGGCCAAAGGCCGCGGGCCGTGGGTGCCTTGATGCGTGCCTCGAAGTAGCCGTACTGCTGCGTCCACTTGTCCAGCGTGGTCACGGCGGCGGTTGCGTACTTGCGGGTGTCCAGCTCGGGGTTGTCGTACTGGTGGCCGGGGTTGACCTCAGCCTTGAGCTTCATCTTGCCGTCCTCGACGATGACGTTCTGCTCGAGGTAGCGCTGCAGTTCGGCACCGGCCGGGCCGTCCCATACGAGGCGCGGGGTCCAGACATCTTTGTCCAGGCTGCCGGAATCGAAGTTCTCGTCGAGTGTCTTCACCCAGTCGCCCTCGACCGGCGGCCGCTGGCCGATCCAGTCCGGCACGGTCGCGTAGGCCAGTCGGTTGGCCTTGACTTCATCGACGGCAATCATGACTGCGCCCTTGGGCTTCTCGACCATGAACAGCAGCGAGGTGACCTCTGCGGGGTTCAGTTCGTAGCCTGCGTTGCCGTGGCTCTTGCCGAAGGTGACTTTGAGCGTCTTACTTTCGCCTGGGGCGAGGTTGATCAGCTCGGTGTTGCTGGCCTTGGGGCCGCCGGGGTTGTCGACGCGCAGGCCGATGCGGGCCGGGTTCTCGCCCGTGTTGGTCACTTCGGCCTGGACACTCCCGAACTTGGACAGGTCCCAACTGGTTCCGACGGGGCTCAGGGCGACGCCGGGATACTCTTCGGTTTCGTTGAAGCTCAGGACGAGCTTACCGTCCTGGTGCGAAGCCTTGCCGCCGCGCTCATCGACCCGGCCGCCCATGACGAAGCTCGGGCCGAAGTCGAACAGCACGCCTTTCAGATCGACGGTGTCGGCACCGCGGGCCATGGGCTGGCCGTAGGTGGCGACCTTGTTCACCAGGAGCCGGGTGTCGGCCGGCGGGCCCTCTGCGTAGACGAGTACGCGGATGACGCCGGCGGGGTTGAGATCGTAGCCCGGTGAGCCCCATGACTGGCCGAACTTCACACGTACTGTCTCGGTCTGGCCGGGCCTGATGCGAATCTTCTCGGCGTTCCAGGGCTCGCGTCCGCCGACGTTGCCGCCGGGGTTGTCCACGCGCAGGGCGGCGTTGATGGCTTTGTCGGTCGGGTTGGTGATGATCGCCTCGACGCCGGCGAAGTTGGACATGTCCCACCCGCCGCCGTTCGGGCCCGTCAGGTGCACGCCTGGCCAGCGCTCGCCCCTGTTAAAGCTCATCTGCAGTGCCTTGCCGTCGTCGGTATCGACGATTTCGTAGGCGGCACCGTTGCTTGAGAACTGACTCTCGTCGTAGGTCTTGTTGGCGAAGTCGAAGAGCGTGTTCGAGCCCGGCGGCGTGAACGTGGCGCCGCCGCCCGAGGTTTGCGCCGAGCTGCCGCCGCCGCCCTTGACGGCCGTGACCTCTTCGAGGCGGAGTGTCGTCTGCCCCTTGGGCTTCTCGGCGAAGACGACGAACCGGATGATTTTGCCCGGGTCCAGATCGAAGCCGTCGTTGCCGTAGCTCCGGCCGAAGGGCACGGTCACGGTGCCCGTCTGTCCGGGCTTGATGTTCGTGGCGTTGATGCTCCAAGGCTGCTTTCGCCAGTCGCCCTCGTTATCGACCCGGCCGTGGACGCGAACCCCCTTATCGCCGGTGTTGGTGACCTTGAGCTTCACGGCGGTGTAGTCCTTCAAGTCCCAGGTGCCCGATGGCGCACTGACCTCGGCCCCGGGGTAGTCGCCGCCCTTGTGGCCGACGGTGATGTTCAACGCAGGCTTGCCTTCGTGCTCGATGATCTCAACGTCAGAGTCTGCCTGGCGGATCCGTGAGTCTTCGACGCCTTCAAGCAGGGATTTTGCGCTGGCGTCGGCGGTTTGTGCCTCGGATTGGGCGGCGGCGAAGCTCAGCCCCAGGCCTAAGGCCACCGCCGCCAGCGCGGACGTCCGAACGGACCGTGACAAGCCTACCGTCACGGCCGCCCTTACTCTGTTGAACCAGGTGTCTGTTGCTATACAGCAATGCATTGTCGTTCACTCCTCACTGCCCCGGGCAGTGTTGTTGAGAACGCCAGCCGAGTGTCGCGAACCCTCCAGGGTCGTCCGGCGGGCGCTGTAACTTCCAGCCTCTATCGTTCGACGCGAACGTGCTTCTGGAGCACCTCGCGCATGTGCATGGTGGCGGCATGGCCGTCTACGAAGGCCATGTTCGCCGCGTCGTTATTGCCCTGCCGAAAACGGATGTGTGCCGAGGGAGAAACTCCGGCGTCAATGTTAGGCCCTGAGTTGATCCGCCTGCTGAGGTTTGCCGGAGCTGTGAAAATACCGTCCACCGCCCATGCGCGTTGCTGCACGAAGCCGCGGTTCGAGCCGCTGCCCTGCTGCGTGCCGTCTGTGATGAGCATGAGGTCCGAAGGCCTTCGGACCCGGAGGATTTTCTGGTAGTTCGGGTTGCCCATGTTGATCATTGGCATGAGCACCGGGTGAACCGAGAAGTGCCGGCTGCTGCGAGGGATCGTGGCGCTTGGGTCGAGGAAGACCTTGTTCTGCCCACTCTGGCTGCTCCAGTCCGGGCCGCCGCGGTTGAGGTAACCGTTCAGGACCGTCTGCCAGTCGCCAGTGCCGATGTTGAACTGGCCAGGTGGCAAGTAGGTTTGATTCTCCGCCACATACATCTGCACGGCCTGAAGGAGCGTGCGCTGGTTCGACAGCCCGCTGATCGTGCGAGACTGGCGGGTGGCCTTGCCAAGCACCGGCAGGAGCAGGGCGACCAGCACGGCGATGATCCCAATGACGACGAGCAACTCGACGAGTGTGAAGGCCGGGCGGCCGGCTCTCGTGTGGGGGTTTTGCATGCGGTCCTCCGTTTAAGATGTGCAAAATGAAGCGTTTAATCAGCATACATGAAGGTTGCGTCGTGTCAAAGGGAAAGCCCGCCGGCGCATGAGCCATCTCCTGGCCGTAGCAAGATGTGACGACCTTGGGTGACGAAACGTCAGCCAAAACACGCGAACCCCTTGAGCGGGCATCATCGCCAATCGACGACGCACTACGCTTTTTTCGGATCAAGTTTTCATCTTTGTTGTTGACTTAGCGCCAGGTGAAGTTATCGTTTGTGCATGAAACAGTTTCACCAACTGTTTTTGGAGTGGAGGTAAGGATGGCTTCGGTACGTGAGATCGCAAAGCAGGTCGGCCTGAGCCCGACCACCGTCAGCAGGGCGCTGAACAACCATCCGCGGGTTGCGCCCGGCGTGCGGAAGCGCATCCTCGACGCCGCCAACAAGAGCCGTTACGTCGCCGCCGTCGGAAAGCGCAGCACCACGAACATCGCCTTCTGCTACACCGGCCAGCCTTCGCTGGGTTCCCCGTTTGACGCCGCCCTGATGGACGGGATGAGCCAGCGGATGAGCGAACTGGGCTTCGACCTGGTCGTCTTTGAGGCCCAGCGTGCCCGGCTCGACCACGAGTCGTTCACGCAGATGTTCCTCCGCAAGGGCATCCGCGGGGCCGTCTTGCGGACCGACGCCAACACGCATCACGTCTGCGAGCAGATCGCAGGCGAGGGCTTCCCCGCGGTGCTGGTGGGGGACCGCAGCGACGACGAGGCCGTCAGCTACATCTGTTGTGAAAGTCGTACAGGCAGTCGGGAGGCCGTGGCCTACCTCATCGGGCTGGGCCATTGCCGGATTGCCTTCTGCACCAACATCGTCGAAACCGCCGACCACGCGGACCGCCTCGCCGGCTACCGGGACGCGCTTCAAGAGGGCGGCATCGAGTTCGACCCGTTTCTGGTGCTCCGTCAGCCGGCCCGTCTGGACGGCGGACGTCAGGCAGCTCGGAGGCTGCTTGCCATGTCCCCCCGTCCGACGGCGATCTACCTGGCCGACCC
The DNA here is from genome assembly GCA_050329715.1 of Phycisphaerae bacterium. Lineage (GTDB taxonomy): Bacteria > Planctomycetota > Phycisphaerae > Tepidisphaerales > Tepidisphaeraceae > DAIOTR01. The sequence goes on from JBHJOM010000084.1 coordinate 22,912, forward strand.
GCTGGCGGCGGTCGGCCTGCTCAATGAGGTGCAGAGCCTGGGCCACAGCGTCCCCGGCGAGCTGTCTGTCGTAGGGTTCGACGACGGCGATCTGCGTCATATCACGTTCCCCTCGCTCTCGGCGGTCGTGCAGAACGCCACCGAGATCGGCAAGGAGGCGTTCGAAGTTCTGCAACTCCTCCTCGACGGCACTGGTCCGCTACGCAGCGTTCGCCGCGTACTGCCCACACTGTTCGAGGTTCACAAGTCCAGCGGCATGCCTGACGCGTCGCGTCACTAGCCGCTCCAAGGCGTGTGGCCGCCTGCAAGCGCCACAGAAGGAAGAGGAAGCACATGTCTCGTTTCACTTCGCACCTGTTCGTCACCGGCGTCGCACTCGCACTGCCGGTCATGGCCTTCACCTCGAACGCCTCGGCCGATGACGTCATCGCCAACGGCGGTTTCGAACTCGGCACCGGCACCAGCGCCGACGGCTGGCAGTTGGTAGGGCTTCAACCCGGGACGCGTGACAGCTCCAACCCGTTCGCCGGGGACTGGGCACTCAAGCTCGAAGCCATCGGCAGCCCGGCCGCCGGCCCGAACTCGGTCGGTCTGCAGAACGGCATCGAGGACGGCGGTCTGCCTGGCCTCGAGGAGCTGACCACCGTGGATGTCAGCTTCTACTGGGCCAGCAACTTCGGCCCCGGCGGCGTCGCCTCGGCCGCGGCCCGCATCCTCGACGGCACCGGCAACATCGTTGACAACCAGGTAATCAACAACCTGCCCGATACCGGTGGTGCCTACCAGATGCTCAGCTTCGCGACGCTCAACGTGCCGGCGTTCGGTGCCGACCCGGCCGACGAGTACACGCTGTTCATCGAGTTCTCGGCGGCTGCCGGGGCCTTTGACGGCTCATCGTCGGGCGGCTTCATCGACAACGTGGTCGCCACGGGCACCCTGGTGCCCGAGCCCGCGTCGCTGACCCTTCTGGGCCTCGGCGGACTGGCCATAGTCCGTCGTCGTCGCTAAGTCAGTCGCCGTCGCCCCGTCCCGGCCGTGCGCCGGGCGGGGCGGCGGTGCTCTGTCTCGTCTCACCCGTCTTCAACCCAGGACCGGCCACGCGATAAGCGGGCCTGTTCTTTTACGCCTGTCACGTCGTTCGTCGCACTCCGACCCGCACCGAAAGGCTTCCCATGAAGCGCAACGCATTCACCCTCGTCGAGCTGCTCGTGGTCATTGGTATCATCGCGCTGCTCATTTCAATTCTGTTGCCCGTGCTCGGCAAAGCGCGTGCGGCGGGCGTCAAGGCCGACTGCCTGAGCCGGCTCCGGCAGATCGCCACCGGCTCGGCGCTCTACACGAACGACAGCAGCGGGTTTCTTTTCCCGAGCACCTTCAATGTAAACCTGCCGCCCAACCCGCAGATCGGTCTGCGGATTCACGACATCCTTCAGAGCTACCTGCCGCGAAGCGAGGACAAGTCTGTCTGGACCTGCGGCGAGGTGACCACCAAGTTCAACCTTGAGTACAAGCAGACCTACGGCGCAAACCGCGGCGCGCACCGGTACATGGAGTTCCCGGACGGGGCGAACATCCCGGTGGAGTACCGAAAGCTGGTGAAGGTCACCGCGATCCGCAGGTCCGCCGAGGTGCTCTCGGTCGCCGACTCGTCACTGGCAAGCGGCGTCTTCACGGCCGCCGGCTGGCTCGACTACACCGACGAGTTTTCATACCGACCGGATCCCAACCCGCTTCTGGACACGACCCTCGCCGGCGAGTCCGTCGACACCCTGCGCGGCTGGTCCAGCAACAGCGACGGCCCCGGCAACAACTACCACCTGCGCTACCGCCACGACAACAACCAGGTCGGCAACGCCGTGTTCCTCGACGGCCACGCTGAGAGCGTGCGCCAGGGGCAGTTACTGCTCAAGAACATCGCCACAACTTACTGAACCGCTCGGCTTCGGCCGTCAGCAACACTGGAGAACATCATGAAAACTCTGACTCGACTCGTCCTTTGCATGGCGACGCTCCACGCAGGTTCGGCCCTGGCCGGCGAAGTCACCATCGCCGAGCGCGACGGCCGGCAGACGCTGCTCGTCGACGGCCAGCCGCACTTCATCAAGGGCGCGGCCGGCTCGGCCTCCAAGGCCAAGCTGGCCGAGGTCGGCGGTAACGGCTTTCGCACTTGGGGCGTCGGGCCCGATACCCGCGCGATCCTCGACGAGGCCGAAGAACTTGGCCTGAAGGTGTCCGTCGGCATCTGGCTCGGTCATAACCGCCATGGCTTCGACTACTCCGATCCCCAGCAGGTCGCCGAGCAGTTCGAGAAGGTTCGCGACGCCGTCGAGCAGTTCAAGGCCCACCCGGCCCTGCTGGCCTGGGGCCTTGGCAACGAGATGGACGAGTACGGCGACGAAACCGACGCGGCGATCTGGAGCCACGTTGAAGCTTCTGCCGCGATGATCAAGCGCATCGACCCGGACCACCCGGTGATGGTCACCATCGCCGAGATCGGCGGAGACCGCATCGAGTCGCTGCACCGGCTTTGCCCGAGCGTCGACATCGTCGGCATCAACAGCTACGGCGGCGGGCCGAGCGTCGCCCAGCGGTACACCGAGTTGTGCGAACGCCTCGGCGTGACGCCCAAGCCGTTCGTGCTCACGGAGTACGGCCCGGCCGGGACGTGGGAAACCGGCCGAAACGCCTTCGACGCCGCCCCGGAGCCGACCAGCAACCAGAAGGCCGAGGCCTACCGCGCCACGTACGTCGGCAGCATTGCCGACCACCCGCTGAGCCTGGGCGGGTATGCGTTTACTTGGGGCTACAAGCAGGAGGCGACGGCGACGTGGTTCGGGCTGTTTCTGCCCGACGGCACGCGGACTCCGGCCGTCGACACGCTGCAGGAACTCTGGACGGGCAAGCCGCCGGCCAACCGCGCGCCGGTGGTGCAGCCGCTGAGCGTCTCCGGGTCCGATAGTGTTGAGCCGGGCGGGACGGTGCGTGTCGAGCTTCAAGCCAGCGATCCGGACGGCGACCCGCTCAAGGCGCGCTGGGTGCTGCAGCGTGAGGCCGAGCGTTACAACACCGGCGGCGATGCCGAGGCCGCACCGCCGACCTACCCCGATGCGATCCTGTCTGCCGACCTGAACGGTGCCGAGGTCCGCATGCCGGAGGTGCCGGGGCGGTATCGGCTGTTCGCGTACGTCGCCGACGACCATAACGGCGGCTCGATGGCGAACATCCCGCTTCTGGTCAAGGGCCAGGTGCCCGAGCAGAAGGGGCAGAACGCCAACCTGCCGTTCACCGTTTTCGCCGACGACATGAGCGGCCTGCCGTACGTGTGGAGCGGCTGGATGGGCAACACCGGTGCGATCGCGATGAACGAGAAGTCCGACGCCGACCCGCGTTCCGGTGCGACCGCCATGCGATGCGAGTACCGCGCGCCCGACGGCTTCGGCGGCATCGTCTGGCAGGACCCGGCCAACGATTGGGGCGACCTCCCCGGCGGCCGGGACCTCACCGGCGCGACCAAGCTGACCTTCTGGGCCCGTGGGAACGAAGGCGGCGAGCGTGTGAAATTCGCAATGGGCCTCATCGGCCGGGATAAAAAGCACTTCGACACCGCCTCGGCGGAGATCACGGTGACGCTGAGTGACGATTGGAAGCAGTACGAGATCGACCTCACCGGCAAGGACCTTTCACGTATCAAGACGGGGTTCGGGTGGATCGTGGCCGGGCAGGGCGAGCCGGTCGTGTTCTTTCTGGACGACATCCGGTACGAGTAGCCGTCTGCATGCATCGTCGGCGGTACGAACGGCCGCGGGGCGTCGGCTTGACTCCCTGCGCCTCGCGGCTAGTTTGCTCCGACGCCCGGGCGACATGGTTCGGGTGAGACGCTTTACCGGAGAATCATCCCCAATGGTCCAAGGCTACACCGACACCCCGACGCTTCCCGACAGCGGCTACCACGTTCACGACCCGAACCGCCCGCAGCCGCCGGTGGTGACGCCGGGCGCATCCGCCTCCCACCCGCCCTCGGATGCCGTCGTGTTGTTCGACGGCAAAAGCCTGGACGCCTTCGTCTCCGCCAAGGACGGCAGCCCATGCGCCTGGGACCTGCTCCCCGACGGCACCATGCAGGTGAAGCCCAAGACCGGCGACATCAAGACGAAGCAGTCGTTCGGACGCTACCAGCTTCACATCGAGTTCGCCGCCCCGACTGAGGTGAAGGGTGAGGGCCAGGGCCGGGGTAACTCCGGCGTCTTCCTCGCCAGCGAGTATGAGATTCAGGTGCTGGACTGCTACCAGAACCCGACATACCCGGACGGCACGGTCGGCGGCATTTACGGGCAGTACCCGCCGCTGGCCAATGCCATCCGCAAGCCGGGCGAGTTCAACGTGTATGACATCCTCTGGGAGCCGCCGGTATTCAACGGGAGCAAGCTCGTGAGCATGCCGAGCGTGACGGTGATCCTGAACGGCGTCGTGCTGCACCACGCCAAGCCGTTCCTCGGTCGGACGACGCATAAGGTGCTGCCGCCGGCCTGTGAGCCGAGTGACGCCGTAGCCCCGTTGAAGCTCCAGGACCATGGCGACCTGGTCCGGTTCCGCAACATCTGGCTGCGGCCGCTGGGCACGTACGACGCGACGTAAGGCAACCCGGTCAGGCAAAAGCGTTACGCGGCTGCTGTGCCGCTTGATTCGTGGCATTTGCCGCCGATAATCCGGCTCGTCGGGATGACGCGTCCCGTCGATGCTGCGGCGTGCCTCAAAGTCTGCCCGCTGGCAAAACTGCCGTTCCCGTAGCTCAATTGGATAGAGCGTCGGCCTCCGGAGCCGAAGGTTATAGGTTCGAGCCCTATCGGGAACGCTTCGACCGTCTCGGCAGGTGTACGGTGTTGGCGGCGATGATCTTTGCTTCACCCGCGCCCGCTGAGTAGGCTTCCGACGTGTGGCAAACTGTCACTTACGCCCTGATGTGCAAGTTGCCGGAAGTCGGCCGTGTGAAAACACGCCTGACGCCGGCCCTGACGCCCGAACAGGCGTGTGAATTGCACCGTCTGTTCCTGATGCACCTCATTGACCGCATCGTCACGCTGCCAATGGACCTGCCGTTCATCGTCTTCGACCCGGCCGAGCGCCGCGAGCAGGCCCTTGCGCTCATGGGCGACATCGTGCTGGCGGAGAACGTCATCCCGCAGTGCGAGGGGGACCTTGGGCAGCGCCTGGCCGGGGCGACGGAGCGCATCCGCCAGGAACGGCCGGGCCGGCCGATCCTCTTCCTGGGTGCCGACAGCCCCGACGTCCCGCTGAGCCACCTCCAGCAGGCAGGCCGGCTGACCGGGCAGGGGGACGTTGTTCTCGGCCCCGCCGCCGACGGCGGGTACTGGTGCCTGGGCGTTGGGGCGAACGTAATCGTTCAGACGCTGCTGGCCGGCGTACAATGGTCCAGCGGTGCCGAGTGCGCCCAGACGATTTCCAACGCCGGCATGCACGGCTACAGCATTGCGCTCGCCGACGCCTGGCAGGACGTGGACCGCCCCGAAGACCTGCTGGCCCTTTCAGGCCGACTCGCCGCCAGCCAAGACCCCGCAGACAAGCGACTCCTTGAACACGTCGCCCCCTTCAAAGACGCATTGCTGCCCGCCGGCCCGGCCGACTCTAACCCGGCCGACGCCACCGACCCGGCCGCCAGGGAGAACAACTAAATGAGTTCCGACACCCTCGACACCAACACCCCCGTCAAGCCCGCCTCCGGCCGCCCAGGCACCGCCGCCCTCGGCCAAGAGAGCTTCCTGCCGCATTCCACTGTACTCGTCGTCGACGACAACCAGCAGAACCTCGAACTGCTCTGTGCGTTCCTCGAGGCGCTGCCCGTCCGCGTCATTACCGCCGCCGACGGCGTGGAGGCACTGCAACAGGTCGAGGCCGAGAAGCCGGATCTCATTCTGCTCGACATCATGATGCCGCGGATGAGCGGCTTTCAAGTCTGCAAACAACTCAAGGGGAGCGACGCCACGCGCGACATCCAGGTGCTGATGGTGACGGCCCTCAACGAGCTGGGGGACATCGAGCAGGCGGCCGACTGCGGCACCGACGACTTCGTCTCCAAGCCCGTGAACAAGTTCGAGCTGCTCACCCGCGTGCGGTCGTTGCTCCGCGTGCGGCACCTCAAGAACGAGCTGGAGCGGGCGCTGCACTACCTCAGTGAGATCGACGATGAGCCCGAAGCCGACGCCCGGCAGGAAGACTAAGCCGCCCATGCCCGCACCGTCCGACGACACGACGCTCCTGGGCTACCTCAATGCCGTGGCGGCCCGCACGCCGACGCCCGGCGGCGGCAGCGTGGCCGGCGTAACCGGTGCCTTGGCCACGGCGATCGCGACTATGGCCGTGCGATACAGTCAGGGCAAAAAGAGCCTGGCCGGGCACGAGCCGGCGTTCGCGGCCGCGGTGGCCGTGTTCGAGCAGGCCCGGGCGCTGCTGCTTCAACTCACGGCAGAGGACGAGGAAGCCTTCGCCGAGTATCAACGCCAGAAGAAGCAGGCAGACGCAGGGCAGGCCGCCGAGGCGCTGGCCGTCTGCATCCGCGTGCCGGAGACGATCGGCTCCACGGCCGTGGCGCTGTTGCGTACGCTCGACGGGCTCGTGGACAAGACGAACCTGTACCTTCTGAGTGATTTGGCCGTCGCCGCCGAGTTGGCCGCGGCCACGGTGCGGTGCGCGGGTCACAACGTGCGTGTGAACGTGCCGGAACTCCCCGACGCCGCAGCCCGCAACGCCGTGCTGGATCGGGCCGATCATCAAAGGGCGCAGGCCGTGCGGCTTGTCAGCGGCATCGTGGCAAAGATCGAAGCCCGCCAGCAGGAGGGTACGTGACCAGCGACCCGCGCGACTACCAGCTCGAACTCAGCAGCCTCGGGCCGCAGGAAGAACCTGCCAAACCAGCACAGAACAGGCCCAGCTTCCTCGGCGTCCGCTTCGAGTGCTGCGGCACGTACGCCCGCGTCTACCGCAACCGCGCCGGCACGGCCTACGAGGGCAACTGCCCGAAGTGCGCGATGAAAGTCCGCTTCCCCATCGGCCCCGGCGGCACGGGGGACCGGTTCTTCGTCGCGCGCAAGGGTTGAGGCCCGAAGGGAGTGTACAACGCACGCGGGCACGTACGCGTTGTGGGTACCAGTTAAGCCGCAGGCCAAAGGCCGCGCTTCTTCGAGCCTGCGGATGCGCGGCCTTCGGCCTGCGGCTCACTCTCCGTCATCCTCACCCGACACCGCCTCACCCGTCGCTTCCGCCGTCTTCGTGCGGATCCACTGCAGGTATAGCCCCTGCGGCGGGGCCGTCGGCCCGGCACGGCGGCGGTCGCGGGCGGCCAGCGCCTCGGCCACGTCCTGCGGCGTTCGCCGCCCACGCCCGACTTCCACCAGCGTGCCCACCATGATCCGAATCTGGTTCCACAGGAACCCGTTGCCGCGCACGCCCACCACGATGTGCTCCCGCCGGCGGCTCACCCGGCACTCGAAGACCGTCCGCACCGCGTCGGCACGCCCGTGGCCGGGACGCACGAAGCTCGTGAAATCGTGCTCGCCCACAAAGTGGCCGGCCGCGGCGTGCATCGCGGCGTGGTCCAGCTCGTTCGGCTCGTGCCAACAGAGCCCCTCGGCGAAGACCGGCCGCTCGGGGGAGCAGTGAATGAGGTACTGATAACGCTTCTCGATCGTGCTCTTGATCGCGTCGAACGTATCCGGCACGGGCTCGAGCGTCTTGATCCACACGTCCTGCGGCACTCGGCTGTTGGCCGCCCGGCGGAGGTTCGCCGGCGGGATGTTCAGCATGTGCGTCTCGAAGTGTGCCACCTGCCCCTTGGAATGCACGCCGGCGTCCGTCCGGCTGGAGCCCTGCAGCCGCACCGGGTGCTTCACCACGGAGACCAGCGCCCGGCGGACCTTGTCCTGCACGGTGGGCAGCCGCTCGGCGTTCACGACGTCGCCGGAGGTGTGCTGCTGCTGCCAGCCGTGGTAGTGCGTGCCGCGGTAGGCGATGGTGAGCTTGTAACGTTGTGTCTGCATGAAGTGTGTGCGTTGCGGCCGACCCCGCGGGTAGAATAGGGCAATAGACGCGACGCCGGAAATACTCGAGGAAATCCGCCGCGAGCAGGAGAAGGGCTGGTCCGACTCGGAGTACTGGATGATCCGCCAGAACCTGAGGCTGACGCCGGAACAGCGCGTGCTCATACACGACGATGCACTGAACTTTACCGACACGCTGCGTGCTGCGGGAGAAGCCAGGCGTGCACAAGCTTCATGAACTCCTGCGGCGGCTTTGTGCCCACAACGTCCGCTTCGCGCTGATCGGCGGGATGGGCGTCATTCTCCACGGCGGGTCACGCGTGACGAGCTACATCGATGTCGTCGCGCCGCTCGACGAGGAGAACCTGCATCACATCTGCGCGGCGCTTGGCGGTCTCAACTGCGTCTTCTACCAGCACCTGAAGCGCATGCCCGCCCAGATGTTGCCCGAGAAGTTCAAGGGCTGGATGAGCATCTACCTCCAGACTGAGCTTGGCATCATCGACATCCTGGGCGAACTGCCGGAGTGGCCGCAGCCGATCGAACAGATCATCGACGTGGCCGAGGTCGTCGAGTTTGCCGGCATGCCGCTCCGTGTGATGAAGCTGGAATCGCTATTGAAGCTTAAAGCGAGCCTCCCAAGGCCGCGGGACCGGGACGACGCCATCACGCTGGAAAAGATCCTGCTCGTGCGGCAGGAACTCGCCGCGGAGGCCGAAGCGTCCGAAGACTCGGCCGCCGGAAAGACGGGCCGTTGAACCGCCGCAGGTCGGGATCAAGCTGAATCGTTGACTGAGGTTTCCTCGGCGGCCGTCTCCGGGACCCGGCTCAGGCCTGCTCCGGCGGCGGGGCCGTTCGCAGCCGCCCGGCCTTGCGTTTCATCTCGGACATTTCGCGTTCCAGCCGCTCTGTACGTGTGCGGTCGCGGGTGCCGCGAAACTCCTTGAGCGTGACGAGCGTGGTGCGCACCAGCAGCGTCGCCAGCATGCCCAGCAGGAACGCCACGAGCAGGGCGAAGACCATCGGCGTCTGCTCGAACTGAAGGTTCGGCCCGAAGAAGAGCCAGACGTCGACACGCTGAAAGTTGTTGAACAGAAAGAACAGGCCGTAGACCGCCAGCAGGACGATTACGCCGATCTTGGTGAAGAACTTGATCTTGACCCAAGTGTTTCCCATACGCCGTGGATGTTAACAGATCCTGCCGCCAGACGTTCAGGCACAAAGCCGGGGGTGCGCATGCGCAGCCCCCGGCGTGTGCCAACCCCAACCCCGCGAAAGACCTTCGCCCATCCGGCTCAGGCCGCCTTGCGTGCGCTGGGCGGGTGCCGGAAAGCGCCAATGTTTCGCCTGGCCGCCTGAATGGGATAGCTCCCCGCCGGCGGCACGGCGTCGATGACCTCGGCCGGCGTCCAGGTCGTCGGCTGCGCTTCGGCCGTCGGCACCCGCTGTGCAAGGTCCGCCCCCTCCGCCGGGCCGGTGTAGACGAGAGTAAAGCCCAACTCCTGCCGCGACAGCAGCCGCCCGTCGGCCACCTGCCGACAAACGTCCTCCTCCGAGACGCCCCAAAGCGTCGCCGCAATCGCCGGCACCACCCAAACACCCATCAAAACGCCCATGAAGAAAACTCCCTGCAGAGCCAAAACCCAAGGCCTGCACCCCCGTCATCGACGCATTGACGAGGGTGCCTTAAAAGCCTCGCAGGCCAAATACCCGCGGCAATTGACCCCACCGCGCAGGCCCGGTAAGCTCTTGCGCACCAGCACTGAAACACCCTTGGGGATTAGTGTAACGGTAGCACGACTGACTCTGACTCAGTTAGTCTAGGTTCGAATCCTAGATCCCCAACTTGACGTCACCCCCTGACCGACTGTGACAATCGGTGCCAGAGGGTGACGTTTTTCGTTGGTGGGCGAGGGTTTACGACGTCCGGCCGCTTCCCCCGGGACGTCATGCGACGACAGCCGACGACCGCCGTGGACTGCTGGTTGTGCGTCGTTTTTTGCGTCGTTTTGTGCGTCACTTTGTGCGTCGTCGGTGCCCGTCCGGAGCTGCAGCGCCGAGACCACCGAGGCGTAGGCCGGTAGCTGCTCGACCGCCTCCCAGGTCGGGAGTCGTTCGGCGTCGGTGTAGGTCCGCATCGTCAGCTTCATGTCACTGTGCCGCATGTACTCCATCGCCACCCGCGGAGAGACGCCGGCCCGGGCAAGTTCCGTGGCCAGCGTATGACGGAAGGAATGGAACACCAGCCGGCGACCGGTCGCATCGACCTCATCGACCCCGGCCGCTTTCAGATCTTCGCGGAACTGGACCATGGACGGCACGAGACGGCCGAAGACAGGCGCAGCGGCCTCATTGCCTGCCTCATCACGTCGGGCCCGGAGAGCGGCCGCTACGTCCTCACGCAGCGGGAGCGTTGCCGCCTTGCCGTTCTTCGTCGTCGATGCCCGGACCCGGACGTATGGCCGGAGTGCATCCAGGTGAACGTCAAACCATCGAAGCTGCCGGAGCTCGTTGCGGCGTAGCCCACACGTCACCGCCAGGAGGTAGCAGGCCCGCCGGTCACCGGCGACGGCCAGGACCTTTTCGACTTCATCCGAGATGAACGCCCGGCGCTTCTCTTCACCGTCATCGACTTTGGCCCGGCGGTTCGCCGCCAGCGGGTTCGCCGCGATGCGTCCTTGACGGGACATCCAGTTGAGCAGGGCCGAGGCGTCGTCGAGGTAGGCGTTTCGCGTCTTCGGTGCCAGCGGCAGACCCGTGCGGGTGCTCTTTGGCCCCTTGCGAATCCAGGCGGCGAAGCTTTCCGTCGTCACGTCCTTCGGGAACACCCAACCGCAATCGGCCAGGAGGCGTTCGACATGCTTCTGGATGTTGTAGAGGTACATCTTTGCACGACCCGCGGCCTTCTGATCGGCGAGGAAGTCGGCCAGGTGGTCGGAGAGCGGCCGGGCCGCGGCGTTGACCAGCTCGCGAGGCGGAATGATCCCCGCGGCTTCGCGTTCAGCCTGGACGACGAATTCACGGAGGCGAGTTTCCGCCACCTGTTTGTCACGACAGCCGAGGTTCTTCTGCCGGTAGGCGCTTTCGCCCGGGAGGCGGTAACGCATGTACCAGGTGAGAGAGGCGACAACACGAGTACCGCGACGCCGCTTCGGCTTGAAGAGAAACGCACGGAGTGCATCAGTCACTTCATCACCCTCTGCCGTCGGAGATGCTCACGGACTTCATCTTCGGACCACCTGACCAACTGCCGGCCCAGCTTCACCGGACGCGGGAATTCTCCGGAATCAACGAGACGCTGTATCGTCCTTCGGGAGCACTGAAGGAGCTCAGCAACGTCCGAGAGTCTTAAATACCTCCCGACTGCCTGTTGCACATCACTCACCTCGACGCCCCTCTCGAAGCTCTGCAGCCTCACGTGCGTTTTCCAAGTCGATCATCTCCAAGCCTTCCGCAAGATCACCCTTGATCACGTCGGCCAGGTGGCGGGCCATCAGCAGGCCGGCCCCTTCAACCTTGCTTGGCAAATGCCCAGCCGGTTCGATTAATGCGGCAACCCGCATAGCACCCGACAAGAACTCACCGACCAGATGATTCCGGGAGACGCCACGAGCTTCGGCCATCTTCTGCCACCAATCAGCAACTTCCGCTGGGATTCGCAGCGTTACAGGTTCGCGGTCCTTTGATGCCATGACACCACTTTGGCATCACCGTCGTCGGTTGTCAAGCATTGTCTTCTGAAGTCCCGCAAATGCCAATTCCGTCAACATCGTTCATCGAAAACCCTTCTGGCGACGTGTAATCGCACTTTGCGTCTAATCCACTTACGTTCTGCCGCCCCTATAAGTAAGGGGGCGGCAGGCGGCCG